>NZ_DATIGT010000251.1:0-13580 GCF_035481375.1 Tahibacter sp.
ACCTTGGCGACGCGAAAGCCATGCACGACGAAGCGGCCGACGATCCAGTTCCAGTCGTCGGCCTGGCGCGAGATCGCGGCGACGCGGTCGGGCCGCTGCCACGGCGGCGTGTCCCAGGGCGGCGCCGGGTCGCGCGATATCTGCAGCAGACGGCGGTTCACGTCCTTGAGCTGCGCCATCGTGCGCGTGCGCTTGTGGGTCCAGAACTGCTCGAACGAGGCCTGCATCTGCCGGCCGGCGACGACGCCGGTCACGGCGACGTCGCGGTCGCGGTAGTCGAATTCCGGATCCCAGTCGAAATAGCGGTCCTCGTAGTTGCGTCCGCCCGCCAGTCCGGTCTCGCCGTCGATCAGCAGCAGCTTGTTGTGCATGCGCTGATTGAACTGGAAGAAGCAGCAGAGAATGTTCGCGGCGAATTCGAGCGGCTGGGTCGCCGCGTCGTCGAACGCCGGGTTGTACAGGCGCAGCTCGAAATTGGAATGCGCGCGCGCAAGCCGCGCGAGCAGGGTGTAGTCGCCGAGCGAGAACAGCTGGTCGGCGATCACGCGAACGCGCACGCCGCGGCGCGCCGCCTTGATCAGCTCGTCGAGGAAAAGATAGCCCGAATCGTCGGCGGAAAAAATAAAGGTCTGTACTTCGATACTCTTGCGCGCGCTGCGCACGAGGTGCAGGCGCAGCGCGAGCGAGTCGGCGCCGTGGTCGAGCAGCGTCACGAAATGCTGCGGACCGGCGGCCCGGAGGCTTTCCTCGTAGAGTTCGTGGTACGGCGACCGCGCCGCGCAGTGATCGGCCTGCGTGCAGCTGAGTTCGTGATCGCGCAGTTGTTCGATGACCGCGTCGGCGCGGCGCACGCGCTCGCGCGACAGCGAGCAGCCGCCGGCGATCAGTGCGAGCGCGACGATTGCGACGATCCGCCATTCCCTGGGCATGAAACCTCGTTCCCTCATTGCGTGGCCGATGCGGCGCGCACGCTGAAATGCAGGCGCACGCGGTCGGCGAGCGTCGCGCGCCGCGAGCGCATGCCGAAGTCGCTGCGCTGCAGCGTGCCGTCGGCGACGACGGCGCAGCGCAGCGCCGCTTCGCCGGGGCATTGCGACGGGCGCAGCCGCAGATTCATGGGCTTCGTCAGGCCGCGCAGCGTCAGGTGGCCGATGATGTCGCCACCGATGTCGAGCGTCGCGAGCGGAAACGGCTCGGAGACGAACTCCACGAACGGATGCTGTTCGGCGTCGAAGAATTCATCGGACTTGACCCAGTCCTCGTAGCTCGCGCGGCGCATCGACACGCCGCGCACGTCGATGCGCGCATGCACGCGCGCGGTGCGCGCGGCGTGATCGATATCGACGTTGCCGGTGACGGCGCCGAAGCGGCCGGTCACGTCGAACATCCACATGACGCGGACCTGGAACTCCGCGTTCGATCGCACCGGGTCGAGCGCGATCGCATCGCTGCGCGCCGCGGCCGGTACGAGCAGCGCGGCGAGCAGCAGTCCGATGCCCCGGCCCAGGCGAACGCGCCGCTTCGGGGATCGCGCATCGGGAACGACGCGAGACGACATGGCCGCCGCGGCTCCGGGCCGGGCCGGCTCAGGGCGACCAGAATGCCTTGAGGCTGCCACTGCCCGGCTCGATGTCGGTGCCGACTTCGAGCCAGGCGATGCCGGCCGGCGGCATGCCGCGGAATTCCCCGGACTGGCCGGTCGCGAGCAGCGCAACCAGCGTTTCGATGCCGGGGTTGTGGCCGACGAGCAGCACCTGTCCCGCGTCGCGGTGCTGGTCGAGCAGGCCCATGAGATCGCCGGCGGTGGCTTCGTAGATCGCCGGCTCGTAGCGCGTGTCGGAATATTCGATGCGGGCGAGGACGCGTTCGAGCGTCTGCCGCGTCCGCGCCGACGGCGAGCAGAGCACGCGCTGCGGCCGCGCACCGCTCGCCTTGAGCCATGCCGCCGCCGCTTCCGCCTCCGCCTCGCCCGTCAGGCTCAGCGTCCGGTCGCTGTCGCTCTGCTCGGGACCGGCGTTGCCGGCGTGGGCGTGTCGCAGCAGGATGAGTTCTTGCATGGCTGGCTTCCTCGCCGTTCGTGTAGGGAGCTAATGGTGCACCAAGCCTCGACCGGTTTGGCGACCGTCATTCGTGTTCGAACACATAGCCCGAATAGTGCAGCCGGAGGCGTCCTTCGTTGCGTTCGACGCGCAGGCGTTCGCCGACGATGGATCCGAGCCCGGGTACGCGCAGGCTGTCGGAACCGTCGGGTTCCAGCGGCACGCGCGTGCGCAGCAGCGGAATGTCGAGCGGATAGCTCGCGCTGAGCACGCCGTCGTCGAGATCCACGCGCAGCCGCGCAATGCCGAGTTCGTTGGTGATGCGGTCGGGATTGAGCAGGCGGTACTGCCCGGCCAGCGCCTCGAACGCAGGCGCCAGGCGCGGCGGATCCCAGGCGCTGCCGACGAGGAAGCGGCGCTTTGCGACCCAGACGATGAGCACGCGCCGTTCGGCCACGACGGCCGGCGCCACGAGCACGCGGCGCAGCGGGCCGAGATCGAGCGGCAGGCCGAGCAGACGCAGATGCAGGCGATACCAGCCGTCGTCGCGCCGCTCCGCGGAAAAGCGCAGGCCGAGCACGCGCGCGTCGAAGTCATCGCCGTCGGGCTTCAGCTCGGCGAGACCCGCCGCGGTCGAGTAGTAGCGCGCGGCCTGATCGGGCTTTGCCGCGGCCGGCCACTCCGCGACGGCCGGCGGCGGCGCCTTGCGCACGCGCGGCGCAATGCCGTGCGCGGCCTGCAGCCAACCGTCGAGCAGGTCGTCGACGATCTCGTCGACCGCGTCGCCCGCATCGGCGCCGTTGGCGATCACGATCACGGCAGCGCGGTGCCGCAAGGCTATATCGATGCGCGCGCGCGATCCCGGATAGAGCGAACTCAGCCGCGCGACGGTGCCGACTTCCGCACGCTGGTCGGCAAACAGCGAGAACGCGAGTCCGTTGCGGTAGTCGAGATCGAGCACGGATTCGGTGTTGTAAGGCCGGAACAGCGCGCTCAGGTCCATCGCGGGTTCGGTCGCGGTCAGCACTTCGGCGAAGCGCGCGAGGTCGATCAGGCTGCCACGCAGCCCCAGAGAGGCCGCTTCGCGCGCGCGCGGCGGGACGAGCGGCCGGCCCTTGCGGTGGCCGCGCGCGTCGGCGTCGGTCGTTTCCAGGCCGGTCGCGGTCAGGCCGAGCGGCTCCAGCACCTGGCTGCGCAGCAATGTGGCGTAGTCCGCGCCGCCCGCGGCGGCAAGCGCGTTCGCCGCGAGTTCGATGCCGATGTTGGAGTAGGCGTAGACCTCGCCGGGCTGCTGCGCGAAATACAGCGCGCCCGGCGGCGGCGATTCCGCGGCCGGCGCCGCGTCGTCGTCGAGGTACATGTTCGCGAGATAGTTCGGCGGCAGACCGGCGTGATGCGTCAGCAGCCGCACCAGCGTCGCCGCATCGGTGTCGCCGCCGGCGATGCTCAGCTGCGGCAGGTAGCGCCGCGCCGGCGCGTCGAGCGCGATGCGATCCTGCGCGGCGAGCCGCACGGCCAGCGCGGCGACGAAGGGCTTGCCGAGATCGCCGAGCGCATGCCGCGTGTCGTTGGTCAGCGGCCGCCGGGTTTCGCGATCGGCATGGCCGAAGCTTTCGACCCAGCGCACGCGGCCGTCGACGACAAGCGCGATGCCGAGCCCCGGCACGGTGCGCGTGCCGGCGCGGCCGGCGAATTCCGGACGCAGGCGCGCCTGTAGTTCGGTCAGCGGTTCCGCCGCGACGGCGACGGAGGTGATCAGGCTCAGCAACAGGCAACGCAGCAAGGTCGGCATCCATGCAGTGTGCCGAGCGCAGGTAACGATTTCGCGAAGACGCCGGCGTAGCGCCGGATCAGTTGTTCTTCTTGAGCCACTTGAACAGCGGCTTCCAGTCGTCCTGATGCGAACGCACGGTTTCCGCGTGATAGTCGAACAGGCTCTTGCCGAGACCGGTCGCGACGACATAGCCCTGCGTGTCGCGCAGTTGCGCGATGACCGGCAGGGCGAACTGCTGCATGTCCTCGAGCGCGAGCTGGCTCGCATGCGTCCATGGCCGCAGGCGATTCGCGACGATGCCGGCGGCGACCTTGCCGCGCTTGATCCGCGGCAGAGCGGCGACGGCATCGACGAACGGCCGGCAGGCTTCGAGATCGAACGGCGAGGGCAGTACCGGAATCAGCACGGCGTCGGCGTAGTCGAGGAATTCGTCGACGTCCGCGGCGCTCGCGCCGGCCGGCGTGTCGATGATCACGCGGTCGGCGCCGTCGGGAATGCGCTCGCGCCAGTTGCGCTTCGTACCGTCGATCGGCAGCACGGCGCTCGCGAGGCCGGCGCGGCGTTCGCACCAGTGCCGGCTCGACGCGAGCCGGTCGCAGTCGACGAGCACCGTGTTCCTGCCCTCGACCGCGTAGTGCGCGGCGAGATGCGTCGCGAGCGTGGTCTTGCCGCAGCCGCCTTTGCAACTGGCTATCAGGACTTTCAGCATCGAAGCGTCCTCGCGCGAAGCAAACGCGGCCGAGCGTACACGGCGGGGGCGGGAATGGGGAATGGGGAGGCGTAAATCCCGCGGCGGGGAACGGCTGAACGCGCGGCTTCCGGCCCTGCTTCCCCGGGTTCGAGGAACCCGGCGGAAGCCCGGGGCTCAGATGGCGTCGGGGTCCGGCGGCGCGGCCTCGGTCATGCGGCCGAAGTCCTCGGCGTCCGCTTCGTCCTCGTCCTCGATCCGCGTGCTCGGCTGCCAGGCCGGCGGCGGGATCGCGGGCTGGCCGGCAGCGATCGCCGCCTTGCGCAGCGCGGCGATTTCGTCGCCGCTGCGCAGATACTCCATGCGCAACGCGGTGAACGCGGCGCGCATGCCGGCCTCGCCGGTCGATTCCGGCGCTGCCTGGAGCCAGGCCAGCTCGCGCTCGGCATCGCGGTCTTCGGGGCCATAGTGGCCGCTGTCATTGATCACGGTCAGCCCGAACTGACGCAGCTGCGCGCTGCGCGCATGCTTGACCATACCGCGGCCGACATCGGCGCAGATCGAGAAGCGGCGCAGGTCCACATCGGGCTGCTCTGCACGGTCGCAGACCGAAAACAGCGTGTAGATCGGCGGCTGCAGCATCTGCGCCTGGATGAAGGCTGCCTGGAATTGCAGCTCATCGGCCGACCAGCCGGAGGCCGTACCCGGCGGTGACCAGACCGATTCCGGATGCCGCTTGGCCACGTCGACGAGCGCGCGCAGGTAGTCGGCGCGGTAATCGTCGAAGCGGCTGGCGGCGGCCATGCGCGCGAGCGTCGAATCGACCGCGAGCGCGTCCTTGTTCTGCCAGGACTGATGCAGCGCCGGCAGCCAGGCCAAGCCATTGTCGGACTCCAGCCGCATCAAGGCGTCGTAGTTCGCCGGCAGCAGCGCCGGCGCGCTGCAGCCGCCTTCGCCGCCCGGCATTGCCGTCGCGGCCATCCACTGCACGAGCGCGTCCTCCGGATCGGCTGCCGCCGCGTTGCGCAGCAGCGCCGCGCGCTCGGCGCTCGACACCGCGCCACCGGGCGCATCGAGGTAGACGAACTGCGACGCGATCGCCCAGTCGCGCGGCGCGGCGCTTTCGCGCAGGCTCGTGAACAGCTTCGTCGCGCGCGTCCTCGCATCGTCGAGCTGCTGGCGCACGTCGGGCGGCAGCGACGCCAGCAGCGACTCGGCGTCGAACTCGGCGGCGGCGGGCGCCGTGGTGTCGGCGCGACCCGTGCCGGCCGCGACGACGGCCAGGGCGATGGCAAGACTCAGGTGGCGGATGGCAAGCAGCATGACGATCTCCAATGGCGTTCGGGAATCGCGACGACGGCAGTTCCGGCGTCGGCTGCGATGCCCACCGTCATTTGGCGCCGCGGATGATCATCGGCGCTCGCTTTCGCGTGCGATCCCGATTCCCGATTCGCCTAGGCCTCCGCATAGAGCATCGCCGCCGACTCGGTCATGCGCGGCACGTAGCCCGGCGTGGTGTAGGCGAGATTGATCGCGACGCGGCTCGCGTCGACGGTCAGCGGCGCGACGCGATGGGCCGTGGTGTCGGCCTTCAGCAGGTACGCGTCGCCGGCACGCAGCGGCAGGCGGATCGGATTCTCCTCGAGCTGCGCGAGCGAGGTCGCGTTCGGCACCATCTCGGCATAGCCGCCGCCTTCGGCGCCCGGCGATTCCATGATGATCACGAACGACAGCGGGTAGTCGTCGTAGTGCGCGCCGAACGTGTCGGAGCTCTGGCGCAGCTGGTTGATGACGTAGCGGTCGATGTCGTCGGTCAGCGGCAGCACGCGCTCGCCGACGATCTCGCTGAGGAAATCGAGCAGTTCCGGCGCGGTGTAGATCGCCGGGACCCACTGCGACAGCTGCTCGATCGTGTTGCCGTTGACGACGTTCATGCGGCGCGGCGAGTTGTCCATGCAGGCCATCAGGAAGTCGCGGCGCATCGAGCGCTGCAGCAACCGGTCGACGTCCTCGCGCAGCTGCGCGAAGAAGCCGCTTTCGACGAAGCCCGGAAACGCGACGTGATGCAGCCTGTGGTAGTGCGCGGCGAGCGCCGGCGTCTGCGCGGCGGAAGGATGGTAGAGATCGTTGCGGAACATGGCGTCACCTGGATTCAGTCGAAATACGATTCGAGGCCGCCGCGGCGGCGCACGTCGAGCGTGCAGCAGTGGAAGCCGCCGCCGAAACGATTGAAGTTGATCAGCGAGTGCGGGATCGGCTCGAAACCCCAGCGCTCGAATGCGCGCAGCAGGCCTTCCTCGCTCGCCTCGACGAACACGCGCTTCTCGTCGAGCATGAAGGTGTTCGCGACGATCCAGTCGCTGCACATCGAGAATCCGCCGAGTTCGAGCGCGGGTTTCGGCGCGATGAGTTTTTCCCAGCCGTCGAACATCGCCGGCAGTGCGTCGATGCGCTCGGGATTGATCAGTACCTTGCCCGGCGCGAGCGGCGTGAACGTCGCGTCGATGTGCATCGGATGCGTGTCGTTGACGGCGAGCGTGTGCACGCGATAGCCCTCGCCGAGATGGCGCTGCAGCCACGCAATGCCCAGCGCGTTCGTCACGTTGCTGCGCTGCGCGAAGATGTCGCGGCCGCAGCGCGCGAAATCCGCCGCGTCGAACAGCGGCTCGAATTCGCTGACGGCGTAGACCATGTCGTCCATCGACGTCGGGTGACGGAACTCCGCGTTGTAGGCCGCGTCGCAGAGCTCCGGCTTCGGCGCGGCGGTCCAGCGCGCGCCTCGGCGGAAATAGTCTTTCAGCAGCGGCCGGAACGGATGCGCTTCGAAATAGCGGCTGCGCCAGGCCATCGGCGCTTCGATGATCTCGTCGCCGACGACGAGGAACGCATCGCGCGGCATTGCCGAATACAGGCTGCCGCGCGCGCGGAAATGCGGTGTCGCGAACGGCACGGCCTGATCGGCCGCGTCCGGCCGCCGCACGGTGACGCCGGCCCGTTCGAGCAGCGCGACAAAGCCGTCGAGTTCCTCGCGCGCGCGGTCGAGCATGTCCTGCGGAAAGCGTTCGCCGCCGTGGCGGCGGAAGAACGCCCAGGCGCTTTCGGGCATCGTCGATTCCAGCGTGACGTGCCATTCCGGCACGACCGCGTCGTCGATGCGGCCGACGATGGTTTCTTCGAGCGGGTCCCATTCGTTGTGGGAATTGACGACCGCGGCCGCATCGAACGCGGCGTCGCGCGGGTATTCCAGAGTTTCGAGTTTTCCCATTGTGGTCGGTCCTTGTCGAAGTGGGCCGGCGCGGCGCGCCGGGTCAGTCCTTGGCGCGCGCCGCGAGGCGGCGGTCGAGTTCGCGGCGGCCCGCGCTGCGCCACAGCGCCGCGGCCGACACCAGCAATCCGAGGCCGAGTACCGCGATCAGCACGGCGGCGCCGGCACCCGGTCCGCGGCCGACGATCGCCGCGATGGCGGCCGGCGCCTGCTGCAGCCAGGGCTGCAGCACGTGCTCGGCGAGCCATGGCGCGCCGAGGCAGGCCGGCGGCAGCAGCAGCGCTGACAGCGCGCCGATCGCGGCAAACGCACGGCCGCGCAGCGCCGGCTCGATCTCGCTCTGCCAGAGGCTGCGCACCGCGACTGCGCCGCACTGGCTGAACGCATACAGCGCGAACAGCAGCGCGCCGGTCGCGGCTGCAGAGGACGCGATGCCGAGCGCGAGCAGCGACAGGCCCATGCCGGCCTGTGCGGCGACGACGAGCGTCGTGCCGGGACGGCGATGCCGGACCAGCAGCAGCGCGCCGCCCGCAGCCATGCCGAGACCGCCGGCCGACAGCAGCAGGCCGAGCGTGGCCGCGTCGTGGCGCAGCAGCACGAGCGGCGTCAGCAGCACCTGCAGCGCGGCCATCGCGAAGCCCGCGGCGAGCGCCGCGATCAACAGGCCGCGCAGCGCACGGTCGCCGCGCAGGCGCGTCCATCCCGCGCGGATTTCCTGCCGATGCGACAGCGGACGTTCGTCGCGCGACGCTGCAGCCGGCTCGCGGATGCGCGCCGCCGCAAGGCAGGCGACGGCGACCGCGAACGTCGCGAGATCGATCGCGAGAATGCCGGCGAGGCCGGTCACGGCGAGCAGCAGTCCGCCGGCCAGCGGCGCGAGCAGCGTGCTCGCGGCGAAGCCGGTCTCGATGAGTGCGTTCGCGCGCACGAGATCGCGTGGCGCAATCAAGGACGGTACCAGCGCGCGATAGGCGATCTGATGCGCCGTCGTCAGCACCGCGTTCGCGGCGACCAGCAGCACGATCTGCCAGAGCGCGAGCGTCGAGCCGAGCACGATCGCGAGCAGCATCATGGTCAGCAGCGCGGACGCCGCGTCGGCGGCCAGCATCAGCCGATGCCGCGCGACGCGGTCGCAGAGCATGCCGAGCCACGGCGCGGCGAGCGCGGCCGCGATCGCGTTGACGAACACCACGCTGCCGAACGCGAGCAGCGAGCGCGTCTCGCCGAACACCCAGACCGACAGCGCGAACGTCGTCATGGCCGAACCGAACGCCGAGACGGTCTGACCGGCCCAGACGAGCAGGAACGCGCGCGCGGCGGGTTCGCGCCAGCGCGATCGCGACAATGCCGCTGCGGCCGGCGCGTTCATGCGGCGCCGCTGGCCGATGCGTCGAGCAGCGCGGCGAGTTGCGCGGCCAGCGCGTGCACATGAGGCGGCTGCAGGCAGGTGTAGTGGCTGCCGGGAATCGTCTGCACGCGCCAGTCGGCAAGTGCCGGATCCCAGCCGAGGCCGGGACCCAGATGACCGAACAGCGCCGCGTCGTCGGCCCGGAACAACACGGCTTCGCCGGGATAGCGCTGCGGTTCGTACGCGCGCGTCGCCGTCGCGATATCGCCCTGCATCGTGCGCAATCGAGCGAACGTCGCCACGTCGATGCCGGCGGGCAGCGCTTCGTCGTCCGCGGTATCGGCACGGAGCATGGACTTGCTCCAGCCCGAATCGACGAGGCCGAGCAGCGCGACCGGTTCGCCGGCCTGCACGAGCTGGCGCGCGATCTCGAACGCGATCGTGCCGCCCTGCGACCAGCCGAGCAGGCGATAGGGCCCGCGCGGCTGCAGCCGGCGCAGCGCCGCGATGTAGAACGCGGCCATCGTCTCGAAGCTCGTGAGCCGCCGATCGGATCCCGCGAGCGCCGGCGCCTGCAGGCCGTACAGCGGCTGGTCTTCGCCGAGCGCCTCGGCCAGCGCGCGATAGCAGGCTACCGATCCGCCCGCCGGGTGCACGCAGAACAGCGGCGCGCGGCGGCCGTGCGGCTGGAGCGCGACGAGCGAGAGTTCCGCCGCGCCGGCGCTGACGTCGGCGACGGGCTCGGACTGCAGGTCGAGCGCCAGCAGCGCGTCGAGCCCGTCGCGGTAGGCATCGGCGAACCTCTGCACGGAAACACGCGACAGGCGCTCGCGGCCGTAACGCACGGCGAGACTGAAGCGGCCGCCCGTGACGAGGCCGACGAGATCGATCTCATGCAGCCGCTGCTGTTGCGCGGCGCGCGGATGCCCGGTCGCTTCGCGCGCGACGGCGAACGGCCCCTGCGCGGCCACGGCCTGATCGAACTGGCCGAGATAGTTGAAGCTGACCGGCGGCTCGCCAGCGGCGTCGAGGCGGCCGGCCTGGCACAGCAGACCGTAGCCCGCGCCGCGTCCGGGAACGGCTGCGAGCTGCCGCCGCACATCGGCCAGCGCCTGCGCCGCGCTGCAATCGGGCGCGAGCGTCAGCCGCAACGGATGATTCACCGTGAACCAGCCGACCGTGCGCGATACGTCGAGACCGGTCTGCGGTGCGTCGCGGCCATGGCCTTCGAGCGCGAGCGGCACGGCGGCCTCGCCGGTCCAGGCGCGCCACGCGAGCGCGAGCGCCGTCAGCAGCAGCGCGTTCACGCCGCCGTCGGCGCGCTGCAGCAGCGCAGCGGTCTGCGCGGCCGGCAAGGTCAGCGTGATCGTGTCGGTCGTGTCTTCGCGGCGGCTGCCGTTCGCGTCGACCGGCAGCGGCGTTGCGGACGGCGGCCGCTGCGCCGGCCAGTACGCGATTTCCGCGGCGGCGGCGTCGATCGCCGCGGCGCCGCGCAGCGCCTGTGCGTGGCGCCGGTACGACGCGGTCTTCGGCGGCAGCGACACATCGGCCGAGGGCAGGGCTGCCAGCGACTGCAGGTCGTCGAGCAGGATGCGCCACGACACCGCGTCGACGAGCAGGTGATGCGCGAGCAGCCAGAGCCGCCGCTGCGTGCCGTCGGCGCTTTCGTACCAGATCGCCGCGAACAGCGGACTGCCGTCGAAACGAAACGCGCCGTGCACGGCCTGCGCATGCGCGGTCAGCGCGCCGGCGAAGTCGTCGGCGTCCAGGATTTCGCGCCGCAGCGGTGACACGCCGTCATCGCCGGCGATCGTCAGGCGCGGTCCGTCCGCCGCGCGCATGACGCGCAGGCGCAGCATGTCGTGATGCCGCTGCAGCTGCGTCACGGCGGCGGCCGCGGCGTCGAGAGTCACCGTGTCGCGCGGCTGCAGCAGCACGCTCTGGTTCCAGTGTTCGGGCCGCGTCGTCACGCGGTCGAAGAACCAGTGCTGGATCGGCGTCGCCGGCACGTCGCCGGTCACCGCGCCCTGTTCCGCGTCGATGCCGTCGCAGGGCACGGCGAGCGCGGCGATGCGAGCGAGCGTCTGCGCTTCGACGATCTGCTTCGCGCTGACGCGCCAGCCGGCGCGCGCGGCGCCGGCGACGACCTGGATGCTCAGCAGCGAATCACCGCCGAGTGCGAAGAAGTTGTCGTCGGCTCCGACCGCGGCGCGACCGAGCAGGCGGCACCAGACCGCGGCGAGCGCCGCGGCGGCGCCTGACAGTTCTGTCCCCTCGCACGGCGGATCGTCGTCCGGCGGCGGCAGCGCCGCGCGATCGAGCTTGCCGTTCGCGGTCAGCGGCAAGGCGGCGAGCACGACCCAGGCCGACGGCACGAGGTAGTCCATGAGCCGTGCGCGCGCGACATCCGCGATCGCACGCACGTCGGGCTGCGCGCCCGCGGCGGGCACGAGATAGGCGACGAGCCGGCGCCGGCCCGGTGCGTCGTCGCGCGCGACGACCGCGACATCGGAAATGCCGGGCTGCGCGCGCAGCACCGCTTCGATCTCGCCGGGCTCGATGCGGTAGCCGCGCAGCTTGATCTGCTGGTCGGCGCGGCCGCGGATTTCGAGCCGGCCGTCGCTGCGCCAGCGGCCGATGTCGCCGCTGCGGTACATGCGCGCGCCGGGTTCGGCGCCGGGGCCGGTTTCCGGCAGGAAACGCGCGGCGGTCGGCGCCGCATGCCCGAGATACCCGCGCGCGACGCCGGCGCCGGCGATGAAGATCTCGCCGTAGACGCCACAGGGCTGCGGCTGCAGTGCCGCGTCGAGCACATGGATGCGCACGCCGGCCAGCGGCAGGCCGATGTCGATCGCGCCGTCCCCGCCCTGCTCGCCGCCGCTGGCCATGACCGTGGTCTCGGTCGGCCCGTAGGCATTGTGGAGTTGTGTACGACCGGCCCAGCGCGTGCGAACGGCCGCCGGCATTTCCTCGCCGCCGGCGATCACGACGCGCAGGTCCGGCAGACCGTCGGCGTGGAGGTGTGCGAGCAGCGCGACCGGAATCTGCAGGTGCGAAATGCGCGCGTCGCGCAGCAGCGCATGCAGCACGGCCGGATCGCGGCGCGCAGCGTCGGGTGCGACGACGAGGGTCGCGCCGCTCGCGAGCGCGAGCACGGTGTCGCCGCTCGCGACGTCGAACGCGCCGGAGACGAGCTGCAGCACGCGCGCACCGGGACCGACGCCGTGCAGGCGCGCCTGTGCGTGCGCGAGATTCGCGAGGCCGCCGTGCGGCAGCAGCACGGGCTTGGGCCGGCCCGTCGTTCCCGAGGTGAAGATCGCGTAGGCGAGCTGCGCGGGATGGATCTTGCCGGCCGGACGCGTCGCCGGCTCGCCGGACAGGTCGAGTTCGTCGAGACACAGGCTCCGCACATCGGACGGCACGGACGCGGCGAACGCCGTCGTCGTCAGCACGAGGCGCAGCTGCGCATCGCCGATCGCGTGCCGCAGCCGCTCGGCCGGCGCCGCGGCATCGAGCGGCACATAGGCCGCACCGCACTTGAGCACGCCGAGCAGCGCGGCCACCGCGGCGCCGTCGCGCGGCAGCAGCAGGCCGATGCGGTGTTCCGGGCCGCAGCCGTCGCGGCGCAGCCGCTGCGCGAGCCGGTTCGCCGCGGCGTCGAGGGTCGCGTAGTCGAGCGTCGCGTCGCCCGCGACGACCGCCGTCGCATGCGGAGCCGCCGACACGTGCTGCTCGAACCGCGCGACGATCGTCGTGTCGCCGTGCGCGGCGCTCGGACGCGGCGGCGTCGCGGCCGTCAGCGGCAGTCGCAGCAGCGGCGTGTCGGGCGCGTCGACGGCGGCGGCGAGCAGCTCGCGGAAATGGCCGGCGATGCGCTGCGCCGTGGCGGCATCGAACAGATCCGTCGCGTACTCGAGCTCGCCGCGGAATGCCTCGGCGTCGCGCAGCACGAGCGTGAGATCGAAGCGTGCGGCCTGCGGCGGATGCGGCAGCGGCTGCACGGCCAGCCCCGGCAGTTCGACCTGCAGCGCGTCGAAGTTCTGCAGGGTGAACATGACCTGGAACAGCGGCGCGTGAGCGAGACTGCGCTGCGGCTGCACGCAGTCGACGATGGCCTCGAACGGCAGCGCCGCGTGCGCGTCGATCGCGAGCAGCCGATCGCGCACGTCGTGCAGATGACGGCGGAACGGCGTCGCCGGCTGCGGCCGCGTGCGCAGCACGCGCGTGTCGGCGAACAGGCCGATCACGCCTTCGAGTTCCGTGCGCGGACGATTCGCGGTCGGGAATCCGACGGCGATGTCGTCGCTGCCGCTCAACCGGGCGAGCAATGCATGCCAGACCGCCATCAGCAGCATGAACGGCGTGACGCCGTCGGCGCGGCAAAGCGAGCGGACGCGCTGCGACAATGCCGCGTCGACATCGAGCGCAACGCTCGCGCCGACGAAGCGCTGCTGCGCCGGCCGCGG
>NZ_DATIGT010000252.1:0-3550 GCF_035481375.1 Tahibacter sp.
CGGCAGGCCGATCGCGCTCGGCAGCGAAAGAGACCGGCGCGACGAACGCGGGGACGGCGAGCACGGCGACGACAACAGCCGCGAGCGGCGCGAGACGGACGCGCCAGGACAGCGGAACGACAGACATGGAGACTCCTTCGAGCAGACGCTCGGCACGTTGCAGCAGCGGTGAACGCGGCGCGGCCATCGCGACCGCGAGCGCAGGAAACGAAGTATCGAGACGGCGCTCCAGGCAATGCGCGAGGCACGCGGCGAGCGCGCGCGCATCGCCGGTCGCCCGCGCCGCCGCGGCGTCGCATTGCCACTCGGCGAGCGCATCGAGCCGCGCGAGCGCGAGCGATGCGAGCGGCAGCGGAAACAGCAGGCCGCGCCACAACGCGAGCACCACGCGCCACTGCGGATCGCGGCGCGCGATATGCGCAAACTCGTGCGCGAGCAGCGCTCGGCGCTGCGTCCGCGGCAGGCGGAGCGCCCACTCGGGCACGACGACGACACCTTGCGGCGTCGCGAGCGGACTCGCGAGTGCCGCGCAGCAACGCACGGTCGGCACTCGCACGAGCCCGAAATACGCGGCGAGCCCGCTGCAGTCGTCACGCCAGTCCTGCGCATCGACGAGCGCCGTGCCGCGCAGCCATCGCGCCAGCGAGACGGCGCCGCGCGCGACACGCAGCCATGCAAAGAGTGCCGCCAGCACCCAGAGCGCGAGCAATACGGGCAACGCCGCTCGCACGGCAGTCGTCAGGTCTACGGGCATCGAACTCGAACTCCCGGTCTCCCCAATCGGCGGCAGCGAGCGCACCGGCGCGGCAGCGGCCATCTCCGTCGGCGCATCCGGCGCAACGGAAACCGACGAAACGGTCGGTCCGGAAGTCGCGCGCGCCTCGGCCCGCACGGCATCGACCCGCGCCGGCGGCACGTCGCGCGCCGTCGTCGCGGGATCGATCGCAGTGGGCTGTACGAGCGTGACGCGGTACAGCGGCAGCGACGCCGGTACGAGCGAGAGCTGCAGCGCAGCACTCGCGAGACTGCCGAGCACGGCGCTGCGCCAGAGATATTCGCGCGCCGTCACGCTGCGCACGCGGAAGCGTTCGGCGATCCAGGCCAGCGCGAGAAAAGCGCCGGCATGCGTCAGCAGCGTCAGTCCGACGATGGCCGCGTACTCAGTCATGGTCGCGCTCCCCGCGGGCGAGCCGCTTGCGCAGTTTGTCGAGATCGCCCGGCGCGATCTCCGCCTCATCCACGAGATGCGACACGAGTGCGCGCGCGTCGCCGCCGAACAGGCTGCCGAGCAACTCCGACACCATCGAACGGCGCACATCCGACTCGCTGACGCTGGCCGTGTAATAGACCTGCCGCGCATCGCGGCGCAGCGACACGACGCCGCGCTTTTCCAGCCGCGTCAGCATCGTCGCGACCGTCGTGTGCTTGATGCCGCGCTCGCGCGCGAGCACCTCGGCCACGTCGGCCGTGCTGCACTCGCCGCGTGCCCAGAGCACGCGCATCAACGCGATCTGCAGATCGCTGAGCACCACATCGTCGTCGGGTCTGGCCGTCATCGCATCCAGCTCTACAGGTGTCGTACTACAGTTGTAGTAGAACGAGCCGCAACGGGCAACGGGCCGGAAGTCACGGGCGCATCGCCGGCCGCTCCCATCTGGCCGCGCCGGCGCGTCAGCATCGTCCAGACGATCGGTCGTCTCATTGACAGAAAATTCCGCACCCGACCGATCGCGCTGCGTCGTCATGCGACGCGATTCGTACGCCTCGAAAAACGCGCTTGACTCCGCTCACCCTCCCCGCTTTAATACGCGGCCTTCCCGCTGCGGCCTCTCTGGCCGCACGCAGCAACACCTCAGGCCGGGTAGCTCAGTTGGTAGAGCAGGGGATTGAAAATCCCCGTGTCGGCGGTTCGATTCCGTCCCCGGCCACCATTTAAATCAAGCACTTCCCTTTCGAATGAGAAGGTCGAGCCTATGTCATGGCTCCCTTCTGGCTCCCCTTTTTCGCTCGAAAAACCTGCTGAGCGAGTGGTAGCCTGTGCCGATGGCAGCCCTGTCCACAGATCCACTTTTTTCTGCGATCGCGGGTTTCCCGCAGCAGCCTCTGTTGCTGACGGAAAAGGACGTCGCCGCACTGCTCCAATGCTCGGTGCGCCTTCTCCAGCAGTGGCGCGCCGACGGGGTGTCACCGCCAACGTGGATGGCACTGGGTCCGAAGCTGATTCGCTACCCCGCTGATGCACTGGTGGCCTGGGTTAGGAGTGGCGTGGGAACGACGAAGACGCCTCGCGCCCTCGCCGCCAAGACCATCGCCCCCGTGGGGGATGGCCTGTTCGCCCCCCGACTGGGCCGCAGCAGGCTTCGATGAGCCGGCATTTCGCGGTGGCCGCAAACCGAAAGTCCGGCACGCCTCGTTTATGACCTTTCTCAGTTCGGCCTTGCCGGATGAGGAGTGGTTGTTCGTTGTGCAGGCCACGACGGGGCGGCCCATTGAGTTCGTAGCATCGCTGCAACACGAGCGCAGCGACGACGACGACGTGCAATGGCTGCGACTGGATGAATACCTGGCCGCCCTGAAGCGGGCGGCGGAGTGGGCGGCGAGCCAAGTCATCGCCGAGGAACTAGAGCAGGTGTTGCCAAGGAGCCTCGCACAGGGGAAGGAACCGCTCTGATTTACGAGGGACGCTAGTTCAGCCTTTCCGACCCTTCCTGGATTGATGGCCATCTCGACGAGAAACCAATCCCTCGAGCAACGAAGTTCGGCAGCGCCTCGTTCTGAGGACAGCGGCGTTTCGCGTGCGCAATGAGCCCGTCCACAACAAATAGCCAATGTTCGTCGGTCATGCCTCGGCTGGCCGCCCTGGCTGCCAAGGCAAACATTGCGTGCTCGACCTGCTCTGCTGTCGGGGCGCATTCGGCGGCGCCGTCAAGCCAGTTCACGAATGCGGCAGGAGCTTCCAGATAAGTGTGCATAGGCGTCGTTCTCGCCGAGAAGTAGCTGAAGGAGCCAGACATGGCGGGTAGAAACCAACACTACATCCCGCGCTTGCTCATGCGCGGATTCATAGTCCCGGGCATCGACGGAGAAAAGGTTTTTTGCTACGAGAAAGACCGCTCGCCTGACAAACCGCAGAGCATCAAGCGCATCGCAAGTGACGACGACTTCTATAGCGAGCCGCCCGACAATGCCCTTGATGATTCCATCACGGCAGCAGAAACGCGGGACTTTGGTCCGGTGATCCACCGCGCCCGAACGGGGCAACCTTTCAAGGACGGTGACGAGCTAAATCTACGCCGGTTCGTCGTCCACATGATCCTGCGCACCGATAGCGCACGATCGATAGCCGGCGGCGTAACGACATCGGCCATCCAAGGGGCGCAAGCTGCTTTTTCCGAACCCGATTTGTTTAGGTAAGGTCTGAACAAGCCCCCTCAATTGTGCTGAGATAACACAACACTACCTGCAGGCCTGCACGATGGACCAGATGAGCTTCGGAGACGGCGAGTACGCGAGCAAGCGCAAGCGTACACGGCGGGAAACGTTCCTGGCG
>NZ_DATIGT010000253.1:0-4975 GCF_035481375.1 Tahibacter sp.
GGGCTGGACATGGGCGAGACCGGTCGCGGCAGTCAGGACGTCGCGTTCAGGCGCACGGCGAGCCAGGCGCGCGCATAGCGCCAGCGGCGCACGACGGTCGCGCGCGAAACGCTGCAGGCTTCGGCGATTTCATCGGTGCTCATGCCCGCGAAGAATTTCAGCTCGACGACGCGCGCGACGTCCGCGTCTTCGCGTTCGAGTTCCGTGAGCGCGCCGTCGATCGCGATCACGTCGACGTCGCCGACCGGCAGCGGCTCGTCGATCTCGTCGAGCGCGAGCATCACGCAGTCGCCGCCGCGCTTCTCGGCGTCGCGTGCGCGCAGGTAGTCGACGGTCAGGTTGCGGATCACGCGCGCGGAGAACGCGAAGAAATGCGCACGATCGGACCAGCCGGACCCGCGCGCCTGATGCAGCCGCGCATAGGCTTCGTTGGCGAGTTCGGTCGGCTGCAGCGTCGCGCCGCGCGCGTGGCGGCGCAGGCGCATCTCGGCGATCTCGCGCAGCATCGGATAGACCGCGCGCATCAGCGCGTCGGCGGCATTGGCCTCGCCGGCGCGCCAGCGCTGCAGCATGTCGGTGATCGCGGGCGTTTCCATGGCGGTCGCGGGCTCAATGCAGCAGCGCGCCGATCGAATCGGCGCCGGGCACCGCGCGCGCGATCGCCCAGCCCGCGCCGGCGGCGACCACCGCGACCGCGGCGAAGCGCCAGAACGTCCGCGCGACTGCGGTCTTCAGCCAGTGGCGGTCGCGGTCGATGCCGCGCACGTGACGATAGAGCCCGCCCGCGAGCGCGGCGTCGACCAGCAGCTCGGCGAACAGCACCGGGGCTGCGGAAACGATGGAAAACACCGCGAAAAGCGCCGTCAGCAACGCGATTGCGGCAACGATGACGACGCCGATGATCGCCCCTTCGCCGTCGCCGACGTCGACATCGAAGCCGCCGCCGTCGGACGACGTGTCCGCGGCGTGGGACATGGTGTCGACCGAATCGCCGCCGCGCGCGATCTCGATGCCCAGGTCGGTCGCGTCGACGGTTTCTTCGGCTCTGCTCGGGTCGCCGTCGCCCCAGCGCAGCCAGACCCAGAGAAAGAACAGGAATGCGAGGTAGCCGACCGCGACCGCGAGCGGATAGCGCAGCGCCATCGACGACATCCCGCCGATGCGCAGCAGGTAGGAGGCGAGCAGTCCGCTGGCGCCGGTCAGCGCCGCGATGAACGCCATCTGCAGGCGCGGCGAATGCAGGCGCTCGATGAGCTTGCGATGACGCTCGACTTCCCTGGAGCGGTTGAACACGCGTACCGGTTCGCGCATGCCGTTCGGAACTCCCCGTTTCCCGTGCTATCGCGAATTGGCGCCGGATCTGATCAGTTCAACGCGGCGAACGCATCGCGGGTCAGGTTTTCCGGCGCTTCCGCGGTGCAGGCCACGTCGTCCTCGATGCGCACGCCGCCGAACTTGCGGAACGCGGCGATCTTGTCCCAGTTCACGTCGGCGGCCTGCGGCTTCTGCTTGAGCTCCGCGAGCAGCATGTCGATGAAATAGATGCCGGGTTCGATCGTCATGACCTGGCCCGCATCGATCGTGCGGGTCAGGCGCAGGTACGGATGGCCGTCGGGCCTGGCCAGTGCGCCACCGGCCTCGCCGGCCTGGAAGCCGCCGATGTCGTGCACCTGCAGGCCGATGTAGTGGCCCAGGCCGTGCGGGAAGAACGTCGCCGACACGCCCGATTCGACGGCGCTCTCGGCGCTCATCCGGATGAAGCCCTGCTCGCGCAGGATGCCGGCGAGCACATGGTGGGCGTGCACGTGCAGTTCGGGATAGCTCTGGCCCGCGCGCACGCGGTCGCAGAAACCGCGCTGCGCGCGATCGACCGCGCCGACGAGTTCGGCGAACCCGGCCGCGTCGCTGCCCGCGTAGGTGCGCGTGATGTCGCAGGCATAGCCGTGGAAACTCGCGCCCGCGTCGATCAGCAGCGAATGCGAAACGAGCGGCGGATTGCGCTCGAGATTCATGTAATGCAGCACCGCGCCGTGCTCGTTGAGGCCGATGATGTTGCCGTAAGGCAGCTCGTTCTCGGTCTCGCGCGCCGCGCCGAGATAGGCCATGTGGATGCCGTATTCCGACGCGCCGCTGCGGAACGCCGCCTCGGCCGCGCGATGCGCGCGCGCGCCCAGATGCGAGGCGACGCGCATCATCGCGAGTTCGTATTCGGTCTTCCAGGCGCGGTGGTAATGAAGGTAATCGAGCACGCCCTGCGGGTTGTTCGGCACGTGCGCGCCGACCGCCGCAACGTCCTCGCCGAGTATCGCGCAGCGTTCGACCTGTCCCGGCAAATGCGCCGCGGCTTCGCGTGCCTCGCGCACGATGACGATGTCGAAATGCTCGACCCAGTAGCCCGCCGGCACGTCGGGCACGACGTGCCAGTAGTCGTGCGGCTGCAGATAGATCAGTTTGGGCCGTTGTCCCGGCGTCACGACGATCCACGACCCCGGCGCCTTCGTCACCGGCAGCCAGTGCTTGAAATGCGGATTGACCTGGAACGGATACGGCATGTCGTCGAGGAACTGATAGCGCGGCTGCCCCGCGGCAATGACCAGATGATCGAACCCGCCGCGCTCCAGCGCGACGCTCGCGCGGTGATGCAGCGTGGCCAGATGGGCGGGGTAGAGCTGGCTCAGCAGGGCAGTCGGCATCGGGCGCTCCGGCGCGGAAGTGGCCGGATTGTGCCTCAGGCGGTCGGCGCGTCGCGAATGCGCGCGCGTTTGCCGCCGTGCCGCCCGTGTGTCGGCCGCGTCCGTTTTTTTTCCGGGCTCCCGGACCGGCGCCGGCGACCGCCGTCGCCGAACCCTGCAATCCGGCACACGTCCACGTCCGGCTGTTGCGCGAGGATCGCCGCCATGCGCGCCTCGCGTCCGTCTGCCCCGGCCGTGGCTGACGTGTTCCTTCGTACCGGAGTTCGCCCATGATCGATCGTCGTCGCTGGCTGCAACTGACCGCCGCTGCCGCGGCCGCCTGGACCGCGCGCGGCCTCGTGCCGGACGCGCACGCGGAAGCACCGAAGCAGCCGCAGCGCATTCTCATCCTCGGCGGCACGGGGTTCATCGGGCCGCATCAGGTGCGCTACGCGCTGTCGCGCGGCCACAAGATCACCTTGTTCAATCGTGGACGACGCAGCAAGGAATGGCCCGGCGAGGTCGAGGAACTCCACGGCGACCGCAATACCGGCGACCTCGCCGCACTCGAAGGCCGCGAGTGGGACGTCTGCATCGACAATCCGACGACGCTGCCGTTCTGGGTACGCGATGCGGGAAAGGTCCTGAAGGGCAAGGTCGGGCAGTACGTGTTCATCTCGACGATCTCGGTCTATGCGGCGAACGACATGCCCGGCGCCGACGAGACCGCGGCGCTCGCGGCGTACGAGGGCGCCGATCCGATGCAGGAAACGCAGGACACGCTGCGAGCGAACCTGGCGCTGTACGGGCCGCTGAAGGCGCGTTCCGAGCAGGAGGTCCGCCACTGGTTCGGCGACAGCGCGACCGTCATTCGGCCCGGTCTCATCGTCGGTCCCGGCGACGAAACCGATCGCTTCACCTATTGGCCCGACCGCATCGCGCGCGGCGGCGACGTGCTCGCGCCGGGCGGCGGCGCCGATCCCGTGCAGTTCATCGACGCGCGCGATCTCGCCGAGTGGACGATACGCATGGCCGAGCAGCGCTCGTTCGGCACGTTCAACGCGACGGGTCCGGCGCAGGCGCTGACGATGCGCGACTTCCTGCAGCGCACGCGCGGCGCGCTGAAATCCGACGCGCAGCTCACCTGGGTCGACACGGCGTTCCTGCAGGCCAACAAGGTCGCACCGTGGAGCGACCTGCCGGTCTGGATTCCGGCCGACGGCGACTCGGCCGGCTTCGCGCAGCGCAGCACCGCTCGCGCGCGCGGGCGCGGCCTGACCTGTCGGCCGCTCGATGCGACGGTCCGCGACACGCTGGCCTGGTGGAACGAGCAGCCCGCCGAACGCCGCAACACGCGCAAGGCCGGGCTGAGCGTCGAACGAGAGAAGGAACTTCTGGCCTTGTGGAAGAAGCGAGAAAGCGCCGGCTGACTCACCGGCCGTCGGCGCGCGCGTCGCGTTGCGCGCGCCGGCGTTGCAGGAGTTCGGCCGCGATCGCCGCCGTCTCGCGCAACGGCGGCGGCCTCGCTTCGGCGGCCGGCTGCCCGAGCAGCCGCAGATGGCCGCTCTGCAGCAGCGCCTCGTGCAGCCGGCCGAGCTTGCCGCGGACGGGCTGCGCCCACCAGCTGTGGACCGGCACGCCGACGGCGCAGGCTTCCGACAGCATGTTGACCGAGTCGGGCGTCACGAAAATCGATTGCGCGTGGGCGAGGAATCCCGCGTAGGGATTCGGCCCGTCGTGCAGGCCGCTCCAGAACAGGCCGGGAAAGCGGGCGAAGGCGCTGCGCAGATAGTCGCTCAGCGGCGCCGGCGTGCGCCGCGACGTCGTGACGAGAAAACTGCCGCCGTGACGCTCGTGCTGCTTGGCGAACGCTTCGATGACGGCGACGCAGTACTGCGTGTCGATCGCGACGTCGCGATGACTCGCGCCGATCAGCACCGCGCGCCGCGGCGCGGGCAGGGCGGCGAGGTCGGGGAACGCGGCCGCGCCGTCGGCGAGCCAGTCGTCGTCGATCGGATTCAGCGAACCCAGCGTCGTCAGCACGTTGGCGCCGGCCAGGCCGTCGTGCCGCGGCGCGACGACGAGGTCGTATTCGGCCGGCGCTATGCGCGGATCGAGGATCTGCACGGTGAACGTGCGGCCGTCGCTCCAGCGCCGCAGCGCACGCGTGAACAGCGCGGCACTGCGGCCGCAACCGATCGCGATGCCCGGCCAGGGCGCGACGAACTGGCTGCGCTGCGCCGCCGGCAGCGCGGCGCGGGCGCCGGCCAGCAGGCGCGGAGCGAGCCACGACCACGGCGCCG
>NZ_DATIGT010000254.1:0-33391 GCF_035481375.1 Tahibacter sp.
CATGAAGGTTTCGGCGATCGCGGTCTTGGCGCCCGAGGCCAGCACGTCGCATTCGCTGACCTGCGAACGGATGGTGTAGTCCTGGTAGGCCGGCAGCGCGATGGCGGCGAGGATGGCGATGATCGCGACAACGATCATCAGCTCGATCAGGGTGAAGCCTTTGGCGTTGGTCATTTTCATGGAATTTTCCTTTGCAACCTGGTCACTTACTTCGAAGTATTGCCCCTGAGCCCGTGCGGCGATCCGGTGGCCGATGGTTGACGGCCGGCCGATGCCACGTCGAAGCCCGCGACAATACGAGCACGTTTCGTGCCACTTGAAAAAGATTCAGGATCCGGAACCCCGTCACAAAACACTCTGGAGCCCGTCAGAGGCGTCGACGTATGCCGCCGCTGTGCGTCACAAACTGACGGTCAGCGCTCAAATTTCGGGCTTCCGATTGACACCATACGGCGGGTTTGAGGGAAAACCCGGGTGCCTAGTCCGCACGGCAAAGACCGTTCCAATCGGTATCGTCGATTCGGCGTTATCCATACGGATGCGTAGTTGCGCAAAAGCCATCGCGCTGAATGGCGATGCGGGCGCGGATTGCGCGCACAGCGACGGCGCCGCGGACTTTCAGCTCATGCGGCGGCGAAAAAACGGCGTGCCGTAGCTGCAGTCGTCATTGCGTGTATGCGGGTATTCAAGTCAATAAAGAAAAAACTATCTTTATTAATATGTCGCGCAAGCGACCGCGTTCGGGCGAGGTTGCCGTCGATGCGGAGCGGCGACGGCGTCATGCAGCGAAGCGGCGGCCGGAAGCGTCGCGGACGACATCGCCGCGCCGGATGCGACGATCGATGAGAAGACGGCGGCGGTTGCCGGCCGCGGGTCGCTACGCGGCCGTGCAGGGCTGCGCGGCTGCGGTAGAGCGTGCGTTATTCGATGCCGAGACGGCCGAGACGGTAGCGCAGCTGGCGCAATGTGAGGCCGAGCTGCTTGGCGGCTGCGGTACGGTTCCACCGCGTGGCTTCGAGCGCTTTCATGATTGCGGCGCGCTCGGTTTCGGCGACGGTCGCCGCGAGGTCGCCGG
This sequence comes from Tahibacter sp., assembly GCF_035481375.1. Classification (GTDB taxonomy): domain Bacteria; phylum Pseudomonadota; class Gammaproteobacteria; order Xanthomonadales; family Rhodanobacteraceae; genus Tahibacter. Next base: position 1,076 of record NZ_DATIGT010000254.1, read on the forward strand.
TCAGGCCGGCGGGATCGTTGCCGCGAACCGGAACGGGAACGTCGTCCCAGTCGCGAATCGGCGGGACTGCCTCGTGAGGCGCTTCGGCGGTCGGTGCGGGCGGGCGCAGCGCAGCGGGCTGCAGTTGCAGATCGTCGATCTCGATCACATTGTTTTCGCAGAGCGCGACCGCGCGTTCGAGCACGTTCTCGAGTTCGCGCACGTTGCCCGGAAAGCTGTAGGCGAGCAGCGCGGCCAGCGCTTCGGGCTTGAGCCGTGCCGGGGTCGTGCCGTGATCGCGCCCGAGGCGTTCGAGCACGCGGCCGGCCAGCTTCGGAATGTCTTCCTTGCGTTCGCGCAGCGGCGGCACGCGCAATTCGATCACGTTGATGCGGTAGAACAGGTCCTGGCGGAACTGGCCCAGCTCGACGAGCCGCGCGAGATTCTTATGGGTCGCCGACAGAATGCGCACGTCGATCGGAACCTCGCCGCGGCCGCCGATCGGCCGTACCGATTTTTCCTGGATCACGCGCAGCAGCTTCACCTGCATGTGCAGCGGCAGCTCCGCGACTTCGTCGAGGAACAGCGTGCCGCCGTGCGCGGCCTGGAACAGGCCGTCCTTGTCGGCATGCGCGCCCGTGAAGCTCCCTTTCTTGTGGCCGAAGAACTCGCTTTCCATGAGTTCGGACGGAATCGCGCCGCAGTTGACCGGCACGAATGCACCGCTCGCGCGCGGGCCGAGTTCATGGATCTGCCGAGCGACGAGTTCCTTGCCGACGCCGGATTCGCCGCTGATGTAGACCGGCGCCTGGCTGCGCGCGAGCTTGGCGATCGTCGCACGGACCTGTTCCATTGCCGGCGAGTCGCCGATCAGCTTGCTCTCGGTGGCACTCGCGCCGCTGCGGCGTTCGTCGCCGAGCCGCAGCGCGGTCTGCACGAGCCGGCGAAGCATGGCGAGATCGACCGGCTTGGACACGAAATCGAAGGCGCCGGCCTTGAGCGCGACGACGGCGGCGTCGACGTTGCCGTAGGCCGTGATCATCGCGATCGGCATTTCGGGGTACTGGCGCGCGACGAGCTCGATGACTTCCTGGCCCGACCCGTCGGGCAGGCGCATATCGGTGAAGCACAGGTCGAACTTGCGTTCCGCGAGACGCATCTTCGCGTCGCCGACGCTGCCGGCCGTGGTCACGTCGAGGTTCATGCGGCCCAACGTGATCGTCAGCAGTTCGCGGATGTCGCGTTCGTCGTCGATCACCAGAGCGGTTTGTCTACTCATCGCGTGTGCAATCCTGCCTGCCGTCCGCCCCTGTTCCGGCAGGGTAATGCGGGCGCACGTACGGGTAAAGACGCCGGCTCACTTGCGCGGCGTCGTGGCCGCCATCTGCGTGACCAGCGTGATCCGGAAACAGCTGCCGCCGCCGGCCACCGGCACGTATTCCAGCGCGGCCTGATTGGCCTCGCAGAGCTGGCGCGCGAGGTAGAGGCCGAGGCCGGTGCCGTATTCGTGGGTCGTGAAGAACGGCTCGAAGATCTGCGCGGCGACCTTCTGCGGGATGCCCGGGCCGCGGTCGACGACTTCGACGACGGGCGGCCCCTTGTCGCCGAGCATGCGCGCGATGACCGCGACGCGGGCCGGCTCGCCGGGCAGGCGGCCGTAGCGGATCGCATTCTGGACGAGGTTCCAGGCGACCTGCTGCAGCTGCTGCGGATCGAACAGGCCGTCGATGAGCCGCGGCTGAGTCACCGCGCGCAGCTGGTCCATGCCGAGATCGTTGCTCGCCTTGTACTCCTCGACGAAGTTCGTGACCCAGGCGTTGACGTCGACGAGCTCGGGGCGCGAGCGCTCGCGCCGCGACAACTGGAGAATGTTCTCGACGACGTCGTTCGCGCGCGCACAGTGATTGTTGATGATCTCGACCATGCGCTTGTCGGCGTCGACGAGATCCTCGGACTCCGCGAGCAGCTGTGCCGAATAGCTGATCGCCGCGAGCGGGTTGCGGATCTCGTGCGCGATCGAGGCCGACAGGCGGCCCAGCGAACTCAGGGTCAGCTCTTCCGCGCGGCGCGATACCAGCGAGGTGTCGTCGAGAAAGATCAGCACGTTGGTCGCCTCGTTCGGCGACAGCCGCGTGAAGCGCGGCAGTACCTCGGGCACGTCCTCGGCCAGCGCGACGGCGCGCGTGTCGGTCTTGCCGGTCGTGCGCCAGTGATAGAGCCGGCGCGAGAGTTCCGGCGCGACCGAGCCGAGGTCGCGCAGGTCGGGCTTGGGGCTGCCGATCAGCAGCCACGCCGATTCGTTGATCTGATGGATGCGGTTCGCATCGTCGACGACGAGCACCCCGGTCTTCATGCGCCGGATGATCATGTCGTTGACCTGCGACAGGTTCGCCAGATCGGTGCCGCGCTGCTCGGCCAGCGCCTCGGTCGCGCGCATCTGCTTGCCGAGCACGTTGAACATGCCGTACGAGGCGAGATAGGCGGTGCCGAACAGGATGGATTCGAGCGGTCCGATCTCGTACGTCGAGTCGTACTGGCGTACCACGGCCACGCCGAGGGCGAGCGCGAACGCGCCGAACACCGCCAGCGCGCCGGCGCGCCGCGGCGGCAGCAGCAGCGCGCCGGCGCCAATGTTGAACATCAGGAGGATCGCTATGCCCGATTGCGGCTCGCGGATGCTCGCGATCGCGAGCACGGCGGCGACGATGTCGTAGATCACCGCGAGCGTGATCATCGGTACGACGCGGCCGAGCACGTGTTCGGTGCGCAGGAACAGGATCAGCGCGAACGCGATGTAGAGCAGCGCATTGACGCGGCCGACGACCGGGAAGCGCAGGTCGAGCCAGTCGATCGCGAGCGGACTGAAAGCGAGCCCCGCGTAGATGCAGGCCTGCAGGATCCGGAACAGATTGAAGAAGTAGAGCTCGCGCCGGGTTGTTTCCCCGGTCGTGGCGGACCCCACTGAAATGATGCTGCGCGGCCGCGCGACAGTGCCCATGGCCGGGAGCGTCGCCAGTTTTCCGCGGCTTGGCAAGATCCGCGCCGGATGGCGCCGCGGGCGCGGATTAGCCCAAGGTCGGGGCGGCCAGACTTTCCTTTGCCACCTCCTTTGCTCAGAATACGCGCCCATTCTGCCCTGGGCGCGCTCCGCCGCCCCGCCGCGCAGCAACCGGGAAACCTGCAGGCGTCGTCGCCGAGCGTCGACAGAGGTTTCCTCGCCCAGCAATCCGTTTCATTTCCCGCAAGGTGTTCGCATGAACTTCCACGAGTACCAGGCCAAAGAACTGTTCGCCGAGTACGGCATCGCCGTGCCCGCCGGCAAGGTCGCCGCCACGCCGGAGGCCGCCGTCGAAGCGGCCAAGGCGCTCGGTGGCGAACAGTGGATGGTCAAGGCCCAGATCCACGCCGGCGGCCGCGGCAAGGCAGGCGGCGTCAAGTTCTGCAAGTCGCTCGACGAGGTCAAGGCTGCCGCAGCCGGCATGCTCGGCCGCACCATGGAGACCTACCAGTCCGCGGGCCGCGCGCTGCCGGTCAACCTCGTGCTGATCTCCGAAGCCAACGACATCGTCAAGGAACTCTACCTGTCGGTGCTCGTCGACCGCTCGACCAAGGCCGTCACCTTCATCGCGTCGGCCGAAGGCGGTGTCGAGATCGAGAAGGTCGCCGAAGAGAATCCGGACGCGATCCAGACCTTCGACGTGAACTACGTCCAGGGCCTCCAGCCCTACCAGTGCCGCAAGCTCGGCTTCGCGCTCGGCCTTTCGGCCAAGCACGTGACCCAGCTGACCAAGATGATGCTGGCGCTGTACAAGCTGTTCAACGAGCAGGATCTGGCCCTGGTGGAGCTCAATCCGCTCGCCATCGTCGGTTCCGGCGACCTCATGACGCTCGACGGCAAGGTCAATTCCGACGACAACGCCGAGTTCCGTCATCCCAAGCTCGCCGCCATGCGCGACGAATCGCAGGAAGACGCGGCCGAAGCGGTCGCGGTCAAGCACAACCTCAACTACGTCACGATGGACGGCAACATCGGCTGCATGGTCAACGGCGCCGGTCTCGCGATGGCGACGATGGACGTGATCAAGCTCGCCGGCGGCGAGCCCGCGAACTTCCTCGACGTCGGCGGCGGCGCGACGAAGGAGCGCGTCTCCGAAGCGTTCAAGCTGATCCTGTCCTCGGACAAGGTGCAGGCCATCCTCGTCAACATCTTCGGCGGCATCGTCCGCTGCGACATGATCGCCGAAGGCATCATCGCCGCGGTCAAGGAAGTCGGCGTCAAGATCCCGGTCGTGGTGCGCCTGGAAGGCACCAATGTGGAAAAAGGACGGGAACTGCTGTCCAACAGCGGCCTGAAGATCACCCCGGCGACCGACCTCAACGATGCGGCCCAGAAAGCCGTCGCGGCCGTAGCGTAAGGACTAGAAGCCATGAGCGTTTTGATCAACAAGAACACCAAGGTGATCTGCCAGGGCTTCACCGGCCAGCAGGGCACGTTCCATTCCGAACAGGCCGTCGACTACGGCACGAAGCTGGTCGGTGGCGTGACGCCGGGCAAGGGCGGCACGCAGCACATCGGCCTGCCGGTGTTCAACACCGTGCAGGACGCCGTCGACGAGACCGGCGCCGATGCGTCGATGATCTTCGTGCCGCCGCCGTTCGCGGCCGACGCGATCCTCGAAGCCGCCGATGCCGGCATCAAGGTCATCGTCGCGATCACGGAAGGCATTCCGGTGCTCGACATGCTGCGCGTCAAGAACGCACTGAAGGGCTATCCGGATGCCGTGCTGATCGGTCCGAACTGCCCCGGCGTCATCACGCCGGGCGAATGCAAGATCGGCATCATGCCGGGCCATATCCACAAGCCGGGCAAGGTCGGCATCGTGTCGCGTTCGGGCACGCTGACGTACGAGGCCGTGTTCCAGACGACGAATGCGGGCCTCGGTCAGTCGACCTGCATCGGCATCGGCGGCGACCCGATCAACGGTCTCAACTTCATTGACTGCCTGAAGCTGTTCCAGGACGACGCGCAGACCGAAGGCATCATCATGGTCGGCGAAATCGGCGGCAGCGCCGAGGAAGAAGCGGCCGAGTTCATCGCCGAATACGTGACCAAGCCGGTCGTCGCGTTCATCGCCGGCGCCTCGGCACCGGCCGGCAAGCGCATGGGTCACGCCGGCGCGATCATCTCCGGCGGCAAGGGCACGGCGGCGGCGAAGTTCGCGGCGCTGGAGAAAGCCGGCGTCACGACGGTGAAGTCGCCGGCCGACCTCGGCAAGGCGATCACGGCGCGCCTGGGCTGATCTTCTCCCGGCTGCGCCCCGAAAAGGCCGCGGAGCGATCCGCGGCCTTTTTCATGGCGCATTCTTGCGCCATGCGTTCTCGCCGCCGGTGCGGCCGGCGGCCTATGATTCGCGACTCGTCGGTCAGATCGGTTCGCCCATGTCCCTGCGCATCGCCCTTGCTCAGTTCGATTTCCCGGTCGGCGCCGTGCTGCGCAACGAACAGCGCATCGTCGAACTCGCCAGCGAGGCGCGCGACCTGCACCGTGCCGACCTCGTGCTGTTTCCCGAACTGGCGCTCAGCGGCTATCCGCCGGAAGACCTGCTGTACCGCCCGGGTTTCCTCGCCGAATGCCAGGCGGCGATACGGCGCATCGCGGCGCAGATCCGCGGCATCGTGGCTGTCGTCGGCTGGCCCGAGTCGGCCGGCGCGGTCGTCTACAACGCGGCCAGCGTGCTGCGCGACGGCGCGATCGAGCGCACCTACCGCAAGCGCGAACTGCCGAACTACGCGGTGTTCGACGAGCGCCGCTATTTCGAGGTCGATCCCGACGGCGAGCCCTGCGTCGTCGACGTGGCCGGCGTGAACGTCGGTCTCGTCATCTGCGAAGACCTCTGGTTTTCCGAACCGCTGGCCGCCGCCGTGCGCGCCGGCGCCGAACTGGTGCTCGTGCCGAATGCCTCCCCGTTCGAGCGCGACAAGCACGCCCAGCGCGATGCGCTGCTCGCCACGCGCGTCGCCGAGTCGAACGTCGCGCTGGCCTATCTCAACGTCGTCGGCGGCCAGGATGCGCTCGTGTTCGACGGCGCCTCGGTGCTCGCCGACGCCGACGGCCATGTGCACGCCGCCGCGCGCGCGTTCGAGGACCACTGGCTCGTCGCCGACTACGACGCCGCGACGCGGCGCTTCGCGCCGCAGAACTGGCCCGTCGAAACCGATGAAGGCCGCGACGCGCTGGCCTGGCGCGCGATCGTGCGCGGCACGCGCGACTACTGCCGCAAGAACGGCTTCGACAAGGTCTGGATCGGCCTGTCCGGCGGCATCGATTCGGCGCTGGTGCTGTGTATCGCGGTCGATGCGCTCGGAGCCGACAACGTGACCGGCGTGCGCATGCCTTCACGCTATACCTCGGGTCTCAGCAACGATCTCGCCGACGAGCAGGCTCAGGCCCTCGGCGTGAAGATCGTGACGGTTCCCATCGAGGCGCCGTTCCGCGGTTTCCTCGATGCGCTCGGTCCGCTGTTCGCGGCAACCGATGTCGACACCACCGAGGAAAACCTGCAGTCGCGCTGCCGCGGCAGCATCCTGATGGCGCTGGCGAACAAGTTCGGCGGCCTCGTGCTGACGACCGGCAACAAGAGCGAATACGCGGTCGGCTACGCGACGATCTACGGCGACATGTGCGGCGGCTACGCCCCGATCAAGGATTTGTATAAAACCGAAGTGTTTTCCATTGCGCGCTGGCGCAACGCGATCGCCGGCGCGCCCGTGATCCCCGCGGCCGTGATCTCGCGGCCGCCGTCGGCGGAGCTGCGCGACAACCAGACCGACCAGGATTCGCTGCCGCCCTACGACGTGCTCGACGCGATCCTGCTGCGCCATGTCGACCAGGAACAGTCGCGCGACGAGATCGTGCGTGCGGGCTTCGATGCGGCGACGGTCGACCGCGTGCTGCGCCTCGTGCGCATCAGCGAGTGGAAGCGCCATCAGTCCGCGCCGGGACCGAAGGTGTCGCGGCGCGCGTTCGGGCGCGAGCGGCGGTATCCGATCACCTCGGGCTGGCGGTGAGTCGAGGAAGAGCGAGAGGAGCGAGAAAGAGTGAAAGCAGCGGCGCCGCAGCCGTCACTCGTTTCTCGCTCATCTCTCTCATTCCCGTGACAGCCAAGCTGCTGAACAGTAACGAAAACTGATCGCCTCTCCGCGTCGCGCCCACCCGTGGGCCGGTGTTTTTCCGTGCCGCAGCATGACAAATCCGCTCAAGCGAGTTCATGATGAAAACGTTTACATCGCCCCCTGAAGGCCCAGCACCGATGTCGGCACGCGGCTCGAGCGTAACGATCAAGGACGTGGCACGCCGCGCCGGCGTGTCCGTCGCTTCCGTTTCGCGCGCGCTCAACGGCCATGAGAGCGTCACGCCGGAGACGCGCCAGCGCATCCTTGGCATCGCGCGCGAGCTGCGCTACATGCCGCACGGCGCCGCGCGCAGCCTGATCACGCGGCGCACGCAGACCATCGGCGCGGTACTGCCCGATCTCTACGGCGAATTCTTCTCGGAACTCATCCGCGGCATGGACCTGGCCGCGCGGCGCGGCGGCCTGCATCTGCTCGTGTCGAGTTCGCACGGCTCGGCCGACGAGACCGCGCACGCGCTGCGTGCGCTGCAGGGCCGCGTCGACGGCCTGCTCGTGATGTCGCCGCATGCCGATGCGGGCCTGCTCGCCGACAACCTGCCCGCGCTCGTGCCGACCATGCTAATGAACACGCGCGTCGACGGCGACTACGCCTCGCTCAATGTCGACAACTACGCCGGCGCCTACGCGATGGTCGGACATCTCGTCGCGCGCGGCTTCCGCCGCATCGCGCTGGTTGCCGGTCCGGCGCAGAACTTCGACGCCGAGGAGCGCCGGCGCGGCTACGAGCAGGCGCTGAGGGACCTGCTGCCGGATGCCGTGCCGTTCGTCGTCGACGGCGACTTCACCGAAGCGGCCGGCGACCGGGCCGCCCGCGCGATCCGCGAATCGGCGCCCGACGTCGACGCGATCTTCGCGGCGAACGACGCCATGGCCGTGGGCTGCCTGTTCGCGCTGAACGAACTCGGCCTGCGCGTGCCGCGCGACGTCGCGCTCGTCGGCTTCGACGACATTCCGATGGCGCGCTACACCACGCCGCCGCTGACCACGGTCCGCGTGCGCATCGCCGATCTCGGCGAACGCGCCATGGCGCGCCTGATCGCGCGCATCGAACAACCCGATCACGCCGACGCCGGAGCCGAAGTGCTGGCTTGCGAACTCGTCGTGCGCCAGTCCTGCGCGTCGGACGGAACGGGGTGACTGACAGCGCGCGCACCAGAACGTGATCAGCGTCATCATGGGGAGGCTGCAACAGTGGAAAAGACAACAAAAAGCTATTCCAAGCGCAACGCGCTCGCGGCAACGGCAGGGCTGCTGCTGGCATTGTGCGCGGGCGGCGACGCGCTCGCGCAGAACGTCAATGCGACGATTCGCGGCAAGGTCGAAGGTGCCGCGTCCGGCACGGAAGTCGTCGCGCGCGACATCGCGACCGGCTACACGACGCGCGCGGCCGTCGGTGCCGACGGCCGGTATGTGCTCAGCGGCGTGCGCCCGGGCTCGTACGAGATCAGCGCTTCCTCGGGCGGCTCGACGCTTGGCTCGCAGTTGGTGCAGGTGCTCGTCGGCCAGCAGCTGACGCTCGACATCGGCGCGAAGGACACGGTCGAACTCGAACAGGTGCAGGTCGTCGCGACCGCGCCGATCGAACTGAAGACTTCCGAAGTCGCGACCAACATCACGCAGCAGCAGATGCGCACGCTGCCGCAGAGCGACCGCAACTTCCTCGCGTTCGCCGCGCTCGCCCCGGGGGTGGTCGTCTCGAACGAACGCTACAGCAAGACGATTTCGGCCGCGGGCCAGCCGGCCAACCAGACCAACGTCTTCATCGACGGCGCGAACCTCAAGAACAACATCCTGCAGGGCGGCCTCGTCGGCCAGGATTCGAGCCGCGGCAATCCGTTCTCGCAGGAAGCGATCCAGGAGTTCCGCGTCCTCACGCAGAACTACAAGGCCGAATACGAACAGGCCGGCACGGCCATCATCACGGCGGTGACGAAGTCGGGCACGAACGAATTCCACGGAACGGTCTACGGCTACTACCAGAACAAGGACATGGTCGAGAACGACTACTTCAGCGAGCGGCGCGGGCTCGAGAAACCCGACTACTCGCGCGAGCAGTACGGTGCGACGCTCGGCGGTCCGATCATTCCCGACGTGCTGCACTTCTTCGTGAGCTACGAAGCCAAGGAAGAGAACGGCAACCAGGCGATCTTCTTCCGCAATCCGACCGACCCCGACTACACGGGGACGCCGGATTTCACGCAGTACAACGGCAATTTCGACGTGCCGTTCGAGCAGAAGGTCGGCTTCGGCAAGCTGACCTGGCGGCCGAACGACGACAACTCGGTCGACTTCACGATCTCGCGGCGCAAGGACACCGAGGTCATCGGCATCAACACGACGACGGCCTACGTCGCGCGCCAGGACCGCGACAACGAGGTCAACGACGCGCTGCTGAAATGGCAGTTCCGCGGCCGCAATTTCGTCAACGACATGCTGATCAACCGCGGCGAGTACACCTATTCGCCGCGGCCCGCAGTCACGACGGAAGTCTCGCGCGACTACGAGGGAACCGGCGTCATCGGCGGCGCGTCGAGCCTGCAGGACAAGCACCAGGAGCACTGGACCTTCCGCGACGACGTGACCTTCGACGCGATCGACTGGCACGGCGACCACGTCGTGAAGATGGGCGTGAAATACGCCAAGTACAAACTGGAACTGCTCGAAAACAACACCTCGAATCCGCGCTACTCGTACAACTTCCGCTACGACACGGGCTTCGAGATTCCGTACCGCGTCAGCTATTCGCCGGTCGGCAAGCGCGCGGACATCGACAATTCGCAGACGGGCCTGTTCATCCAGGACGACTGGGACGTCAACCAGCGCCTGCAGATCAACGCCGGCCTGCGCTGGGACTACGAGTCGAACGCCTACAACAACGACTACGTCACGCCGCAGAGCCAGTATGCGGTCGTCGAAGCGCTCGGCATCTCGCGCGACTACATCAGCACCGGCAGCGAACGCGAAGGCTACAAGGGCGCGTTCCAGCCGCGCCTGGGTTTCTCGCTCGACGTCAGCAAGGACGCCGACCAGTCGACCATCCTGACCGGCGGCGCGGGCCGCTACTACGACCGCACGCCGCTCGACAACCCGATCCAGGAAACCTTCCACTCGCAGTATCCGTATTACACGATCTATTTCTCGCGCGACGGGTCGCCCGTGGACGGCAATCCGTCGGTGGTCTGGGATCCGCGCTATCTGACGGTCGCCGGACTGCAGGAACTCATCAGCGGCGGCAACGCGGGCGCCGGCGAGATCGATCTCGTCAACAACAACATCAAGCCGCCGTACAGCGACGCGTTCTCGCTCGGCATCAAGCAGACGCTCGGCGACTGGATCGCTACGCTGACCTACAGCCGTGTGCTCGGCTATCGCCAGTTCACCTGGATCTGGGGCAACCGCCGCCCTAACGGCGACTTCATCAACCCGCTGCCGAACAACTACGGGCCGGTGCTGCTGTCGGCGACCAAGAACTACTCGTCGAAAGGATTGTTCCTCACGCTCGAGAAGCCCTACACCGACGACTCGGGCTGGGGCTTCGGCCTGAACTGGACGTTCCAGCTCGCGAAGAAGCAGGGCGGCGACGCGTATTCGCTCGACTATCCGACACCGGCCGACTACCTCGCGAACCGCGTCGGCGCGAAGCACAACGTCGTCATCAACGGCACCGTGAAAATGCCCTGGGACATGCGCCTGACGGGACTCATCACGCTCAATTCGGGCGACGCGTTCGATGTCGGCCGCGAGGGCTACCGGTACAACGGCGGCATCCTGCTCGGCGGCGCGTATCCGGATCGCCAGGACTTCGTGCTCGACAATTTCTGGGCCTATCGCCAGGTCGATCTCGCGCTGTCGAAGGAATTCAAGTTCGGCAGGAGCCAGGCCGTCGAAGTGCGCGCCGACGCCTTCAACATCTTCAACTTCACGAACTACGGCTGCTTCAACGGCAACTCGATGGAACCGTCGTTCGGCGAGCCGAGCTGCACGAAAGGCCCGCCGCGCAGCTACCAGGTCAGTGCGCGGTATCGGTTCTAGGGCGCTTGAAGGCCCTCTCGCCCGGGCATGCTCGGGCGAGAGGGCTGGGTGAAGGGGAGAAACATCGGCGAGGCTCATCGTCACGAGTGTCGCGAGAACATCGCCATCGGCGGCATCCGGCGAAAATCGTATTGCGAGGTCAATTTGCGCTTTTCCCCGTCACTCCAACCCTCTCCGGTCCGTCGGGCGTTCGGGGGAGAGGGCGCCATCGCAACGACGCACGGCGCGTCGAAGCGGAGCGCTACGCGAGTACTGCTGCTTTTATTGCTGCTGACGCTCTCCGCCTGCACTGCGCCCCCGCCGCCCGCAAGCGATGTCCCCGTCGCGCTGCTGCATCCGCCGCTGACTCCGCTGCTCGAAGACCTCGAACGCCGCACGTTCGACTATTTCTGGGAGACCTCGGACCGGCCCAACGCGCTGGTGCCGGACCGCTATCCGTACACGGAAGCATTCTCGAGCATCGCCGCGGTGGGTTTCGGCCTGACCGCCTACGCGATCGGCGTGGAGCGCGGCTGGATCACGCGCGAGCAGGCGCGCGACCGCACGCTGACGACGCTGCGCTTTTTCGCGACCGCGCCGCAGGGGGCGGATGCGGAAGGCAAGGCCGGACATAATGGATTTTTCTATCATTTCCTGAAACTCGACGACGGTACGCGCTTCGCGCCCTGGGTCGAGCTGTCCTCGGTCGACACCGCGCTGCTGCTCGGCGGCGTGCTGTTCGCACAGACCTACTACGACCGCGAGGAACCGCGCGAGACCGAGATCCGCATCCTCGCCGACGCGATCTACGCGCGCGTCGACTGGCCGTGGCTGCAGGTGCGCAAGCCGCTGGTCTCAATGGGCTGGTATCCGGAGTCCGGCTTCATTCCGCACGACTGGCAAGGCTACAACGAGGCCATGCTCGTCTACGTGCTCGCGCTGGGCTCGCCGACGCATCCGATCGGCGACGACGCCTGGGCCGCGTGGACGCGCAACTACGACCGCGCCTGGGGCGAATTCCAGAAGCAGGAATATCTCGGCTTCGGACCGCTGTTCGGCCATCAGTATTCGCATGTCTGGATCGACTTCCGCGGCATCCGCGACGACTACATGCGCCGGCGCGGCCTCGACTATTTCGAGAACAGCCGCCGTGCGACCTACGCGCAGCGCAACTACGCGATCGACAACCCGATGCGCTGGAAAGGCTACGGCGAGAACGTCTGGGGCATCACCGCGAGCGACGGACCGCTCGCCGCGCTGCTGCCGTTCGACGGTCAGGAGCGCGAATTCCGCCACTATTCCGCGCGCGGCGCCGGCCGCGCCGATGCGTTCGACGACGGTACGATCGCACCGACCGCGGCGATCGCCTCGCTGCCGTTCGCGCCCGAGATCGTGATGCCGGCCGTCGAGGAAATGCACCGGCGCTACGGTCACGCGATCTATGAGAAATACGGCTTTCTCGATGCGTTCAATCCGAGCTTCTCGTACACGGCGCCGCTGAAGACCGGCCGCATCGTGCCCGAGGTCGGCTGGGTCGCGAGCGACTACATCGGCATCGACCAGGGACCGATCGTGACCATGATCGCGAACTACCGCGACGGCTTCGTCTGGGACGTCATGCGGCGCAATCCGTACATCCGCCGCGGCCTCGTGCGCGCGGGCTTCCAGGGCGGCTGGCTCGACGAAGGACCGCGACCGGGGCCGGCGCGCCGATGAAACCACGCCTCGCCTTGCTGGTCCTTCTTCCGGTGCTGGCGCTGCTCAGTGCCTGCAGCCGCACCGACGAGCGCACCGTGCTGCGCTTCTGGGGAATGGGCCGGGAAGGCGAGGTCGTGGCCGAACTCGTCGCCGAGTTCGAGCGCGAGCATCCCGACGTGCGCGTCGACGTGCAGCAGCTGCCGTGGACGGCGGCGCACGAGAAGCTGCTGACCGCGTTCGCGGGCGACACGCTGCCCGACGTCTGCCAGCTCGGCAATACCTGGCTCGCGGAATTCGCCGCGCTCGGCGCGCTCGAGCCGCTGGATGCGCGCGTCGCGCAGTCGCGCGTCGTCGACCGCAACGACTATTTCCCGGCGAGCTGGGACACGAATGTCATCAACGGCCGGCTGCTCGGCATTCCGTGGTATCTCGACACGCGCGTGCTGTTCTACCGCAAGGATCTGCTTGCGCGCGCCGGCTTCGCCGAACCGCCGCGCGACTGGGACGAATGGCGCCGTGCGATGGCGGCGATCAAGCGCGAAGCCCGCGGCGAGCGATATGCGATCCTGCTGCCGCTCGACGAGTTCGAGCCGCTGCTGCAACTGGCGATGCAGCAGGACGAGCCGCTGCTGCGCGAGGACGGCACGCGCGGCAATTTCCGCAGTGCCGGCTTCCGCCGCGCGTTCGCGTTCTATCTTGAGATGTTCCGCGAACACTGGGCGCCGCCGATGAGCGACACGCAGATCTCCAATGTCTGGAACGAATTCGCGCGCGGCTTCAACACGTTCTACATCACCGGTCCCTGGAACATCGGCGAATTCCGCCGCCGTCTGCCCGCGGAACTCGCCGACGCCTGGACGACGGCGCCGCTGCCCGGTCCGGCCGGGAAGCTCGGCGGCGTTGCCGGCGGCACGAGTCTCGCGGTGTTCGCGAGTTCGCGCGAGAAAGAGGCCGCGTGGCAGCTCGTCGAATTCCTGTCGCGTCCGGATCAGCAGCGTCGCCTGCATGCGCTGACCGGCGACCTGCCGCCGCGGCGCAGCGTCTGGAGCGATCCGGCGCTCGGCAACGACGCGCACGCGCGCGCGTTTCGCGAGCAGTACGAGCAGGCGCGTCCGGCGCCGGCGGTGGCCGAGTGGGAACGCATCGCGATCGCGATGCAGCTCGCCGCCGAGCGCGTCGTGCGCGGCGGCTACAGCGAGGACGACGCGCTCGCGCGGCTCGACGCCGAGGTCGATGCGATTCTCGAGAAGCGGCGCTGGATGCGCGCGCGGGCGGCCCGATGAAAGTCCGTCACGCCGCCTGGGGATTCGTCGCGCCGGCGCTCTGCGTGATCGGCCTGTTCTTCGCACTGCCCGTGTTCGCCGCGCTGCTGCTGAGCTTCACCGACTTCGACCTCTACGCGCTGGCCGACCTGGGCAATCTGCGGTTCGTCGGTCTCGCGAACTACGTCGAGGTACTGCAGACGCCGCTGTTCTGGACCGCGCTTGCGAACACGCTGTACTTCGTCGGCGTCGGTGTACCGCTGTCGCTGACGCTCGCGCTCGGTGCTGCGCTGCTGCTCGATTCGCGGCTCGCGCGCTGGAAAGGATTCTTCCGCACCGCGCTGTTCGCGCCCGTCGTCACGACCATCGTCGCGGTCGCAGTCGTGTTCCGCTACCTGTTCCACACGCGCTACGGCCTCGTGAATTTCGGACTGACGTCGCTCGGCTTCGAGCCGGTCGACTGGCTCGGCGACGCCGACTGGTCGATGCCGACGATCATCGTGTTCGCCGCCTGGAAGAACTTCGGCTACAGCATGATCATCCTGCTCGCCGGCCTGCAGGCGATTCCGTCGGAGCTCCACGAGGCGGCGCGCATCGACGGCGCCGGTGCGTGGCAGCGCCTGCGGCACATCACGCTGCCGCTGCTCGCGCCGACGCTGCTCGTCGTCTCGATCATCACGGTCGCCGGCTATTTCCAGCTGTTCGCCGAGCCTTACGTGATGACGCGCGGCGGCCCGCTGCAGAGTACCTACAGCGTGCTGTTCTACATGTACGACGAAGGTTTCAAGTGGTGGAACCTCGGCCGCGCCTCGGCAACGGCGTTCCTGCTGTTCGTGCTGATCCTCGTCGCGACCGGCCTGCTGCTGCGCGTGTCGCGGCGCTGGAGCGCGGCATGAAAGAGCGCATCGCGGCGATCGCGATCAACGCCGCCCTCGTGCTGCTCGCGCTGTTCGCGCTCGCGCCGCTGGCCTGGATGGTCTCGGTGTCGTTCATGGCCAGCGGCGAAGCCGCCGCGTTTCCGCCGCCGCTGCTGCCGAGCGCGCCGTCCTGGACGAACTACGTGCAGCTGTTCGCGCGCGATCGCATGGGCGGCTATCTGCTCAACAGCCTTCTGTTGGCCGGAGCGATCACGCTGCTGTCGCTCGCGTTCAATCTCACCGCGGGCTACGCGTTCGCGAAACTGCGTTTCCGCGGGCGCGACGCCCTGTTCCGGGCGCTGCTCGGCGCGCTCGTGATTCCGGCCCAGGTCGCGATGATGCCGCTGTTCCTGCTGATGAAGGAACTCGGACTCGTCAACACCTATGCCGGCGTCGCGCTGCCGGCGCTCGCGTCGATCTTCGGCGTGTTCCTCGTGCGCCAGTACGCGCGGTCGATTCCCGACGAACTGCTCGAAGCCGCACGCATCGACGGTGCCGGCGAGGCACGCATCTTTTTCTCGATCGTGCTGCCGCTGCTGCGGCCGATCATCGCCACGCTCGCGATCCTGACGTTCCTCGCGAGCTGGAACGACTTCATGTGGCCGCTGATCGTACTCAGCGACCAGCAATACCAGACCCTGCCGGTCGCTCTCGCGTCGCTGTCGCGCGAGCACGTGATGGACAACGAATTGATGATGGCCGGCGCCGTCGTCACCGTGCTGCCGGTGCTCGCGCTGTTCCTGATGCTGCAGCGGCACTATCTGCGCGGGCTGCTGCTCGGGAGCGTGAAGGGATGAAGTGGTGTGCGGTCGGGTTCGTCCTGGGCGCGGCGCGGGCTGCTGCCGCGACGGTTCCGCTGACGGACGACGCTTCGCAGTGGCGCGCGTCCGCGTCCGATCAGGTGAGCGCGCGACTGCGTGTCGACGACGGCGCGCCTTGCCTCGTCTACGACTTCGGCACAGTGTCGGGGCACGCGAGCCTGCGCCGCGAGATCGCACTCGACTATCCCGACAATTATGCGTTCACGTTGCGTCGCCGCGGCAGCGGTCCGGCCAACGCGTTCCAGTTCAAGCTCGTCGACGCGAGCGGCGAGAACGTCTGGTGGGTCAACCGGCCCGATACGAGTTTCACGCGCGACTGGGAACCGCTGGAATTCCGGCGCCGGCACATCGAATTCGCCTGGGGACCGGCGGCCGACAAGGTGCTGCGCCGCAGCGCCGCGATCGAATTCACCGTGTACGCGGGGCAGGGCGGCCGCGGCGAACTTTGCGTTGCCGATCTCGCATTGCACGAGCGGCCTGCTGACGGACCGTGGCCGCCGCCGGTCGCGACCGCAACGGCGCAGCAGCGACGTGCGCCGGCGGCGTTCGCGCTCGACGGCGATCGTCGGACAGCCTGGCGTGCGAGTGCGCGGCGCGAGACGCAATTCGTCGTCGATTTCGGGCGTCCGCGCGAGTTCGGCGGATTGCTGCTGCACTGGCTGCCCGGTGCCGGCGCGACCGACTATCTGCTCGAACGCTCGGACGATGCGCAGGCGTGGCAGCCGATGCGCCGCGTCGAGCACGGCAACGGCGGCGGCGATGCGCTGTGGCTGCCGGAATCGGATGCGCGCTATCTGCGTCTGACCCTGCAGCGCGGCCAGGGCAAGGCATTCGGGCTCGCGGAGTTCGTCGCCGTCGATGTCGCCGACGGCAGCACGCTGACGCGCTTCCTGCAGCGCAGCGCGCGCGATCTGCCGCGCGGATCGCTGCCGCGCGGGTTCCACAATGAGCAGTCGTACTGGACGTTGGTCGGCGTCGACGGCGGCGCGCAGAGCGCGCTGATCGGCGAGGACGGCGCGATCGAACTCGCGCGCGGCGATGTGTCCATCGAGCCGTTCCTGCTCGACGAGGACGGCAGCGTCGTCAGCTGGGCCGACGTCGAAATTGCGCAGTCGCTCGCCGAGGGCTATCTGCCGCTGCCGCGCGTGAGCTGGCGCTGGCGCGGCATCAGTCTGTCGATCGACGCGTTCGCGACCGGCGACGCGAAGGATGCCCGGCTGCATGCACGCTACACCCTGAAAAACGATGCCGCGCAGACGCGCCGGGTGCGTCTGGTTCTTGCGCTGCGACCATTCCAGGTGAATCCGCCGACGCAGTTCCTGACGACGCCGGGCGGGACGGCGAGCATCCGCGAAGTCGGCTGGATGCCGCAATCGCGCGCGCTGCTCGTCGATGAGAAGAAGCGGGTCTTCGCGTTGACGCGCCCCGCGACCGGATTCGTCAGCGACTTCGCACGCGGCTTCGCGGAGACGCGCTTTCGCGAGTCGCCGCTGCCGTCGTCGGTCTCGGCCCGCGACGCCGACGGACTCGCTTCGGCGGCGCTGCTGTACGAAGCCGAGCTGCCGGCGGGTCTCGAAACGACCGTCGGCCTCGTTGCGCCGCTGGCCGGGCATCCGGAGATTCCGTCGTTCGACACGCCGTCCGATGCCGAGGCGTGGCTGCAGCAGCAGTACGAAGCCAGCGCCGCGCAGTGGCGCCGTCGCCTGGATCGCGTCGAACTCATCGTGCCACCGCAGGGACAGGCGCTGGCCGACAGCGTGCGCAGTTCGCTCGCGCACATCCTGCTGTCGCGCGACGGACCGCGGCTGCGGCCCGGCACGCGCTCGTATGCGCGCTCGTGGATTCGCGACGGCGCGATGATCGCCGAAGGCCTGCTGCGGCTCGGCGACACGACCGTCGCGCGCGACTATCTCGCCTGGTACGCGTCGTATCAGTTCGATAGTGGAAAAGTACCGTGCTGCGTCGATGCGCGCGGCGCGGATCCGGTGCCCGAGAACGACAGCCACGGCGAGCTGATTCATCTCGCCGCGCTGCTGTGGCGCTACGGCGGCGACGCCGAGGCCGTGCGCGGCTACTGGCCGCGGATTCGCGCGGCGGTGGCCTACATGGACGGCCTGCGCGCGAGCGAGCGCGACGCGGCCCGTGATGCGCCGGAGCGTCGCGCGTTCTCGGGACTGATGCCGGCCTCGATCAGCCACGAAGGCTATTCGGCCAAGCCGATGCATTCGTACTGGGACGATTTCTGGGCGCTGACCGGCTACAAGGACGCCGCGGCGCTTGCGCAGGCGCTGGGCCTGCGCGACGAGGCGCGGCGCATCGCGGCGTCGCGCGACGAATTCCGCCGTGACATTCATGCGTCCATCGAGCGCGCGACTGCGACGCACGGCATCGGCTATCTGCCGGGCGCCGCCGAACTCGGCGATTTCGATCCGACCTCCACGACGATCGCGCTGTCGCCGGCCGGCGAACAGGCCGCACTGCCGCCGGCGCTGCTGCAGGGCACGTTCGAACGCTACTGGAACGAGTTCGTCGCGCGGCGCGACGGCACGCGTGCGTGGAAGGACTACACGCCGTACGAATGGCGCAACGTGTCGGCGCTGGTGCGGTTAGGGAGGCGCGAACGCGCCTGGCAGGCGGTGGAATTCTTCATGGCCGACCGGCGCCCGGCGCCCTGGAACCAGTGGGCCGAAGTCGTCGGCCGCGAGCCGCGCGAGCCGCGATTCATCGGCGACATGCCGCATGCCTGGGTCAGTTCGGACTTCATCCGCGCGGCGCTCGACCTGTTCGCCTACGAGCGCTACGAGCAGCAGGCGCTGGTGCTGGCCGCGGGCATTCCGGCCGAATGGCTGGCCGGAAAGGGGGTTGCGATCCGCGGACTGCGCACGCCCTACGGAACGCTGAGCTATGCGCTCTGGCGCGATCGCGTCGGCATCACACTGACGGTGGACGGCGCCGGTTTCGCGCCGCCGGGCGGCGTTCGCCTGCCCTGGCCGATCGACGGCACGCCTGGTGCGACGACGATCAACGGCAAGCCGGCGCAGTGGAAAGAAGGAGAATTGAAGGTTTCCGAATTTCCCGCGCGCGTGGAAATCCGCCGCGTACCGCCGCTGCGGTGATCCGGCGGATCGTTGCGGCCTCGATGTTGGGGTTCGCTGCGCTCACCGCCAACCTGCGAAAGCGGCGCACTCTGCGACACGCAGGGCGGCGGCGAGCCGAGGGCAAACCCCAGCGTCGAGGTTTGCGCGGTATCTGCGTGCCGATCGAGCCTGACCGTCCGGATTCAACGCGCTGCGTCACGCGCATCGAGCGCGATGCCGGCGGCGCCGAGCAGTCCCGGATTCGCATGCCGCACGGCCACGGTCGGGATCTGCGCCATCGTCGGCGAGAAGCGGCCCTTGGCCTCGAAGCGCATGCGAAAGCCACCGCGACGCAAGGTCGGCAGCAGTGGTTCGAGCAGTCCGCCGCCGAGAAATACGCCGTCCCAGGCGCCGTATGCGAGGACGAGATCGCCGGCGATCGCGCCGAGGATTTCGGCGAACAGCGCGACCGCGCGCATGGCCTGCGCGTCGCCGGCGTCGGTCGCGCTCTGCATGACCTGTTCGGGCGTCGTCGCGCGGCGGCTGGCGGCGGCGATGTCGCAGACCGCGTTGTAGAGATTGACGAGGCCCGAGCCGCAGATCACGCGTTCGTTCGAGACGCGGCCGAAGTCGCGCGTGAGGCACTTGAGGATCTCGATTTCCTCGTCCGTGCCCGGCGCGAAGCTCAGATGGCCGCCTTCGGTCTCGAGCACGATCGCGCGGCCGCCGCGCAGCAGCAGCGCACCGACGCCGAGCCCGGTGCCCGGACCGACGACGGCGACGCAGCGATCGGTATGGCCGTCGAGCACCGGTGCGCGCGGCGCGCCAAGGATTTCGAGATCGCCCGCGGGCAGCAGCGGCAGGCAGCGGCTCTGCGCGGCGAAATCATTGACGAGCCGGACCGAGGCCATGCCGAGCCGGTCGCCGATCGCCGCGGCCGATACGGTCCATGGCAGGTTCGTGATCTTCACTTCCCCGCCGTCGACGCGGCCGGCTATCGCAAACACGGCCGAGCCGGGCTTCGCGCCGACCTCGGCCAGATAACGCTCGGCGGCCTCCGCGAGACTGGCGTGCTCGGCCGCGCGATAGCGCCGCACGCTGTCCGCCCGCAGCGGCACCTCGGCCGATTCGCAGAGCGCGAAGCGCAGATTGGTGCCGCCGATGTCGGCGAGCAGGATCAGGTTGGCGTCGGGCATGGCCGGTTCCGGTCAAAGAGACCTGCAAGCATAGCCGCGCAGCCGGCGTCGCCGCAGCCGTACCGCGCGCTGCAAACGAATGCAGGCGGACGCGGCCGCGGCGGGCGCGTCAGTCGGACAGCACGCCGCCGCGGCTCGCGATGACCGCCGCATAGCGCCTCGCGCTCGACTTCAGCGTGCGCCGCTGCGTCGCGAAGTCGACGTGCACGATGCCGAAGCGCTTGGAATAGCCCAGCGACCATTCGAAGTTGTCGAGCAGCGACCACGCGAAATAGCCGCGGATGTCGCAGCCGTCCGCGCGCGCCTGCTGCACGGCACGCAGATGCCTGTCGAGATAGTCGACGCGCAACGGATCGGGCAGCTCGTCGCCGGGTGCGACCGGCGGGTCGTAGAAAGCGGAACCGTTCTCGGTGATGTAGAGCGGCGGGTTGCCGTAGCGCTCGCGGATCCAGTTCAGCGTGTCGGTGAGCCCCTGCGGAAAGACCTCCCAGCCGGTCTCGCTGTAGGTCGCCTGCGGCTGGCGCACGCCGCTCGCATACAGCGGCCAGGACGCGTCGTCATGACGTGTGACGCTGCGCGTGTAGTAGTTGAGGCCGATGAAGTCGATCGGTTGGCGGATCAGCGCGAAATCCTCGGCCGGCCAGTCGGGCCAGGCCTCGCCGAAGATTTCCTGCATTTCGGGCGGATAGTGGCCGAGCAGCGCCGGGTCGAGGTACTGCCGGTTCATGTAGGCGTCGGCGCGCCGCGTCGCGGCGGCGTCGGCTGCCGAATCGCTCGCCGGATATTTCGGCTCGATGTTCACGACGAGTCCGACCTGATGCTTGCCGACCGCGCGATACGCCTGCACCGCGGCGCCGTGAGCGCGCATCAGATGATGCGAGGCCAGCGGCGCCTCGAAGCGGTTCTTGTGTCCCGGCGCGAGCGCGCCGTGCAGATAGCCGCCGTCGGTGACGACCCAGGGTTCGTTGAGCGTGGCCCAGAGCTTCACGCGGCCGTCGAGCCGGCGATAGACCGCGGTCGCGTAGTCGGCGAACCAGCCGGCGATGTCCGGGTTGAGCCAGCCGCCGCGGTCGTCGAGCGCGGCCGGCAGGTCCCAGTGATACAGCGTCGCCATCGGCTGGATGCCGGCTTCGAGCAGCGCGTCGACGAGACGTTCGTAGAAATCCAGGCCGCCGGCATTGACGCGGCCCTTGCCCTCGGGCATCACGCGACCCCAGGCGATCGAGAAGCGATAGGCGTTCAGTCCGAGGCGCTGCATCAGCTTCACGTCGTCGGCATAGCGCCGGTAGTGGTCGCAGGCCACGTCGCCGCTGTCGCCGTCGCGGACCAGGCCCGGCGTGCGCGTGAAGCGGTGCCAGATGCTGGGACCGGCACCATCGGCGAGCGGCGAGCCTTCGATCTGGTAGGCCGAGGTCGCGCAGCCCCAGAGGAAATCGTGCGGAAATTCGCGGGCGGCGGTCATGACGGTGTGCTGGCCTCGGCTCGATGAAAACGATTACATTCCAGCATAATGCCGTCTTCCGCGGAAGAGGCGGAACTCATCGGACCGGCCGGAAAGCAGTGCGGAGACGCGGAACATGGCGGCAGTGACCTTCGATGCGGTGCGCAAGGTGTACGACAACGGCCGTGTCGCCGTGGCGGGCGCGAGCTTCGAGATCGCCTCGGGCGAGCTCGTCGTGCTGGTCGGCCCGTCGGGCTGCGGCAAGTCGACCCTGCTGCGCATGATCGCGGGGCTCGAGGCCATCAGCGCCGGCGAGCTGTCGATCGCCGGCCGGCGCGTCAACGACGTCGCGCCGCGCGACCGCGACATCGCGATGGTGTTCCAGAGCTACGCGCTGTATCCGCACATGACCGTCGCCGAGAACCTGTCGTTCGGCCTGCGCCTCGCGGGTGCGCCGCGCGCGGAGATCGACCGGCGCGTCGCCGATGCGGCGCGCGTGCTGGGCCTCGACGCGCTGCTCGCGCGGCGTCCGGCCGAGCTGTCCGGCGGCCAGCGCCAGCGCGTCGCGCTCGGCCGGGCGCTGGTGCGCCAGCCCAAGGTATTCCTGCTCGACGAGCCGCTGTCGAATCTCGACGCGAAGCTGCGCGCGGCCACGCGCGTGGAGATCGCGCGGCTGCACCGGCAGGTCGGCGCGACCATGGTCTACGTGACCCACGATCAGGTCGAAGCGATGACCTTGGGCCACCGCATCGTCGTCATGAGCGACGGCGTGATCCAGCAGATCGACACGCCGCTGAACCTGTACGCGCGGCCGGCGAACGTGTTCGTCGCCGAGTTCCTCGGCAGTCCGGGCATGAACCTGCTGCGCGGACAGGTCGACCCGGACGGCACCGCGCTCGTGCTCGACGACGGTTCGCGGTTCGTCCTCGGCGATGCCGTTCCGGCGACGGCCGGCGAGAGGCTCGTCGTCGGCGTGCGGCCCGAAGACCTGCGTCTGCAGGCGCTCGACGGCGACGCGTCGATCGAGGCGGTGCTCGATCTGGCCGAGCCGGTCGGCAACGAGACGTTTCTGAATCTGCGGTTCGCGGGACAGGCGCTGATCGCGCGCGTGCCGCCGGGCGAGGTGGCTGCGGCCGGATCCGCGCTGCGTCTGAGCTATGCACCGTCGCGGCTGCATTTCTTCGATGCGGCCGGCGGCGGGCGCCGCGGCTGAGCTCAGGGAGCCTCCCGGATCCGCCGTTCCGGCGGAGTCGCCGAGTCCGGCGCAGGTCCGGACTCGGCTCCGCTGATCGAGCGCTTACGCGCCTGATCGCGAGCGGCGCATGGACTGCGCCGCGGGAAAGTCGAAGGTTTTCGCCGTTCCCCTCAGGCAATCAGCGGCGTCCGCAGGCGCTCTTTCGCGCGCGCCCAGCAGCGCTGCACGACGCGCAGCGGCTGGCGCAGCGCCTCGGCCGTCTCGACTTCGGTGAGTCCGCCGAACACGCGGCTGTCGACGACCTGCACGATGCGTTCGTCCTCGCGCGCGAGTTCGGCCAGTACTGCGTCGAGGTCGACGAGATCCCTGGCCTCGCGATCCGCCGCGGCGTCGCCGGGCGTACCGGCGGCAAGGCGTTCGTTCGCGCGTTCGACGAGCAGCTGGCGCATGGCGCGGCCGGCCAGCGCGAGGAAATGCGAGCGTCCGTTGACGTCGAGCCCGCTTTCGCCGTCGGCGACGCGCCGGTAACAGGCTTCGACCAGCGCGGCGGCTTCGGGGGTGCTCGGCGCGCCGGCGGTCGTCGAGCGCGCCAGGCGCGCCAGATCGTCATGAAGCAACGCAACCGCCTGCTGTCGCGCGGCGTCGTCGCCGTCGCGGGCCTGATCGAGCAACTGCGAAATTCGACTCATGTGCGCCCCGGGCAATGCGGCGCGCGATTGTACGGGCGCGCGCTGCCCGCGGTTGCGACCGCGGGCACGTGTTTCGGAATCAGCCGCGATCCGTGAACGGGACCAGGCGTTTCCAGGCGTTGCGCTTGGGCGGGTACTTGCCCTGCAGATAGAGATGGTCGGGATAGTTCAGCTCGAGCACGCGGCGCGTGTCGGAGCTGAGTTTTTCCTGGCCGAGGCGCGCATAGGCTTCGGTCATGATCGCGAGCGCGTCGCCGGCCTGCGGCGTGCGCTGGTAGGTCTCGACGACCTTCTCGGCGCGATTCGCCGCGGCGACGTAGGCCTTGTGGCGCAGATAGAACAGGGCGACGCCGATCTCGGCCTGCGCCATGTTGTTGCGCAGGTGCAGCATGCGCTGGCGCGCCTCGCCGGCGTAGCGGCTGTCGGGATAACGCTTGACGAGTTCGCTGAAGTCCTCGAACGACTGCAGCGCGTAGGCCTGGTCGCGCTTGGTCTCGTCGCGCGTGACATAGCGCTCGAGCAGGCCGTCGGAACGGCCGAAGTTGATGAGGCCGCGCAGGTAGTAGGCGTAGTCGATGTGCTTGTGCGTCGGGTAGGTCTTGATGAAGCGGTTGACCGCCGAATAGGCCTCTTCTTCCTTGTGGTCCTTGAACTGCGTGTAGGCGAGTTCGAGCTGGGCCTGTTCCGTGTAGGGACCGAACGGGAAGCGGGCGACGAGGCGCTCGTAGGTCTTGGCGGCGCGGTCGAGGTTGCCGTTCTGAAGGGCTTCCTTCGCGAGCGCGTAGACCTGGTCGACCGGCAGGGTCTCGACGGGGTCGGCCTTCTTGCCGCCGCGCGAGCAGGCACCCAGGATCAGCAACGCAGCCAGAAAAACCAGTCGGATCAGCGGGGAAACTCGCATGGGACGGCCACGCTCTGCGAAAATGCGGGCCGCGATCATAGCCCAAAGATCTGCGCCCCGCCCCGGCCTGGCCAAATACCGCATGAATGACTCCGTTGCACTTCAGACCCTGCAGATCCCGCTGGATCAGGCGGGCCGCCGCTTCGACCAGGTTCTGGCCGAGCTGTTTCCCGACTATTCGCGTTCGCGCCTGACCGCCTGGATCAAGTCCGGCGACGCGCTGCTCGACGGCGCGATCGCGCCGCCGCGGCAGATCGTCAAGGGTGGCGAGACCGTCAGCGTCATGGCGATCGCCTCGCAGGAGGTGCCGCTCGCGCCCGAGGACATCGCGCTCGACATCCGCTACGAGGATGCCGATGTCCTCGTCATCAACAAGCCGGTCGGCCTCGTCGTGCATCCGGGCGCCGGCAATCCCGCCGGGACGTTGCAGAACGCGCTGCTGCACTACGACGAAAAGCTCGTCGAGATTCCGCGTGCCGGCATCGTGCACCGGCTCGACAAGGACACCTCCGGTCTGATGGTCGTCGCGCGCAGCCTGCGCGCGCATACCGCGCTCGTCGAACAGCTTTCCGAGCGCGCCATGCACCGCCAGTACGAGGCGCTGGTCATGGGGCCGATGATTTCCGGCGGTTCGGTCGATGCGCCGATCGGCCGGCACTCGAAGGATCGCGTGAAGCAGGCCATCGTCGACGAGCCCGCCGGGCGCCCGGCGATCACGCATTACCGCGTGCGCGAGCGTTTCCGCGCCCACACGCTGGTGCAGTGCAATCTCGAAACCGGCCGCACGCATCAGATCCGCGTGCATATGGCGCACATCCGCCATCCGCTCGTCGGCGATACGCTCTACGGCGGCGGCCTGCGGCTGCCGAAGGCGGCGACGCCGGAACTGACCGAGGTCCTGCGTGCGTTCAAGCGCCAGGCGCTGCATGCGGAGAAGCTCGAATTCGCCCATCCGGTCGGCGGCAAGACGATTTCGGTCGAAGCCGAGCGGCCGCAGGATCTCGCCGACCTCGTGACCGCATTGCGCGCCGACACCAAGGTCAACGGCGAAGCCGATAACGCGCGGTCCCGGCGCTAGCCATGAACGGCGACCCGGCGACCCGCGGCGCGCTGATTCCCGACTTTCCGCTGCCGCCCGGCGTGCGTGCGGCGGTGACCACGCGGACGATGCACGGCATTTCGCCGTCGCCGTTCGACGCCTGCAATCTCGGTTCGCGCTGCGGCGACACGCCGATCAACGTCGCGGCGAATCGTGCCGGCATGCGCGATCGCCTCGCGCTGCCGTCCGAGCCGCAGTGGCTGCGCCAGGTGCACGGCACCGGCGTGCACGTACTCGACGCGCCCGGCGATCCGGCGCGCGACCATCACGACGACCCGGTCGCCGACGCCGTCTACACCAACCGGCCCGGCCTCGTCTGCGTCGTGCAGACGGCCGACTGCCTGCCGCTGCTGCTCGCGAGCAGCGACGGTCGCGAGATCGCCGCCGTGCATGCGGGCTGGCGCGGACTGGCCGCCGGCGTGATCGAGGCGGCGCTGCGGCGTTTCGACACGCCGCCGTCGCAGGTGCGCGCCTGGCTCGGGCCGGCGATCGCCGTGACGAGCTACGAGGTCGGCGACGAGGTACGCGCCGCGTTCGTCGCGCACGACGCGAACGCTGCCGAGGCCTTCACGGCCACGCGGCCCGGCCACTGGCTCTGCGATCTCTACCTGCTCGCGCGGCAGCGTCTCGCCGCCGCGGGCGTCGTGCTCGTCTATGGCGGCGGGTTCGACACGTTCACCGATGCGCGCTTCTACTCGCACCGCCGTTCGCGACCGACCGGGCGTTTCGCGAGCCTGATCTGGATCGAGCCGGCGCATCGCGCGTCGTATCGCGCCGCGGAGGACGGCGGCGCGCTCGAGGCGCCGGCCCGGCGTTCGCGACTGATCTTCCCGCGCCTGCTCGGCCGCACATTGCTGCGCGTGCCGGCGACCGTGCAGGTGCTGCATCTGCGCGGCGGCGCCCGGCGCTACCGCGGGCGCGTGACCATCGAGCGCGGCCGCAACTGGCTCGCACGCTTCTGCGCCTTCGTGACGGGCATGCCGCCGGCGATGACCGACGCGCCGCTGGCGGTCGACATCGTGGCGACCTCGCGGCGCGAGCGCTGGACGCGCGACTTCGACGGCCACCGCATGACCTCGACGATGTGGCGGCGCAAGGGAAGGCTCGCCGAGCGCCTCGGTCTCGTGACCTTCCATTTCAGGCTGGGCGCGAAGGACGGCGCGCTGACCTGGACGGTCGAACGCGTCCGCGCACTCGGCATTCCGCTGCCGGTCGCGTGGTTCGACGGCGTCAGTGCGCGCGAATTCGAACAGGACGGGCGCTATTGCTTCGACGTGTCGGCCGCACTGCCGCTCGCCGGCGAACTCGTGCACTACCGCGGCTGGCTCGATGTCGATCCGGTGTTCGTGCCCGAGGACGAGCCGCAGGACGACGACGATTGGGATGTCGACGGCGAGGACAGCGACTGGGGCGACGGCGACGGCGGAGATTCCGACGGTGGCGACTGACCCTGCGGCCTCCGGCGATGCACCCATCGTGGTGTTCGACGGTGTCTGCCGGCTCTGCAGCCGCTGGGTCGCGTTCCTGCTGAAACACGACAGGACGGGGCGCATCCGGTTTGCCGCCATGCAGGGCAATCACGGGCGCTCGCTATTGCAGCGGCACGGTCTCGATCCCGACGATCCCACGTCGTTTCTCTGGATCGATCGGGGGCGCGGCTATCGCAACAGCGACGCGATCCTTCGACTCATTGCGGGCTTTGGCGGCATCTGGCGCCTGTCAGGCGCACTTCGCGCGATACCACGGCCGCTGCGCGATGCAGGCTATCGATTCATCGCGCGAAACCGCTATTGCTGGTTCGGCCGGAATGCTACCTGCCTCGTTGCCGACGAGTCGGTCAGGGCACGCTTTCTGGAGTGATGCGGTAGTACGTGTCGATCGCAAAGCCGGTGAGCGACTCCAGAAATTCGTCCAATGTGAACAAATCCATGCAGGCGCGCGCGCCATATGCGGTGATTTCGCCGCGCGCCAGTTTGCGCGCCACGACGACTGCGGCGGTTGCCGGGATCTCCGGTCCGTCGCCGTCGCGCGCGACGATTTCCCAGGTCAGGCGGCATGAGCCGCCGCCTGCGCCAACGCCGTCGAGGGTTACATGCATGGCGCCGGTGTCGCTGCCGGCGCCGGCGAACCACTCGCTCATGTGCTTGAGCGTCGCTGCGTGACGGGAAAGGTCGCGCACGAGGCCGGCGCGCACGAGCCACGATATCAGCCATACACCGAAATGCAGCCGGCGCAATTCGAGGCCCGCGCGAAAGCGCAGACAGACCAGCGGGCCATAGCGTTCCGGAAATACCGCAAGATCCGGTACGTCGCAGGCGGCGAGCCAGCGTGCACCGACCGGTTGCGGGTACCGGTGCCGCTGCAGGCGCTGCCAGCCGCGCACGGCGATCCCGCGACCCTGCTCGCGCCAGGGTAGGGGGCGGCCGACGTAGGACAGGATCGCCGCGACCGTCGCGAGTCCGCGTTCGGTTCGGTTGCCCGGGCTGATGCCGATGTCGATGCCGTCGAGCCGCGCGAAGGTGCTGCGGTACGCATCGACGACGGCCGCCGACAGGCCCGGCACCGTGCTCGCGCCGGTGACCGCGAGCAGCCCGCGTTCACGGGCCGTCGCGTCGAGCGCGGGACCGAAACCCACTACATGGTCGCGTCCGTCGGCGAGATCGAGATAGTGGGCGCCGGCAGCCAGGCAGCGCCGCGCGACGGTGTAGCCCTGGCCCTGGAACGGTCCGGCGCAGTGGATCACGAGCTGCGGCCGTTCGCGGGCGAGCGCCGTATCGAAATTGTCGCCGTGCGCATCGATGGCGAGCGGCACGAGTTCGGCGCCCGCGTCGGTGCGGCAGCGTGCCGCGAGCGCTTCGGCGCGGGCGAGGTCGCGTCCGGCCAGCAACACGTGCCAGCCCGGTTCGCGGGCGAGCCGCGCGGCGATGCGCGAGCCGAACAGCCCGTAGGCACCGAGCAGCAGGACGGTCCAGCGCATGGGCGATCCGTGACGGAAAAACGCATCGTAACCATTGCTGCCGCGCGCTTGAATCGAACGGGCGCGGCCTCATTCATGCGCCATCGCCGCGTATGCCGGCCTCCTTCTTTTATTCCGGGTGATCCATGCGACTGGACAAGCTCACTTCACGCCTGCAGCAGGCCCTGGCCGATGCCCAGAGCCTCGCAGTCGGGCGCGACCACAACATGCTCGAACCGCTGCATGTCATGGCTGCGCTGCTCGACCAGCAGGGCGGATCCACCGTGCCGCTGCTGAGCCAGGCGCAGGTCAACGTGCCGCTGCTGCGCCAGCGCGTCGGCGAGTCGATCGGCCGGCTGCCGCAGGTCAAGGGTCAGGAAGGGCAGATCAACGTATCGAGCGACCTCAATCGCCTGCTGAATCTCAGCGACAAGCTGGCCCAGCAGCGCGGCGACCAGTTCATCGCGAGCGAACTGTTCGTGCTCGCGGCGCTCGAGG
Source organism: Tahibacter sp. (assembly GCF_035481375.1). GTDB lineage: Bacteria > Pseudomonadota > Gammaproteobacteria > Xanthomonadales > Rhodanobacteraceae > Tahibacter. The sequence goes on from NZ_DATIGT010000254.1 coordinate 30,009, forward strand.
ATCGCGGCGAACTCGGCGGCGCGCTCAAGGCCGCGGGCGCGACGAAGGCGCATCTCGAAGCCGCCATCGACAAAATGCGCGGCGGCGAAAAAGTACAGTCGGAGGGCGCCGAGGAACAGCGCCAGGCCCTGGAGAAATACTGCATCGACCTCACGGCGCGCGCCGAGAGCGGCAAGCTCGATCCGGTCGTCGGCCGCGACGAGGAAATCCGCCGCACGATCCAGGTGCTGCAGCGGCGCACGAAGAACAATCCCGTGCTGATCGGCGAACCCGGCGTCGGCAAGACCGCGATCGTCGAAGGGCTCGCGCAGCGCATCGTCAATCACGAAGTCCCGGAAAATCTGCGCGACCGCCGCGTGCTGAGCCTCGACATGGGCGCGCTGATCGCCGGCGCGAAATTCCGCGGCGAGTTCGAGGAACGGCTCAAGGCGGTGCTCAACGATCTGTCCAGGCAGGAAGGCCGCGTCATCCTGTTCATCGACGAACTGCATACCATGGTCGGCGCCGGCAAGGCCGAAGGCGCGATGGATGCCGGCAACATGCTCAAGCCGGCGCTTGCGCGCGGCGAGCTGCACTGCATCGGCGCGACCACGCTCGACGAATATCGTAAATATGTGGAAAAAGACGCCGCGCTCGAGCGCCGCTTCCAGAAGGTGCTCGTCGGCGAACCCAGCGTCGAGGACACCATCGCGATCCTGCGCGGCCTGAAGGAACGCTATGCCGTGCATCATGGCGTGGAGATCACCGATCCTGCCGTCGTCGCCGCGGCGACGCTGTCGCACCGCTACATCGCCGACCGCCAGCTGCCGGACAAGGCGATCGACCTCATGGACGAAGCGGCGTCGCGCATCCGCATGGAAATCGACTCCAAACCCGAGGAAATGGACCGGCGCGAGCGCCGCCTGATCCAGCTCAAGATCCAGCGCGAGGCGCTGAAGAAAGAGAAGGACAGCGAATCGCGCCAGCGTCTGGCCGACCTCGAAAAAGACATCGCCGTGCTCGAACGCGAGTTCTCCGATCTCGAAGAGGTCTGGAAATCGGAAAAGGCCGCGCTGCAGGGCGCGACCAAGGTCAAGGAGCAGATCGAGCAGGCGCGCCTGGACCTCGAAGCCGCGCAGCGCCATCAGGATTTCGCGCGTATGAGCGAGATCCAGTACGGGCGTCTGCCGGAACTCGAAAAGCAGCTCAAGGCTGCGCAGGAAGCCGAAAAGGCCGGCTTCACGCTGCTGCAGGACAAGGTCACCGCCGAGGAAATCGCCGAAGTCGTCGCGCGCTGGACCGGCATTCCGGTCAGCAAGATGCTCGAAGGCGAACGCGACAAGTTGCTGCGCATGGAAGACGAACTGCACAAGCGCGTGATCGGGCAGGGCGAAGCCGTGCGCGCGGTCAGCGATGCGATCCGGCGCGCGCGCGCCGGACTGTCGGATCCGAACCGGCCGTCCGGTTCATTCCTGTTCCTCGGTCCGACCGGCGTGGGCAAGACGGAGCTGTGCAAGGCGCTCGCCGATTTCCTGTTCGATTCGACCGACGCGCTCGTGCGCGTCGACATGTCCGAATTCATGGAAAAGCATTCGGTCGCGCGTCTGATCGGCGCGCCCCCGGGCTATGTCGGCTACGAGGAGGGCGGCTACCTGACCGAGGCCGTGCGCCGCCGGCCGTACAGCGTGATACTTCTCGATGAAGTGGAAAAAGCGCATCCGGACGTGTTCAACGTGCTGCTGCAGGTGCTCGACGACGGCCGCCTCACCGACGGCCAGGGGCGCACCGTCGATTTCCGCAACTGTGTGATCGTGCTGACGTCGAACCTCGGATCGCAGTTGATCCAGGAGGCCTCGAGCATCGGCGGCGAGGAGGGTTACACGCAGATCAAGGCCGCCGTGATGGGCGTGGTGCAGGCGCAGTTCCGGCCCGAGTTCATCAACCGGCTCGACGAAATCGTCGTATTCCGTCCTCTGGAGCAGACGCAGATCCGCCAGATCGCGCGCATCCAGACGGCGGGACTCGCCAAGCGGCTGGCGGAGCGGCAGCTCAGGCTCGCAATCAGCGACGCGGCGCTGGATCTGCTCGGACAGGCCGGCTTCGATCCGGTCTACGGTGCGCGGCCGCTGAAGCGCGCGATCCAGCAGCAGCTCGAAAACCCGCTGGCCAGGCAGATTCTCGAAGGCCGCTTCGCCGCCGGCGAGACGGTCACGGTCGACGTACAAGGCGGACAATTGAGTTTCGGACGCAGTCCGGCGGTCGCCGCGGCCTGACCGCGCTTGCAAACCGGACGCCGGTCCGCACAATGCGGGCCGGCTCCCGTCCGGCAGCCTTTCCGTTTTCAGGTACAGCAATGCCGATCTACGAATTCGAATGCGGCGAGTGCGGCCAGCGCTTCGATCGCCTGCAGAAACTCTCCGATCCCGATCCGACCGACTGCCCGGCCTGCGCGCGTCCTTCAGTGCGGCGCCGCGTGACCGCCCCGTCTTTCCGCCTTGCGGGTTCCGGCTGGTATGAAACGGACTTCAAGAAAGACGGCGACAAGAAGCGCAATCTCGCCGACGGCGGCAGCGGGGACAGCAAGCCCGCTGCGGCGACGAGCACCGAAGCGGCCGCGCCGGCATCGACGTCGAGCGCGAGCGCGAGCACGGACAAGACGACCAGCTGAGCTGGCCTCAGCGTCGCCTGAACGACGCACTGCCGTGCACATAACGATCACGGACCGCCGCGCCTTCGCCGCCGTACACTAGCGCCGCGTTTGGCCAAAGGAGAAGGTGTGATGATCACGCGTGTGCTGGGAATAGCCGCTCTGTTGTTCGTATCCACATTCGGATTCGGTGCGCGCGACGCACAGGCTCAGCCGGGTCGCGGCCGCGATTCGATCGAATGCCGCAGTAACGACTATCGCTACAACCGCTGCGACACGAACTGGCGCGACGCGCGTCTCGTTCGCCAGCTGTCGGGCAGCCATTGCGTCCGCGGCCAGACCTGGGGCGTGGATCGCCGCGGCAACGTGTGGGTCGATCGCGGCTGTGCCGGCGTGTTCGTCGAAGCCGGCGGCGGCGGTGGAGGCGGTGGTGGCCACGGCGGCGGCGGTGGCTGGCGACCGGGTCCGGGTTGGGATACCGACATCAGCTTCGTCTGCGAAAGCCGCGACTTCCGCTACAACTTGTGTCAGGTCGACATCGGCCGCGGCGGCAACGTCCGCATCGCGCGCCAGATCTCGAACACGCGCTGCATCGAAGGCCGCAGCTGGGGCTACAACCGCGCCGGCGTCTGGGTTTCCGACGGTTGCGCCGCGCAGTTCGTCGTCGAGCGCCGCTGGCGCGACTGATTCTTCCGCAAGTTTCACGACCGCCTTCCCCAGCCGGGACGGCGGTCTTTTTTTCGGGCGCCGCCGGCCG
>NZ_DATIGT010000255.1:0-10975 GCF_035481375.1 Tahibacter sp.
GTTCCTCGTGACGGCCTACATCGACGGCGCGCGCATCGACGATTTCTGCGCGCAGCACGCGCTCGACCGGCGCGCGCGCGCGGCGCTGGTGCGCGATCTCGCCGACGCGGTCGCCTATGCGCACCGCCGGCTGATCGTGCATCGCGACATCAAACCGGCGAACGTGCTCGTCGGCAGCGACGGCGTGCCGAAGCTGCTCGACTTCGGCATCGCGAAGCTCCTCGGCGAAAACGGCACGACGACCGCCGACGGCGGCAGCCTCATGACCCTGCGCTACGCCGCGCCGGAACAGGTGCGCGGCGAACGCGTCGGCGTCGGCTGCGACATCTATGCGCTCGGCGTGCTGCTCTACGAACTCGTCGCCGGCGCTTCGCCATATGCGCAGGCCGAAGGCGCGGCCGCGCTGACACGCGCGATCCTCGAACACGAGCCCGCGCCGCCGTCGCGGCGCGACGGCACCGACGGCGATCTCGACGCGATCTGCCTGCGCGCGCTGCGCAAGCGGCCCGAAGACCGCTACGCCTCGGCCGACGCGCTGCGCGACGATCTCGAACGCTACCTCGCGCGCGAACCGGTGCAGGCGCGCCGCGGAGAGCGCGGCTATCGGCTGCGCCGCGGCCTGCGCCGCTACTGGGCAGTGCTGCTGGCCGGCACGGCCGCCCTCGCCTTCGCCGGCTATCACGTGCATCGGCTCGACGCGCAGCTCGCGCAGACGCAGCGCGAGCGCGACCGCGCGCGCGAGGTCGGCCGGCTGTTCGCCGACATGTTCGCGAAGCTGCCGCCGGCCGAAGTGCGCGACGGCGACGTCAGCGCGAAGCGGCTGCTGGAGCTGACCGCACGCGATCTGCTCGCGCAGCCGCGCACGACGCGCGACCGCGAGAACCTGTCGGGGCTGCTGCTGTCCGCCGTCGCCGATGCGCAGGAAGCGCTCGGTCTCAACGACGACGCCGAGAAACTCTTCGCCGAGGCGACGCGGCGCCTGCGCGCCGCAGGTCCCGACTGGACGCTGGACGCGGCCGATGCGGAATCCAAATGGGGCGGCGTGCTCTACGACCTGCGCCGTTCCGAGGAAGCCGTTGCGATCCTCGACGAAGGCCGCGCGCGGCTGCGCCGCGACGGGCAGCAGAACACCGTCGCGTTCGTCGATCTCGGCAACACCGCGGGACTCGCGCTGCAGCAGCTCGGCCGCACCGCGCTCGCGCGCGAGCGCTTCGAGGAAGTGCTCGCCGCTCGGCCGCCGCCGGACCGCGACGGCACCGACGTGCGGCCCGCGGCGCTGACGAATCTCGCGACGCTCGAACTCCTCGACGGCAACGGCGCGCGCGCCGAGACGCTGCTGCGCGAGGCCGACCGCATCGCCGACGGACAGCGCGACGCGCATCCGGCGCGCGCGCTCAAGATCCGGCTCAATCTCGCCTGGGTACTGCGCGATCTCGGCAAATACGATGAGTCGCGCCGGCTGTTCGACGAAGTGCTCGCGCGCGGCCGCACGTTCTGGGGATCCCCGCACGGCGATCTCGGCATCGCGCTCGCGCAGTTCGCCTCGCTCGAACTGATCGTCGGCAACCCGGCCGCGGCCGTCGCGAAACTCGACGAAGGCATCGCCGGCGAGACCGCGTTGTTCGGTGCCACGCATGCGCGCACGCGCGCGCTGCAGGCCCTGCGCGTCGTCGCGCTCGTCGCCGGCGGCGACGACGAGGCGGCGCGGGCCGCGGCGACCGGAACGTTCAAGGACCGATCCGCGACCGGTACCGCCGCCGTCGCGATCGCGCTGCTCGACTGCCGCGCGACACCATCTGCGCAACGCCTCGCCGCCATGCGCGAACTCGCCGGCGCCGCGGCCGCCAGCCGCAACCAGCGCTGGGCCGCGACGCTCGTGCAGCGGTGGATCGGCGAATGCGCCGCACGCGTGAACGGCGATACGTAGGTTGGGCTGAGCCGGAGGCGAAGCCCGGCACCGAGGTATTTCGGCTTTCGTACGGCGCGCGAAGACGCCGGTGTTGGGCTTCGCTGCGCTCGGCCCAACCTACGGCCGGCAATTCCGCGCGTCGAGAAAGGCCACGCGTCCGCGCGATTACGTCGCCGTCATGAACCCCAGGTCGCGACTCGTGAAGTTCGCGAGATTCGGCAGGATGTCGTCGATGCCGGTCTCGCCGAGGCCGAACCAGCGCGCGAGCGTCGCGGCGTACTGGTCGACCGACTGCGTCGGGATCAGCTGGCCGTAGCCCGCGTCGTCGGGATTGCCGTTCTGCGCGAGCGAAGGCATGCGGCCGAAGAAGCGCTGGCCGCGCACCGCACCGCCGACGACGACGTGATGGCCGCCCCAGCCGTGGTCCGTGCCATCGCCGTTGATCGACACCGTGCGGCCGAAGTCCGATGCCGTGAACGTCGTGACGCGATCGGCGAGCGTGAGTTCGACGGTCGCGTCGTAGAACGCCTTGAGGCTCTGCGACAGGTCCGCGAGCAGCCCCGGATGCACGGCGGCCTGACTGCCGTGCGTGTCGAAGCCGCCGAGGCTCACGAAGAAAATCTGCCGGCGCATGTTCAGCGCGGTGCGTGCCTTGATCAGCCGCGCGACCATGTGCAGCTGGCGGCCGAGCCGCGAGTCCGGAAACGCCGTCGTCACGTTGCCCGCGGCAGCCAGCGCCGCGCCGATCGCTTCGTAGTTCGCGATCGAGCTGTTCATCGCACGCGCGTAGCTGCGCTCGAACACATGGCTCTGCGTGCCGTCCTGCAGCAGCGCGTTGAACGCGGTCACGCCGGCATCGTTGCCCCACTCGTTGAGATAGCCGATCTCCTCGACGCCGTAGGAGCCGATCACGTACTGGTTGACGACATCGCCGCGCTGGAACAGCGCCTGGCCTTCGAGCGACACCAGCATCGACTGGGTCTGATTCGGATTGCCCGAATGCATCAGATCGGCGATGCGTCCGCCCCAGCCGCTCGCGTTGCCGTCGTCGGGACGCGAGGTCTGCCAGATATTGGCCTGGTCCTCGTGCGAGAACAGCTGCGGCGGCACGGGCACGCTGCCCTGCAGGTATTGCTGCTGCGTGATCGGCCGCACCAGCGTGCCGACGTTCGCGACGATCGCCGCGCGCCCGGCCGCGAACAGGCCGGCGAGATCGGTCATTTGCGGATGCAGGCCATAGAGCGCGCCGTCGCCGGGCAGGCCGCTCGCGAGCGGATCGATCGCGATGAGCTGGTTCTGCGGCACGGCGAGCGCGCCGCGCGAAGCTGCATAGATGCCGTAGTGCGCGGCATCGCGCGGCACGATCGTGTTGAAGCTGTCGTTGCCGCCGTGCAGGAACACGCAGACCAGCGCCTTGTAGTCCGGAAAGATCGTGCCGCTGCCCGCGGCCATTGCCGCGTTCAGCAGTCCGAGGCTGCCCAGCGCAGAGTGCGCGCCGACATAGGCGCCGACGCCGCCGAGCGCGCCGTGCAGGCACTGGCGCAGAAAGGTGCGGCGATGAAGTTTCAGGCGATCGGATTTCATCGGCGGCCTCATTTCTGGATCGAGTATTCGGGCGAATTCAGCACGAGATACAGCGCATGCTGTACGCGGTCGCGTCCACCGTTCGCGTTCGACAGCGCGTTCAGGCGCGTGACGAGCGTGTTGCGCATGAACGGCGACATCTGCCCCGACATCAGCAGCAGGTTGAGCCGGTCGACGAGCGCACCGGGATCGCCCGCGAGCGGATTCAGGGTCGCGCCGTAGTCCATCAGCAACTGATCGGGATCCTGCGCATAGCTGTAGGTGCTGCCGATGTAGAAATAGAAAATGCGCCAGTCGATATCGTTCGGCGTCGCGACGAGCATCGTGTCGGTCGCGATCTGGAACTCGGGGCTGTGCAGGCCGAGATCACGGATCTCGCCGGGCTGCTGGAAGGTCGGCCGGAAGAAATTGAACACGCTCGGCGAACGCAGCGGCGTCTGGCCGTACCACAGCGACGGATCGATGAGCAGATTGATGCGGCCGTTGACCGAACGCGGCGCGGTGATGCGCCAGAGCTGCACGAGCTTGAGCAGCGGCTCGCGCAGCTTGCCGTAGCGGTCCGCGCCGGTGCCGGAATAGCCGTAGCGCGCCTCGGGATCGAGCAGGATCGCCTTGACCACCGCGCGCAGATCGCCGCGCACGCCGGCGCCGTTGTTGTTGAACACGCCGGCGACGCGCGCGACGTAGGCCGGGCTCGGATTGCTCGTGACCAGGCGCTGGATCAGCAGGCGCGACATGAACGGCCCGACGTTCGGATGCGCGGCGATGTTGTCGAGCGCGACGTCGAGCTCCTGCGCGGCCGTGCCGCCGGGCGCGAGCACGCCGCCGGGCGGCTGCGCATTCGGATAGACGAGCAGCTGCTTGGTCGTCGTCGTGTCGTGATACGCCTCGAACGGCAGCATCGCGTCGCGCACCGACGACTCCCACGGATTGTGGTATTCGCCGACGCAGTCGGGATATTCGCCGGTCGAGCAGTCGTTGAAGTTCCAGCCCGTGAATACGTGCGCAAAGCCGCGCACGGTGTTCTGGTTGTAGGTCGGCACCGGCTGGCCATTGACGAGCACGGGCGAGCCGTCGAGGTTGAGCTGCTTCAGCCCGATCGAGAACAGCTGCAGGATCTCGCGCGCGTAGTTCTCGTCGGGCCGGATGTTGAGCGCCGCATCGGGTTTGCGATTGCCGACCATCGACAGATAGACGCCCATGGCCGGATGCAGGGTCACGTCTTCGAGCAGGTCGCGGTAACTGCCGAACGCGTTCTCGGCAAGCATGTCGTACCAGCTCGCCGTCGACCATGCCTGCAGCAGCAGGCCCGGGTTCTGGTCGGAGACGACGAAGATCTCCGACAGCGCGAACGCGACGCGCTGGCGCAGCTGATCCTTGTGCACGCGCGGTGGATTGCTCGGATCGTAGAGGCCGATCGAGTTGATCAGCCAGGCTTCCAGACGCTGCTGCTGATAGACGCCCTGGTTCTGCGCACGCACCCAGTCGAGATACGGCGCCTGGTACGACGGCGTCTCGGCGAACTGCTCGGCGAACCAGCCCTCGTAGCCGACCTGGCGCAGATGCTGGATATCGGCCAGCGTCGCGCCGTAGGTCGCCTGATTGAGGAACCGTGCGGCTTCCGCGTCGGTGAACGGACCGGCGTTGACGGCCTCGAAGCCGTGACGCCAGATCGCGTCGGGCCTGTGGCTTGCCTGTTGCGCCTGCGCGAACGGCGCGGCGCAGGCGAGAAGCACCGCACACAGCCGGCGGCGCCAGCGAGTGCGAACGACCAACGGATCCGTCTGCATGCGTAGCTCCCAATGACATCTGGACTCGATACGCAGCGCAACGACGCCGGCGCGACGAAGCGAACAGCGCAAATGTGTTTGCCGTCACGAATCCGGAGCGTCGTCCGACCGGCGGCAGTGCGGCGGAGCCTAGCGGCGGGGATCGCGCACAAGCGCGAACCGGCGCACATCCGCGCGCTCGGCGGCGACGACCGGCCCTGTCGGCGCGACGGTCGGATCAGCGGGCGGCTTTGCGAGCGGACGGGCGAGCGGTCTTCGTCGCGGCCGGCTCGCGTGCCGTCTTCCTCGCGGCGGATTCGGGCGGGTTCTTCTTCGCGGCAGACTTGCCCGCGGACTGGCGGACTGCGGGCTTGCGCGACGCCGCTGCATCGACCGGCGGCGCCCAGATCGCAACATCCAGATTGCGCTCCCAGCCGAACCGCGCGAGATCGACACGACCGCGCTCGACGCGCACGCCTTCCTCGATCAGCCGCGCGCGTTGCTCGCGGTAGGGCCTGGACTGCGGCGGAAACGCGATGCGGCCGTCGGCGCGCAGCACGCGGAACCATGGCACCTCGACGCCGTCGGGCGTCTTGCCGAGCACCTTGCCGACGAGACGCGCGCGGCCCGGCAGTCCCGCACGTGCAGCGACTTCGCCGTAGTTGCTGACCTGGCCTGCAGGAATGCGCAGGACCACGGCGCGGATCGCCTCTGCAGCGGCCTCGCCGGCCGGTGCGGTTACTGTCGAAGCCGCCTTCCGTGTCAAGTCTTGTTTCGCCACGCGCTGCCCCCATCCGCGCCACTCAGCGGCTGCCGGCACGGTAGCATACGCGCCATTACCTACTGGAGAGTCGTCCATGCACAGCTTCGAGCAGATCCGCTCGCACATCAGCGCCAAGCACCAGCTGCGCATCAACGATCCGTACCTGATCAGCTTCGATCTGCTGCTCGACAACGGCACGCGTCACCAGGGCATCTATCTCTCGGAACTCGATCATGAGGACGGCCGCAAGTTCCTGCGCATCTCCACGCCGATCGGTCCGTTGACCGGCATGGACGCGAAGCGCTGCCTGCGCTTCAACTGGGAACAGCGCATGGGCTATCTCGCCGTCAGCGATCTCGACGGCTCGCCGTATCTGCAGCTCTGCGAGAACCGCCCCTACGACAATCTCGTGGTCGAGGAAATCGACCTGCTGATCAACGAAATGGGTCCGCTCGGCGATCGCATGGAACAGGCCATCTCCGCCGGCGGCGACGCGTTCTGATCCATCGCGGCGGCGATCGCCGCACCGCATTGCCGCCGCCGTCGCGTGCGGCACAGAATCGGGCTCCCCCGCCACGGAGCCGTCCATGAAAGCTGCCGCCGCCGTCGCTGTCCTGCTGGCCTCGTTTCTCGTCCCCGCCGGGGCCGCCACGCTGGCCCTGGTCGGCGGCACGCTCGTCGACGGCACGTTGCGCGAACCGATCGGGAACAGCGTCGTCGTCGTCGAGGGCGAACGCATCGTCCGGGTCGGCCGCGCCGGCGAGATCGCGATTCCGGCCGGCGCCGAGGTCATCTCGACCGAAGGCATGACCGTGTTGCCCGGGCTCTGGGACATGCACGTGCATCTGATGATCAACGGTCATGCCGACTACGCGCACTGGGACAAGACCTATATCGGCCGGCTGCGCGATCCGATCATGCCGGCGTCGGCCAAGCAGCTGCTGCATGCCGGCGTGACCGGCGCGCGCGATCTCGGCGCGCCGCTGGCCGAATCGATCGCCGTGCGCGAAGCGATCCGCCGCGGCGAGATCGAAGGGCCGACGCTGTTCGTCTCCGGACCCTTCATCCAGAAAAAGCCCTACCCCGGCACCGAGGCGTTCCGCTGGGGCGTGGATTCTCCGGCCGACGCGCGCGCGAAGGTCAAGCGCCTCGCCGACGCAGGCGTCGACGTCATCAAGCTCATCGACCAGGACCAGATGAGCGAAGCCGAAGTCGCCGCGGTCATCGACGAAGCGCACAGGCACGGAAAGCCCGTCGTCGCGCACGCGCACCGGCCCGAGGAAATCCGCCGCGCACTCAAATACGGCGCCGACTGCCTCGAACACACCGGACTGGCCGCCGCGCCGCGCTATCCCGACGACGTCATCGACGCGCTGCGCGCGCGCACCGCGAACATGTCCGCCGGACCGCTGTTCTGGACGCCGACGATCGAAGGCCTGTACAACTTTCCCTATGTGGTAAAACACCACGAACACATCGACGACACGCGCTGGCACGAGGGCCTGACCGCGGACATCGTCGCCGACATCCGCGGCTCGCTCGCGCACCCGGAGCGCATCTCGTATTTCCAGCAGACGCCGCAGCGCTGGCCGACGCTCGAAACCAAGTTCGGCCAGCTGCGCAAGAGCGGCGCGCTGCTGCTCGTCGGCACCGATTCCGGCATCCCGATGAAGTTCCACAGCGACAGCACCTGGCACGAACTCGAGGTCTGGGTGAACCGCCTCGGCGTACCTGCGATCGACGCGATCCGCGCCGCGACCTACTGGCCCGCCGTCGCGATGAGGGCCGACAAGGACTACGGCAGCGTGACCGAAGGCAAATACGCCGACCTCATTGCCGTGCGCGGCGACGCGCTGCGGCACATCGCGCTGCTGCAGCGCGTCGATCTCGTGATCAAGCACGGCAGGCGCGTGAAGTGAACGGCGTGGGTTGGGCTTCGCCTGCGGCTCAACCCAACCTGCTCATCACTTCCTCGCGCCGTCCACCAGCCGCGCGATGCCCAGCGGATTGCTTTCCTTGAGCGCTTCGGGCAACAACGCATCCGGCACGTTCTGGTAGCAGACGCGCCGCGCGAAGCGTTCGATCGCGGCGGTGCCGACGGATGTGCTCTGCGCGTCGGAACTCGCCGGGTACGGTCCGCCGTGCACCATGGCCGCGCAGACTTCGACGCCGGTCGGCACGCCGTTCATGAGCACGCGGCCGGCGACGTTCGACAGCGCGGTGACGAGCGGCTCCGCGATGCTCGCATCATCGGCGTCGGCGATCAGCGTCGCGGTGAGCTGGCCCGGCAGTGCAGCGACGACGGCCTGCGTCTGCGCCGCGTCGCGCACGCGCACGACGAGACTGGTCGGGCCGAACACTTCCTCGTGCAGATCGGCATCGGCGATGAAGCGTGCGGCCTCGACTTCGAACAGGCTGGGCTGCGCGGTGCCGTCCTGCTGCTCCGGCGCGACGAGCGACGTCACGCCGGACCGGCTCGCGAGGTGCTGCGCGCCCGACGCATGCTTGCGTGCGATGCCGGCGGTCAGCATCGGCGCGGCCGACGACGCGGCGAAACGCTCGCGCAACGCATCGCGCAGCGTGTCGCCGTCGCGCCCGGCCGGTACGACGATCACGCCGGGACTCGTGCAGAACTGGCCGACGCCCTGCAGCACCGACGCATGCAACTGCTCGGCGATCGCGGCGCCGCGCGCGGCGATCGCGGCCGGCAGCACGAACACCGGATTGATGCTGCCCATTTCGGCGAACACCGGAATCGGACGCGGACGCGCGGCGGCAATGTCCATGAGCGCGCGGCCGCCGGCGGTCGAGCCGGTGAACGCGACCGCGCAGACCGACGCATGCCGCACGAGCGCCGCGCCGACTTCGTAGCCTGCGTCGAACAGCAGCGAGAACGTACCGGCCGGAAAGCCGCAGCGCGCGACGGCCGCGGCGATCGCCGCACCCGCGCGCTCGCTCGTCGCCGGATGCGCCGGATGCGCCTTGACGATGACGGGGCAGCCCGCCGCGAGCGCGCTGGCCGTGTCGCCGCCGGCGACCGAGAACGCGAGCGGAAAATTGCTCGCACCGAACACGACGACCGGACCGAGCGGCCGGCGCATCGAACGCACGTCGGGCTTGGGCAGCGGCTGGCGCTGCGGGTCGGCATGGTCGATACGCGCGTCGACCCAGCTGCCTTCGGCGACGAGATCGGCGAACAGGCGCAACTGGCCGATCGTGCGTCCGAGTTCGCCGCCCGCGCGCGCGGGCGGCAACGCGGTTTCCAGCGGAACGAGCCGTTCGAAATCGGCGCGCGCCGCGTCGAGTTCGCCGGCGATCGCGCGCAGCAGCGCGGCGCGCTCGGCGCCGCTGCGCGCCGCCAGATCGGGCGCTGCCGCGGCGGCCTGCCGCACGGCCTGTTCGACGTCCGCCGCGCTCGCACTGTGGAACGCCGGTTCCAGCGCCGCGCCGGTCGCCGGATCGACGCCGTGGAACGGCGTGCCGCCGCGTTCGCCCGGCACGCCGGCAATCAGGGAAACCCCGCCAATTGTATACATCGCGATACCTTTGCTTTGTTTCGGATGACGCGCCCACACGCGGCGGCCGGACCCGCACGACAGCGCGGGCGGAACGACCGACGCGCTGGCGACGAGCCCGCCGCCAGCGCGCTGCCGCGACCGCTCAGATCACCGGCCGCTCGCGCAGCGCCTTGCGGATGATCGCGAGCGCTTCCTCGCGCTCGGCGCCGACGAGTTCGAGACGCGGCGGACGCACGCGCTCGTTGCCCATGCCCGCTTCCTGCTGGATCAGCTTGATGAGCTGCACGAACTTCACGACGGTGTCCAGCCGCAGCAGCGGCAGATGCCAGCGATACAACGCGCGCGCTTCGTCCCAGCGGCCGGCCTTCGCGAGTTCGAACTGCGCGATCGATTCCTTCGGCAACGCGTTGACCGTGCCGGCGACCCAGAACTCCGCGCCGGCGGCGACGCCTTCGCAGACCATGTCGTCGAGGCCGACGCCGACGCGCAGGCGCTCGCCGAGCAGCGCGACCAGCGCGGTCACGCGGCGCGAATCGCCGCTGGATTCCTTCACCGCCTGCAGGTTCGCGTGCTCGGTCGCGAGTTCGGCGACCTGCGCCGCGGTGAAGTCGGTCTTGTAGGCCGGCGGATTGTTGTAGAGCATGCACGGCAGCGCGGTCGCGCCGATCACGGCCGACACGTGTGCCTTCATTTCGCGCCAGTCGCTCGAATAGACATACGGCGGCAGCACCATGAGGCCGCCGCAGCCGGCGTCGGCACTGGCCTTGGCCAGGCGCACGGCCTCGTCGGTCGACAGCGCGGCGATGCCGGGAATCACCGGCACGCGGCCGTCGACGGCGGCGACGCAGGTCTTGATCAGCGCGACTTTTTCCTCGTACGACAGCGTTGCGCCTTCGCCGAGCGAGCCGCACGGAATGATGCCTTTGCTGCCGCTGTCGACGAGCCAGCGCACGTGCTGCGTGACGAAGGCATGGTCGATCGCGAGGTCGGTGTCGAACGGCGTGGTGATGGCGGGCAGCACGCCGTGCCAGATGGTGCTCATGCGGATTCCTGTGGAGGGGATTCGGAACGGTTGACGGTGAAGTTGGCGATGCGGACGGGCGCAAGCGGCGGGCGCGGCGTCGCCGCCTCCCAGCCGAACAGGAATTCGCTGGCGCCGCCGCACAGGCGCGCCTGGCAGTGGCCCATGCCCAGCCGCGTCTGCAGGCGCGCATCGCGCTGGCTGCGGCAGGCGCTGGCCTGCGCATAGCGCACGTTTTCGCAGCGGCAGATGATCGTGTCGTCGGCCGCGAGCCGGCGCAGTTCGTCGCGCAGCGGGAACGCGCGGCGCAGTGCGCGCGCGAAATGCGCGCTGCGCGCGCGGGCGATGTTCACGGCGAACGACGCGCCGGCGCTGCCGGCCGCGGCGCGGCCGGCGATCTCGCCCTGCACG
>NZ_DATIGT010000256.1:0-2956 GCF_035481375.1 Tahibacter sp.
CCGCCGCTCGCGCCGCAACGTCATGTTGCATTGCGCCAATTGCGGCTACTACAGCCGCGGTGGCAGCGTCTGTGCATGCTGCTACACTCGCACCCGCACGTACATAAATTTCCATTCAAACGCCGCATGCGGCACAGAATAGGGAGTTGCCATGTCGATTGCGAAGGTCATCGAGGTCAGTTCGGCATCGAGCAAGGGCATCGACGATGCGGTGCAGTCCGGATTGCTGAAGGTCGCCACGACGGTGAAAAACCTCAAGGGCGCCTGGATCAACGAGATCAAAGTCGTCACCGACGACGATGGCCGGGTCAGGGAATGGCGAGTGAACATGCGCGTGAACTTCGTAGTCGAATAAGGAGCGGCGAATGGGCCGGAGGCTTGCGCAGGAAGCCGTTGCATGAGCAAGCATGAAGTGGTCATCGGCTTTCTCGAGGATGACGCCGATCAGGCCGAGCTGATTTCCCTATGGCTCGAACGCGCCGGGTACACGCCGCGCGTTTTTCGCAGCGCGAACGAATTCCGCCGCCGCCTCGGCATCGAAGCGGTCGACCTGCTGCTGCTCGACTGGATGCTGCCCGACGCAACCGGTCTCGACGTCCTGGCCTGGATCCGCAATTCCGCGAATGCCGAGCTCCCGGTGATCTTCCTGACCGCCCGTTCGCTCGACGAGGACATCGTCAAGGGACTCGAGAGCGGTGGCGACGACTACGTCGTCAAGCCCCCGAAACAGGCCGAACTCCTCGCCCGCGTCGCCGCCGTGCTGCGCCGGCGCGGCGTGGATTCGGAAGCGAGCACCGATCTGACCGTGCCGCCGTACCACATCGACCTCATGCGCCGGCGCGTCGCGATCGAAGGCCGCGACATCGAATTGACCCAGCGCGAATTCGACCTCGCCACGTATCTGTTCCGGCGCCAGGGCCGCATCGTCAGCCGCGACGCGCTGCTCGAGAACGTCTGGAACATGAGCGCGCAGGTGTCGACGCGTACCGTCGACACGCACGTGAGCCGGCTGCGCAAGAAGCTCGAACTCGGCGGCGAACACGGCTGGCGCCTCACGGCGGTCTACCAGCACGGCTACCGTCTCGAACAGGCCTGAGGCCGCCGCCGGACGTGCGGCGCTTCGTGGAGGGCACGGCCATGTCCAGCAAGCGTCAGCAGGTTGCCCCGAAATCCCGCAGCGCCAAGCGCGCCGCGCCATCCCGTGATCGAGCGCCGCCAGCCCCGGCGCCGACGGAGAAGCCAGTGAGCGACAAGAAATCCGCCGCAGCCGATGCCAACGGCGCGGACCGCAACGTCGACCAGATCCGCGACATCCTGTTCGGCGGCCAGATGCGCGACTACGAGCGCCGCTTCCAGGAACTCAACGAACGCATCGAGGCCGACTTCGACGCGCTGCGCCAGGAGCAGGAGCGGCGTTTCGCGCAGCTCGACAAGCGCCTCGACGAACAGCTCGAAAAGCTCGGCCGCGCGCTGCGCCAGGAAACCGCCGACCGCACCGCGGCAACCGACGAGATCGAATCGCGGCTGCTGCAGAGCGCACGCGCGCAGCGCAGCGAACTCGCGACCGCGGTCGATACGCTCAATCACGATCTTTCCGCGGCCGAAGAACGGCTGCGTGCCGCGCTCGCCGAGGTCGACGCGGCGCTGAAGGAACACAACGTCCGCCTGAACCAGTCGCTGACGCGTTCGCGCGACGAACTGCGCGGCGAGAAGGTCGGCCGCGAAGACCTCGCGGCGCTCCTGACCGAAGTGGCGCTGCGTCTCAAGGGCGATTTCGATCTCCCCGGCGCGGCCTGACCGCACGGGCCCGCCGTGGGCGAACATCAGCGCCTCAAGCAACTGATACTCGGCGAGGAGCTGGCCGAGCTCAATTCGCATGCCGAACGCGTCGCCGCGCTCGAATCGCGCCACGCCGAACTGCCGCGGCAACTGCCCGACCTGCTCGTGCGCGCGCAGCGCGGCGACGGGCGCCGGCGCCTCGCCCGCGCGCTGGCCACGCCGGTCGCCGACGCGCTCGGCGAAGCCGTCGAATCGCAGCGCCAGCGCATCGTCGACGTTTTGTTTCCGGTCATCGGACCGGCGATCCGCAAGGCCATCGCCGAGGCGCTGCGCGACTTCACCGAGAACTTCAACCGCGCGCTCGAATCGAGCTTCACGCCGCGCGGCCTGCGCTGGCGCCTGGAATCCTGGCGCACCGGTATCCCGTATGCGCAGGTGGTGCTGCGGCATTCGCTGCGCTATCGCACCGACCATCTGTTCGTCATCGACCGCGACAACGGCCTCGTGCTCGCGCGCGTGTCGGCGCCGGAACTGCCCGATCTCGACGCCGACGCGATCGCCGGCATGCTGACCGCGATCGGCGACTTCGTGCGCGATTCGGTCGGCGCCGGCGACAGCGGCAGCCTCGATTCGGCCAGCGTCGGCGAATACGTCGTCTGGGTGCTGCAGGGACCGCGCGCGAACCTGGCGGCGTTCCTGCGCGGCACCCCGCCGACCGAACTCCGGCTGGTCCTGAGACAGCATCTCGAACGCATCCATCAGCGCTTCGACGAAGGCGCGTCCGACGATGCCGCGCTGCGGGACGGGCTGCATCTGGAACGCATCGACGCGCAGGCGCAGCTGCAACTGTCGTCCGGGACCACGCCGCGACGCTGGCCGCTCGTCACGTTGGCGCTGTTCGTTCTCGCCGGCATCGGTTTCTGGCAGTGGCGCGAGTGGACCTGGCAGCAGCGCATCGCCGATATCGAACACCGCCTGTCGGACTGGCCGGGCCTGCATCTGGATCGCATCGAGGGCCGCCGCTGGCGCAGCGTCCGCGTCGTCGGTCTCATCGACGGCGATGCCGATCCGCCATCGATCGCGCTGCGTGACATGCTGCCGGCCGAGGTCGAGATCGACCTGTCGCTGCGCGGCTTCCTGTCGACCGACGATGCGATCGTGCTGATGCGGCTGCGGC
>NZ_DATIGT010000257.1:0-3572 GCF_035481375.1 Tahibacter sp.
GCTGCCGTCCGCACGCTGATTCGACGAAAACCCCGCGTGAGTTCACGCGGGGTTTTTTCGTTGCGGTCCGTGCGGCGGCGCGACGTCGTTTCGCGTCAGAGCCACGCACCGTAGCGGCGCTGGTACAGCGTCTTGCCGATCTGCACGGCGACGCAGTATTCGAACAGGATCAGCGCGAGCCACGCGAAGTACGCTGCCGGCAGCTGCACGAGGCCGATCGCGGCGCCGAAGCCGGTGAACGGCAGGGCGAGGCCGATGCACGCGATGACTGCCGTCGCCGCGACGAGCGGCCACGACGCGACGCTCTGCACGAGCGGCAGATGGCGCGTGCGGATCATGTGCACGATCAACGTCTGCGACAGCAGGCTTTCGACGAACCAGCCGGTCTGGAACAGCGCCTGCGCCGACGGCGCGCGCGCGTCGAACGTGTGCCACATGAGCGCATAGGTCAAGAGATCGAAGGCCGAACTCACCGGGCCCATCCATAGCGTGAAGCGCGGAATCGACGCCGGATCCCAGCGCTGCGGCCCGGCGCAGAAATCGTCGTCGACGCGGTCCCAGGGAATCAGCAGCTGCGACAGGTCGTACAGCAGGTTCTGCACGAGAAGCTGGATCGGCTGCATCGGCAGGAACGGCAGGAAGGCGCTGGCGACAAGCACCGAGAGCACGTTGCCGAAGTTCGCGCTCGTCGTCATCTTGATGTACTTCATGATGTTGCCGAACATGCGCCGTCCTTCGGCGACGGCCCGCGCGACGACGAGCAGGCTCGGATCGAGCAGGATGAAATCGGCGGCTTCGCGTGCGACCGGCGATGCCGTGTCGACCGAAATGCCGACATCGGCGTCGCGCAGCGCGCTTGCGTCGTTGACGCCGTCGCCGAGGAATCCGACCGTGTGCCCTCGCGTCCGCAGCGCGCGCACGACGCGCGCCTTCTGCGCCGGCGTGGTTTTCACGAACACGCTGGCGCGCGCCGCCGCTTCGGCGAGTTCGGCATCGTCGAGCCTGTCGATGCGCGAACCGGCCAGCACGGCGTCGACGGTAAGCCCGACGCGGTCGGCGACGCCGCGCGCCGGACGTTCGCCGTCGCCGGTGACGATCTTGATCGCGATGCCGCTGCGCTGCAGAAGGGTTATCGCTTCGGCGGCGTCGCCGCGTACCGGATTCTCGAACGCAAGAAAGCCGCGCAGCACGAGACCGCATTCGTCGGCGACGCCATAGCTGCCGCGAGACCCGTCGGCGAACTCGCGTGTCGCGACCGCGATCACCCGCGCGCCGTCGGCTTCGAGATCGCGACGCAGGCGCTGTGCGGCGGCGCGCGACTCGGGCGTCAGCGCGATGCGCAGGCCGTCGCGTTCGCGGCTCGTGCAGACCGCGAGGATTTCGTCGGCGGCACCCTTGGCGATCAGCAGCGAAACGCCGCGCGCATCGTGCGTTTCGCGGACGACGACGGAGACGCGGCGCCGGTCGAAATCGAACGGAATCTCGGCGATGCAGGCGAACGATTCCGCGGCCGGCATGCCGCCGCGAAGCAGCGCCCGGTCGAGCGGATCGTCGCCGCTGCGGAACGCGCCGTGCAGACGCGCGAGTTCGAGCACGCGCGCATCGTCGCGGCCGGTCGCATCGAGACTCTGCCGCAGCAGGATCTCGTCCTGCGTCAGCGTGCCGGTCTTGTCGACGCAGAGCACGTCCATCGCGCCGATGTCCTGGATCGCGTTGAGGCGTTTCGTGATGACGCGATGCGCGGCCAGCCGCGATGCGCCGCGCGCGAGCGCGCCGGTCACGACGACGGGCAGCATCTCCGGCGTCAGTCCGACGCCGACGGCGAGCGCGAACGTGAATGCTTCGGCCCAACTGCCCTTGATCAGGCCGTTGAGCAGCAGCACGACGGGAACCAGGACGAGCGTGAAGCGGATCAGCATCCAGCTGACCGCGCGCAC
Organism: Tahibacter sp.; assembly: GCF_035481375.1. Classification (GTDB taxonomy): domain Bacteria; phylum Pseudomonadota; class Gammaproteobacteria; order Xanthomonadales; family Rhodanobacteraceae; genus Tahibacter. The sequence goes on from NZ_DATIGT010000257.1 coordinate 1,938, forward strand.
GCCGCGATCGAAACTCGTGGCCGTCGACGCGCGGCGCCCGCTGGCCGCGAGCGCGCCGAGGTAGGTGTCGTCGCCGGTCGCCGCGACGACCGCCAGTGCGCTGCCGCTGACGACGCTCGTGCCGAGGCAGCAGATGTTCGGCAGGTCCGGAATGCTGCCGCCTGCGATTTCCGCAGCGCCGTCCGGCGAGTTCCAGTGCGTTGCGGACTCATGCTTCGCGACGGATTCCGCTTCGCCGGTCAGCGATGCCTGACTCAATCGCAGTGCGCGCGCCGACAGCACGCGGACGTCGGCCGGCACGAGATCGCCGGCGCGCAGATGCACGAGGTCGCCGCGCACGAGGGCATCGACGGGAACCTCGATGCTGTCGGTGCGGCGCCAGCCTGCGGCCGATGCGCTGCGATCCGTGCGCCTGACCACGACGGCGGTGGCGGGCACCATGGCTTCGAGTTCGCGCAGCGCGCGCGCGGAGCGCGTTTCCTGGATGAATCGCATGACCGTGCCGAGGCTGATCGTCAGCGTCAGCACGAGCGCGACGGCGCCGAGATCGTCGAGTACGGCCGCGACCAGCGCGAGTGCGCTCAGCAGCAGGTTGAACGGGCTCGGATAGCAGGCGGCCAGCTGCAGATACCAGGCGCGAGGCGCGCCGCGGCCCAGCCGGTTCGGGCCGGCGGCGTCGAGCCGGCGTTGCGCCTCGCCGGCGTCGAGCCCGGCGGCGTCGGCACCGAGCATCGCGAGTGCGTCATCGTGCGCGGCGAGGCTGAGTTCGCGCAGGCGCAGACTTGCGCGCTGCGGTGCCGACGGCGTGTGTGGCTGCGGCATCGCCGTGTGCGCCGCTCCGCGGCGCGCGGCGTCGCCGGCGGAACGGGGAATCGCCACCGGCGTTTTCTCCTAGCGCGCCGCGACGCCGCGTCGTGCACGCCGGCGCGCGGGCACCGGCATCACGACCGCGCGAAGCGTTGCGGCATCAGGGCCAGCATCCGCCGGTGGTCGGCGTCCGCGCGCCGGTCTGCGCGACGGTCAGGCTGCCGCAGGGGTCGCGTTGCTGTCCGCCCTGCGGCACGGCCTGCAGCGTGAAGCCGGTCTGCGTGCGCGCGGTGAATGCGATCCGGTAGTGGACCGTGGCACCGGTTCTCGGCGACTGATCCATCGGCGCGGCGAGCGTGAACGTCCGGTAATCGCGGTCGACCGTGAACTGGCGTTCGAGCAGCTGCGCGATTTCCATGAGGTCGGCCTTGGCCTGTGCGCGCCGGCTCGCGCGCACGTGCTGCTGGTAGGACGGAAACGCGACCAGCGCCAGGATCGCGACGATCGCGACGGCGATGACGAGTTCGATCAGGGTGAAGCCTTTCTGTTTCATGGGCGTCTCGTTGGCCTGAGGTTCAATCGTCAGTGCACCTGGCGCCAGGAGACCCGGCCGCACGGGATCGGCGCCTGGATCGCCTTGTTCGCGGTGTTCGGATAGGTCCACATGCAGCGCGTCGTGCTGACTGCAGGCGGGGTGAACGTGCAGGCCGGATCGTTGGGATCGCACGGAATCGACGGCAGCGCGGGCGGCGGCTGTATCGACACGACGGGATTGGGTTCGCCCTGGGGAGCCCCCGAGCCGATGTCGGTGCCGCCGGCGAGCGGCGG
>NZ_DATIGT010000258.1:0-12787 GCF_035481375.1 Tahibacter sp.
TTCGTCGAAATTCCGCCTTACGGCAAGGCCTGGCTGCCCGGCACGCGGTTCTTTTCGCTGGCGCTCGGAGACGACCGCGCGCCATGACGGGCCTGCGTCTGCTGCTCGCTGCCGGCCTCGCGCTCGCCGTGTCGGGTTTCGTGTACCGCCACGCATTGCCGCCGCCCGAGGCATTGTCGTCGGAACTGCGCGAGGAGCCGCAGCAGACGCCGACGCGCGTCGCGCCGTTTTCGGTGCACGCGAAAGGCGTCGACTATCGGATCGAACCGAAGTTCGACTACGACATCGCCGGTCTCCTCGTCAGCAGCCACGACTCCGCGACGTGGTGGGACACGATTCACGCCGAGAGCAACGATCATCTGAACGTCGCCGACCTTTGCCTGGTCTGGGGCGCGAATGCAGCCGACGGCGCATACCGCTACATGCGTTTCCACAATGCGCAGTTCACCTGCTACTACGCCTATCCGGGCGGCGTGCCGGTCACGCGTGCGCACGAACGCGCGCTGTCGAACAATCATCTGCTGACGACCGACGCGCGCGTCGCCCGCGCGATCCGCGCGCTGCGCATCGGCGATCAGGTGCGGCTGCGCGGGCAGCTCGCGAGCTACAGCCACAACACCGGTTTCGCGTTCGCGCGCGGCACGTCGACGACGCGCGAGGACGGCGGCAACGGCGCCTGCGAGACGATCTTCGTCGACGACCTCCAGGTGCTCGCGCGCGCGCCGGCCTGGCCGCGTGCGCTGTGGTGGGCAGGCCTGCTGCTGCTCGGCATCGGCAGCGTGGTCTGGTACCGGCGGCCGTTCGGCGACAATGCGTGGTGATGGCTGGAATCGGGAATCGTTGACGCGGAACGACAGCCACGCCGGCTCTTGCGTTTCCCCATTCCCGATTCCCAGCTCAATGGCCTGTGCGCTTGCCGCAGCGCGTGTCGTTCTCAACAGGCAGGCCGGTTCGACGAGGGGAAATGCGATGAGACTTCTGCTGGTGGTGCTGTTGGCCTGCTGCACCGGCTGCGCGCCGGTCGCGTACCGGCCGATCGTCGATTCGGGTGTGAGTCGCGGCAGCTACGAGGCCGATCTGGACGAGTGCCGGCGTCTGGCCGATCAGCGTCCGGCCGCGGCGAAGGCGGTCGGCGCGGCGACGGCGGGTGCGGCGATCGGTGCGCTGTTCGCGCTCGCGGTCGGCCTGCGCGGCGACGATGTCGCGCACGTGGCGGCGTGGGGCGCGACGAGCTACGGCATCGCCGGCGGCGTCGAGGGTTCCTACGAGCAGCGCGCGATCGTGTCGCGATGCCTCGAAGGACGCGGCTACGACGTCATCGCGGAATGAACCCGCCGATGCATCGGCGCGTGGGTGTCCTGCGCGATCACGCATCCATCACCCGCGTCGCGGCAGTCTGACGGACGCGAGGATTGCCTGCCTGCGCAGGGATGCGCACCTCGTTCGCGAGGTCAGCAGGGATGCGACAGGCCGGCCATGCCCGCAGGGCGGTCTTTCGAATCGTCCCGGTGCCGCCGGCCGTGCGGCCGGTCCGGGGACGCAGCGGGCGTCGGTTGCCGGAGGGCCGCATGTCCGCAGAAACGCCGAGGATATCCTCGGGAATTTCAGGTCTCGACATCGTGCTGCGCGGCGGGCTCGCGCCGCATCGCCTCTATCTCGTCGAAGGCGCACCGGGTTCGGGCAAGACCACGCTCGCGCTGCAGTTCCTGCTCGACGGCATTGCGCGCAACGAGCGCGGGCTCTACGTGACGCTGTCGGAAACCACCGAGGAACTGGTCGCCGTCGCGCAGTCGCACGGCTGGAATCTCGACGCGCTGGCGCTGTTCGAGCTCGCCAACGCCGAGGAGATGCTCGGGGTCACGCGCGACCAGTCGGTGCTGCATCCGTGGGAACTCGAACTCGGCGGCACGATCCGTCTGATCCAGGAACAGGTCGAAGCGGTCAAGCCCGCGCGCGTCGTGTTCGACAGCCTGTCGGAGTTGCGTCTCCTCGCTCAGGATCCGCTGCGCTACCGGCGCCAGGTGCTCGCGCTCAAGCAATATTTTGCCGGGCGCAATATCACCGTGCTGCTGCTCGACGACCTGAGCGCCGACGCGAACTCGCGCGATGCGCACCTGCACAGCCTCTGCCACGGCGTAATCACGCTCGAACGCGTGACGCCGGAATTCGGCACGGCGCTGCGGCGCCTGGAAGTTCAGAAGCTTCGCGGCATCGACTTCGTCGCAGGCTTCCACGACCTGCGCATCCGCCGCGGCGGCATCGAGGTCTATCCGCGCCTGATCGCGGCCGATCACCACCGGCCTTTCGTCGGTGACGCGATACCGAGCGGCGTCCCGGAACTCGACGCGCTGCTCGGCGGCGGGCCGCTGCGCGGCACCTGCACGCTGCTGACCGGGCCGGCCGGCAGCGGCAAGACCACGATCAGCCTGCAGTACGTGTACTCGGCCTGCGAGCGCGGCGAGCCCTGCGCGATCTTCGAATTCGACGAGCGCGTCGGCACGCTGCTGACGCGCGCGCACGCGATGGGCCTGGATCTCGGCAAGCACATCGAGAGCCGGCGCCTGGGCCTGTATCAGGTCGATCCGGCGCAGATGTCTCCCGGGCAGCTCGCGACGCGGATCCGCGAAACCGTCGAAGACCTGGGCTGCCGCGTCATCGTCATCGACAGCATCGACGGCTACTACGCGACGATGTCGCAGTCGCAGCAGCTCATCCTGCAGATGCACGAACTGCTGTCCTACCTGAACCAGCAGGGCGTCGTCACGTTCGTCGTGCATCCGCAGACCGGCCTCGTCGGCAACATGACGGCAGGCACGCTGAATATTTCGTATGTCGCCGACGCCGTGATCCTGACCCGCTTCTTCGAGGCCGACGGCCGCATCCGCAAGGCGATCTCGGTGATCAAGAACCGCGGCGGCAGTCACGAGGACAGCATCCGCGAGCTGCGCATCGACGCGCAGGGCGTCCGCGTCGGCGCGCCGCTCGTGGAATTCCGCGGCGTGATGACCGGTACGCCGGAATACGTCGGTTCGCGGGAGCCGCTGATGGAAGATCGGAACGTCGATGCATAGAACCGCTCCGGAAGGCCATCGCATTCTCGTCTGCGCGCCTTACGGCAGCGACGCGACGCATGTCGCCCAGTTGCTGCGCGAAGGCGGCTACGACGGATGGACCTGCGCGGGGCTCGACGAGATCGCCGGCGCGCTCGACGACCACACCGGCGCCGTGCTCGTGACCGAAGACGGCGTGCGCGGCAATCTCGCGCCGCTGCGGCAGGCGCTCGCGCGGCAGCCGCCGTGGTCGGACGTGCCGTTCATCCTGCTCGCGGCGCGCCAGTCGAGCTGGGTCTACGGGCCGCCGCATCGCGCGCGCGAACTCTCCGAGCTCGCGAGCAACGTGATCGTGCTCGAACGTCCGCTGAGTTCGCGTTCGCTGCTGAGCAGCATCGACACCGCGCTGCGCAGCCGGCAGCGCCAGTTCGCGATGCGCGACCAGCTCGCCGACATCGCGCAGAGCCGCGACGCGCTCGCGCAGAGCCGCGAGGCGCTGGCCGCGAGCGAGGCGGAACTGCGCCGTGTCGCCGACGCGCTGCCCGTGTTCATCGGCTTCATCGACAGCGACTACCGCTATCGCTTCGCGAACCGCGCCTACGAGGACTGGATCTACCGCACGCCCGCCAGCGTTATCGGCCTGCGCATCGAAGACGTGGTCGGCGCGGCCGTGTTCGCCGAGCGCAAGCCGTTCATGGACCGCGCGCTGCGCGGCGAGGACATGCTGATGCAGGTCAGCTGGCCGCATCGCGACGGACGGCGGCGCGAAGCGGAAGTGCGCTACCTGCCGCGGCGCACCGAGTCCGGCGACATCGACGGCTTCCACATCTTCGCGCACGACGTGACCGCGCGCGTGGAGGCCGAAGAAGTGCTGCGGCGCGCCGCGGACGAACTCGAAACCAAGGTCGCCGAACGCACGGCCGAGCTCAACGCCGAGATCGCGACGCGCGCACGCGTCGAGGCCGCGCTGCGGCAAAGCCAGAAAATGGAAGCGATAGGCCAGCTGACCGGCGGCATCGCGCACGACTTCAACAACATGCTGACCGGCGTGATCGGCTCGCTCGACATCGTGCGCATGCGGTTGAACGGCGGCCAGGCCGACGGCATCGCCGAGTTCGTGCAGCTCGCGCTGGCCTCGGCCAATCGCGCGGCGTCGCTGACGCAGCGCCTGCTCGCGTTCTCGCGGCGCCAGTCGCTGGATTCCAAGCCGATCGACATCAACCAGCTCGTCGATTCGCTCGGCGACCTGCTGCGCCGGACCATGGGCGAGCGCATCAGCGTCGTTCTGGAACTCGATGCCGCGCTGCCCGCCGGCATCGCCGACGCGAGCGAACTCGAAAGCGCGATCCTCAATCTCGCGATCAACGCGCGCGATGCGATGCCCGACGGCGGCAGGCTCTGCGTGAGCACGCGCGTCGTAGTGGCCGACGCGCCGGCACGGCCCGACAAGCCGGCGCTCAAGCCTGGCCGCTACATCGTCATCAGCGTGTCCGACAGCGGCGTGGGCATGACGCCGGAGCTGCTCGACAAGGTGTTCGAGCCGTTCTTCACGACCAAGCCGCTGGGGCAGGGTACCGGTCTCGGGCTGTCGATGGTCTACGGCTTCGCGCAGCAGAGCGGCGGCGAGGTGCGCATCGACAGCACGCCCGGCGCCGGCACGACGGTCAGCCTGTTCCTGCCCGCAACCGAAGACGCGGCCGAGTCCGCCGAAAAGCCGCCGGCCGGCATCGACCGCAACGGCGACGGCCAGTGCGTGCTGCTCGTCGAGGACGACGAGGCCGTGCGCACGCTCGTGAAGGTCGTGCTCGAACAGCTCGGCTACGTCGCGATCGAGGCGTCCGAGGCGCTCGTCGCCATTCCGGTGCTCGCCTCGGCGCGGCGCATCGATCTGATGATTTCCGACGTGGGCCTGCCCGGCATGAACGGCCGCGAGCTCGCCGAGGTCGCGCGCAAGCACCGCCCCGATCTGCCGATCCTGTTCGCGACCGGCTACGCCGAGAACGCCGCGATCCGCGCGAGCTTTCTCGGCTCCAACATGGCGATGATCACGAAGCCGTTCACGATCGAATTGCTGGCGGCGAAGATCGGGGAGATGCTGGGCGGAGGGCGAGGAAAGAATCTGGAGGAGTGAGAAAAAGAGCGGTTTACGGCTCGTTCCTGCTTTTTGCGGAGTTGTTGAATTTTCCGCGATAACGCTGCGATCCGGAAACCGGCCGGAAAGCCCGCCACTCGTTTCCCACTCCTCTCCGCTCACTCCTGCACTCGATCGTCAGCCACCCGCGTTCATCAACTCCCTCAGCACCTCCGCCGTGCGCGCGTCGGCCGGAAAGAACGACTCGATCGCGAGTTCCGACAGCGTGACGTCGAGCGGCGTGCCGAATACGGTGATCGTGCTGATGAACGACAGCACACCGTAGTCGCTGTGCAGCTGCAGTTGCATCGCGACGCTGTCGGCGAGGCTCGGCGGATCGCCGTTCGTGTCGGGCGGCACGGGATACGCGAGCAGTTCCTCGTACAGCGCGCGGACCTGCGGATCGCCGGTCGCCTCGGTCTGGCGCTGCGCGTTGTGCAGCAGATGTGCGCGGATCTGGCCGAAATTGACGATGCGCGTGGCGAGGCCGTCGGGATGCAGGCTCAGGCGCATCATGTTGATCGGCGGCTCGAGCAGATGTGCCGCGGCGCCGGCGAGGAACGGCGCGATCGCGCGGTTCGTCGCGACGATGTTCCAGTGCCGGTCGACGGCGAGCGCCGGATAGGGTTCGTGACCCCTGAGCACGAGATCGACGGCGGCGCGCGCCTGCGCGAGTGCGGGCGCGTCGAGCCGGCTCTCGCGGTACATCGGCGCGAGGCCGGCGGCGGTCAGCAGCTGATTGCGTTCGCGCAGCGGCACTTCGAGGCGCTCGACGAGCCGCATCAGCATCGCCCGGCTCGGCAGCGAGCGGCCGGTCTCGATGAAGCTCACGTGGCGCGTGGACGTTTCGGCGATGGCGGCGAGGTCCATCTGGGTCAGGCGGCGGCGCTGGCGCCAGTCGCGCAGTTGTTCGCCTACGGGGCGGGTCAGGTTCATTCGCGCACTGTAATCGAGGCCGCGCGACCCGCGTATTACCTCCGATGTAATCGACGCCACGACCCGGCTGCGGCTCAATGTTCGCGAACTCAAACGAAGAGAGGAGTCAGTCGATGAACGCGATCCGCCGCATAAGCAGTCTTTCGCTGTTCCACCGCGCGCTGCTGCTGGATCTTTCCACCTGTATTCCGACCGCGGCGCTGCTGATCGCCGGTGCGGACGCGCTGGCGCCGCTGACCGGGCTGCCGGTCGAGCTGCTGCGCTATGCGGGCTTCGTGCTCGTGCCGTTCGGCGTGCTGCTCGCGCTGACCTTGTCGGCAGCCCGGCCGAACAAGTTCGCAGCCTGGAGCATCATGGAAATCAATCTCGCCTGGGTCGTCGCGAGCTTCTACGTGCTCTACGGCGCCGGCCTGCAGCCGACCGCCGCCGGATCGGCCGTCGTGATCGCCCAGGCGCTCGGCGTGCTCGGCATTGCGGCGCTGCAGTTCGCCGGCTGGCGCCGGCTCGGGACGGCCAACGATTACACGGGTTCCGTCGCGGCGCGCGCGTGAGCGCGGCGGCGGTGCCGCGGGGCAGGGCGGTCGGCGCTCTGCCCGCCGGCAAGGGAATCCCCGCGTAGCGTCGGGGTTTCCCCAAAGGCGCCGGTCGTACCGCGCGCGATCGGCAGGTCACGTGAACGTATGCCTCTGGCCTGAGCCGGAGGCTTTGTTCGTTTCCGGCTGGGAGCGCGTTTCTTAGCTCGCCATCCCGCCCGCGAACGGAGCCTCGTCATGAAAGCCACTTCTCTTCCCGCCGTAAAGACGGTTTTCGTCCTCGCCGCCGCCGCGGCCGTGATGGCCGCCGCCGGCGCCGCACGCGCCGACAGCGTGCGCGGCGGCTGCAGCTATGACGGTGCGAAGTTCACGTTCGCCGACGGCGTCGTGTTCAAGGACGCCAATCCGTTCGACGACAAGAAGCTCGACACGATGGTCGTGCTCGCGACGTTTCCGATCGACAGGGCGGCGCTTGCCGGCGAAGAGAACAAGACCTACGCGATCGCCGACCAGGGTTCGAGCGTCGCGGATTCGCACCGGCTCGAGCTGCGCATTTCGGAAGGCAAGGTCGCGACCGTGAACTACCGCAGCTCCGGCATGAGCGTGTCGACCTCCGGCGGCGACATCGGCAAGCTGACCGCGCGCACGAACGACGCGAAGCGCATCGCCGCGGATTTCGCGCTCGAAGACGACGACAAGGAAGACCTGCAGTGCGACCTCGGCTTCGATCTCGCCTACGGCGCGACGGCGCCGGCGACGGCAAGCGCCGGCGGCGCGGGCGCAAAGAGCGCGGCAGCCGCCGCGCCCGCGGCGAAAGGCAAGGCGCTGCCGGCCGGCGGCGGCGAGCCCGGCAAGGTGTTCCAGGCCAATCTCGCCGCGATGCAGAAGGGCGACGTCAACGCGATGCTCGCGACCGTGGTCAAGGCGCAGGCCGACAAGATGCGCGCGCAGCAGAAGGACCCGCAGTTCGGCGCCATGGTCGAGATGATGAAGTCGTTCGCGCCGAAGACCGCGACGGTGACCGGCGGCCAGGATTTCGGCGAGACCGCCGAACTCACGATCGAGGCGGTCGACCAGTCCGGCGGCACGTCGTCGGGCATCTCGAAGCTGCGCAAGGAAGGCGGTGCCTGGAAAGTCGAAAAGACCAGCATGAAAGGCAGCCTCTGAGGCGACGCGAAGCGGTCGCGGCGGCATGTTCATGTCCCGCGGCTGTTTCGCAATTGTAAATTCCGCCGCTCCGGCCGATCGGCCGGAGGCGGCGCAGGCGGCGTTCACTGTCGTCGCAATCGATTGGTGCGAAACGATTTTTGCCTGCCGAGCGGATGCCTCGGCGATTCCGCGACCGCGTCTGTCCGGCACGCTTTAACGGCGCGTTAGCGCAGCCGGTCGTGCAAAACCGCACCATTGCGGACTTTCCGCCGTCCGGAACCGCTGATGCCCGTTACGCGTCTGACCGTCGCCGCCGCTGCCTTTGCCGCCGTCCTGCCCGCCGCCGTCTGTGCCCAGACGACCCTGCGTCTCAACTGGACCGCGACCGACGGGACGCCCAAGACCTGCATCGTGACGACCGACGCGAACGGCGTGAACATGGATCCGGCGTCGGGCAAGCTGCTTGCGACGGCGACCTTCGGCGCCGACTGCCCGACCGTCGCCACGCCGCCGCCGGTCAGCGATCCGGTCATCACGAACGGGCTCGATGCGAACGAACTGCCGTCGAGCAGCGTCGCCGGCGCGTCGCACACGGTCATCTGGTCGGCCGACGCGGACACCTGCAGCTATTCCGCGAGCAGCCTGCCGGGACAGATCGCGGGCTGGCCGGTCGGCGGCGACGTCTGCAGCAATGCGGACAGCTGCCGCAGTTCGCACAGCGTACCGGTCACGCTGCCGGCGATTGCCGGCAACTATGTGTTCGACCTGAGCTGCCGCCGCAACGGATCGGGCGTCGTCGCGGTGTCGCGCCGCACGGTCGCCGTGCCGCCGGTCACGCCGCCGGTTTCGGGCTGCATCGCACCGGCCGGCCTCATGCGCCTCGACACGGCGTATATCGAGTTCAATTACACGGTCAGCAACGGCCGCGTCGTCGACGCCAAGCATTTCGAGCCGACCTTCGGCTACAGCACGGCCGACGGCCCGCTGCGTACCTTCCCGGGCACGCCCAACATCAACCAGCGCGTGTTCATGCCGCGCAACAGCTACGTCGCGATGCAGTTCACCGTGCCGAGCGACCTCACCGTGATGACGACCGGCGCGTTCCGCTTCGAGGAAACGCAGCCGCAGACGAATCCGGCGCGCATGTCGATGACGATCAGCAAGTCCTGCGGCGATTTCAGTCCGACACCGACGGCGCCGCTGACGAGCGCCTGCGTCCTCAACAACGCGATGGCCAACGGCAACCTGCTCTGGGGCTACGCGCCGGGTTATGCGCAGGTCTGTCAGCTGCAGCCCGGCGAGACGTATTTCCTCAACATCATCCACGCCTCGCTGAACGCGCCGCTGACGACCTACTGCGAAGGCTACTGCGGCAACACGATCCAGAACCAGAAAGTCTCGCCGACGCCGCTGTGGCCGGCGCAGCTCTGAGCCGCCGGCGGTTTCGCGGGGCGCCGGCCGTGCAGTAGTGGTTTTGTGTATCAGTGAATTTATATAACAAAATCCAGCGCGCGGCTTAACGGTCGGTTAGCACACCCATGAGCCCGTTTGCGGACGATTGCTCCGCAGGCGAACTCAGGGGCAATCCGATGAAGTTGAAGCGTCACGTCGCCGCCGCGCTCGCGGCGGCCCTGCCGGCGATCGCCGGAGCGCAGGTCACGGTCAACGTCCACTGGATCGCGCCGGACGGCGCGGCCAAGACCTGCGTCGTCACGGCCGGCGCCGACGGCGTGACCATGGATCCCGGCGGCAATCTCGAACTCGACGGCGTGTTCGGCGGCGACTGTCCGGGCGGTTCCGCGCCGATGCCGCCGGTGATCACGGACGGGCTCGATCTCGCCGAGCTGCCGGCGACGAGTGCGGGCGGTGCGGCGCACACCGTGGCGTGGAGCGCCGACGCTGATCGCTGCAGCTATTCGGCGAGCGTTTTTCCGTCGCCGGTCAGCGGCTGGCCGACGAGCGGCGATGCCTGCGGCACGGCGGCGGCCTGCGCGAGCCCGCATTCGGTGCCGGTCAGCTTGCCGGCCACGCCGGGCATCTATGCGTTCAACCTGAGCTGCTGGCGCAACGGCATCGCCGCGCCGGTGGTCTCGCAGCGCGCCGTGGCCGTACCGGGTACGTCCGCCTGCATCGCGCCGACCGGGCTGACGCGCGCGACGGTGAGCTACGTCGAGTTCAACTACACCCCCGGCAACGGCCGCGAGACCGATTCCACGCTGTTCGAGAACATCTTCGGCTACTTCGACGAGGTCTCGCCGCTGCGTCCGTTCCCGGGACGCTCGAATCTCAACCAGCGCGTCTTCATTGCGCAGGACATGTACGTTTCGATGCGCTTCACCGTGCCGGCGACGATCACGCCGAACACGAGCGGCGTGCTGCGCTTCGAGGAAACGCAGCCGCAGACCGACGGCATGTCGATGACGATCAGCAAATCCTGCGGCGACTTCAACCCGATCGCGCAGGCGCCGCTCACGCGCGGCTGCGTGGTCAACGACGCCGGGCCGAACGGCAACATCACCTGGATCGTCGGCACGGCGCATGCGGGCATCTGCCAGCTCGTGCCCGGCGAAACCTATTACCTCAACATCCTGCATGCGACGCTCGACGCGCCGCTGCAGTCGCTCTGCAACCGGGCGTCCTGCGGCAACACGATCCAGGACCAGATCGGCCCCGGCTCGCCGCCATGGCCGTGATGCGTCACGCCGGCGGCGCGATGCCGAACCAGCCGTCGCGCCGCGCGGCATCGAGCCGCGCGGCGATGTGATCCCGGAGGGGAACGTCGCAAAACGTCGACGTTCCCGCGCCGGGCTCGGCGACTCCAAGAACCGCCGGAACGGCGGTTCTTGAGATTCCAAGAAGCACAGCCGTCGCGGATCGGCGCGGCGACGCGCGCGACGACGCGTTCGTAGCCCATGCCGTTCTCGCGCCGGCTCTGGCCAGCGTGTCGCCGGTGTCGATTTCGCCGATGTCGTGCACGAGCAGCAGCGCGACGACGCGTTCCAGGTCGACGCCGGGCGGCGCGAAAACGGCGCCAGCGACATCGCGAAAAGTGCGAGCTGCCAACCGTGTTCGGCCGAATTCCCGTAGCGCCCGAGTCCGAGCGGCTTGACCCTGCGCGCGACGCCCTTGAGCTTGCCGGGCTCGATCACGAAATCGACGATGTGCCGCATGACGGCCACCCTGATGCGGAACGGGTAGCCCAGCGGATCCGTCGCCGTCGCTGCGTCGAGCCGCTACCATCGCGCGACCGCCGCACCCGGGAACGACAGCTGACGATGAGCGCCGCCGCGGAAACCGACGCCGGACGACGCCTCGCGCGCGCGCCGCTGCTGCTGCTCGCCGTGCTGGTCGTGCTGCATCTCGCGCGCGTGCCGTACGCGGCGACGCATCTGGATTTCGCGCGCGACGTCTTCGTCGCCTGGCGCTTCCTGCAGGGCGAGGAAATTCCTCTGGCCGGGCCGGTGCTGGCCGGCACGATCCATCTCGGGCCCGCGTGGTACTGGCTGCTCGCGGCGCTGCTGGCGATCACGCGCAGCTGGCTCGGCGTGGTCTGCGTGCTCGGCGTGCTGTCGGCGACGCAGATAGTGCTCGCGTTCCGGCTCGGCCGCGCGCTGCACGGCGAACGCGCCGGCCTGCTCTGGGCCGCGCTGCTCGCGCTGCCGTCCTGGTCGAATGTCGAATGGATGCTGCCGCAGCACTACGTGCTGACCGCGCCGCTCGTGCTCGCGTTCCTGCTCTGCGCGACGCGCTATGTGCAGCAGCGGCGCGCACGCTGGCTCGCCGGCATGGCGCTCGCGTTCGTGCTCGCGCTGCACGCGCATCCGAGCAGCATCGGTCTCGTCTGGATCGGACTGGCGGTGCTCGCGCATGCGGCCTGGACTCGCGCATTGCAGTGGCGCGCGCTGCTGTCGGCCGCGGCGATCGCGCTCGTGCCGCTGCTGCCGTATCTGTGGTGGAGCATCGGCAACGACTTCGCCGACTTTCGCGCCGGCAGCGCGTACCTGCTCGACGGCCAGAGCACGGGCAGCGCGGCGAATGCACTGGCCGTGCTGCATGCGGCCACGCTCGGCGGCACGCGCTACTGGCTGCAGACGCTGCTCGCATGGCCCGCGTGGCTGACGACATCGGCGATCGCGGTGCTCGGACTCCTCGCCGTCGCGGCGGCGGCCGGCTGGTATCGCCAGTCGCGCGATCCGGCGCAGCGCCGGCTCGTCGTCTGCGCGCTGCTCGCCGTCGTCGCGGTCGCGCTGACGACGGCGCTGATCCGCCAGCAGACCACGTACTACATGACGACGCCGCTGCGCGTCGTCGCGCTCGGAGCGTTCGCGCTCGGACTCGCCGCGCTCGGCGCCGCGGGCTGGGCGCGCGCGCTGCGCGCGACGGCGATCGCGCTCGCGATCGCGTTGAACGCCGTCTGTGCAGTCGCCGCGGCGCGCTTCGTCGTGAGCGGCAGCTGGCCGTTCAATTTCCAGGCGCTGTTCGACGTGACCGGCAGCGGCACCGAGCCGGCGCCGCTGCTGTTGCTGCCGGCCTATGCGATGCGCGACAGCGGCGCGCTGCTTTGCGCGGAAGCCGCGCCGTCGGTCCACGGCGCGTATGCGCGGCACCTGCTGTACGACTACGCGATCGAGATGCGGATCGCCTGCGCGCGCGGCGACGCGGTCGCCGGCGGCGGCAACGCGGCGCGCACGCACTGGCTCGGCCTGTCGCGCCGCGTCGCGAAGGAGTCGGGGCTCGTGCCGGTCCGTCGCGTCGGTTCGCTCGCGCTGTTTCCCGTGCGCCGCGTGATCGGCGGCGACGCGCTCGCGATGCCCGACGTGCCGCGCTATCCGGTGCACGTTCCGGCAACCAACGCGCAGGAACAGCGCCGCTATCGCGTCACGCTGGCGCCGGGCGAGAGGCTCGCGATTTCGGACATGGCGTTCTTCACCGCCGCGCCGCTCGTGGAGATCGCCGACGCGACGCGCGCGGTCAGCCGGATCGGCGGC
>NZ_DATIGT010000259.1:0-3607 GCF_035481375.1 Tahibacter sp.
GCCGTGACCTATGCGATAGCCGCCAGCGTCGATCCCGATCCGCCGGCCGTCGTCGTCAACAGCGCGACGGCGAGTCCGCCCGGTGGCGTCTGCTCGCCGGCCAACACGCCGCCGCCGTGTTCCAGTTCGGCGAGCGTGCCGCCGGTGCCGCAGGTCGAAATCACGAAGACCGCCAACACCACGACGATCACGCCGGGCGGCTCCGTCGCCTACACCGTGACCGTGCGCAACACGGGTTCCGTCGCCGCGACGGGCACGACGCTCGCCGATCCGATTCCGGCCGGCCTCACCGCGTTCGCCTGGACCTGCGCGTCCTCGGCCGGTGCGCTCTGCCCGAACGCGAGCGGCAGTGGCGCGCTCAACGAAACGATCGCGACTTTCCCGCCCGGCGGCTGGGTCGTCTACACGATCACCGCGACGATCGCGGCTGCACCGCCCGCGAGCGTGACGAACACCGCGTCGGCGACACCGTCCGGCGGCGGCGTCTGCACACCGGCGAACACGGCCGCGCCGTGCGTGGCGGCGGTTGCGGTGTCGCCGGTACCCGTCATCGAACTGGACAAGCGCACGACGGCGGCGACGCTCGATCCGGGCGGCACGGTCACCTACACCGTCACCGCGCGCAACGTCAGCAATCAGGCTGCCGGCGGCACGACCGTCGCCGATCCGATACCGGCCGGACTGACCACACCCTTCACGTGGACCTGCGTGGCCACGGCCGGCGCGCTCTGTCCGAACGCCGCCGGCAGCGGCGCGATCAACGAAACGCTCGCGACCTTTCCCGCCGGCGGCAACGTGATGTACACGATCACTGCGACCGTCGACGCGAATCCGCCGGCCTCCGTGTCGAACACCGCGACGTCGACGACATCCGGCGGACTCTGCGTGCCGGACAACGCACCGTCGCCGTGCTCCAGCACCGCGACGACGCCGACGTCCCCGCGCGTGAGCATCGCGAAAACCGCGTCCGCGACGTCGCTGACGCCGGGCGGCACGGTGACCTACACGATCGTCGTCGACAACGCCGGTTCCGTTGCAGCGCCGAACACGCACGTAAGCGATCCGGTACCGCCGGGCATCACTGCGTTCGCCTGGACCTGCGCAGGCACGGGTGGCGCGATCTGTCCGAACGCGAGCGGTGCCGGTGCGATCGACGAAACGATCGCGACCTTGCCCGCAAACGCGCGCGTCACCTACACCGTCACCGCGACCGTCAGCGCGACGCCGCCCGCACAGATCACGAACACCGCGACCGCAGCGCCGCCGGACGGCGTCTGCGCGCCGGGCAACACACCGCCGCCGTGCAGCGCGTCGGCGAGCGTGCCGCCCGGTCCGCAGGTCCGCATCACGAAGACCGCGGACACGACCGTGCTGACGCCCGGCGGCACGGTGACCTACACGATCGTCGTCGACAACGTCGGTTCCGTTGCCGCGCCGAACACGCACGTAACCGATCCGGTGCCCGCAGGCATCACCGCGTTCGCGTGGACCTGCGCAGGCACCGGCGGCGCGATCTGTCCGAATGCCAGCGGTGCCGGCGCGATCGACGAAACGATCGCGACACTGCCGACGAACGCGAGCGTGACCTACACCGTCACCGCAGCCGTCAGCGCGACGCCACCGGCGCAGATCACGAACACTGCGACCGCAACGCCACCGGACGGCGTCTGCGCGCCGGCCAACACACCGCCGCCGTGCAGCAGCGCGGTCGGCGTGCCGCCGCTGCCGGAACTCGCCGTGACGAAGACGCTCGCGCCGGGTCCGCTGGTCTCCGGCGGAACGGCGACGTACACGATCGCCGTGCGCAACACGAGTGCGGTTGCCGCAACCGATCTGCGCATCAGCGATCCGCTGCCCGCCGGCATCGTCGCATTCGACTGGATCTGCACCGGCGCCGCGTGTCCGAACACGAGCGGCAACCGTGCGATCGACGAGACCGTCGATTCGCTGCCGGCCGGCGACGCGCTGACGTATACGGTGAGCGCGACGCTCGCCGCAGCGGCGCCGGCACAGGTGACGAACACCGTGTCGGTGTCATTGCCCGGCGGCGGCGTCTGCGCGCCGTCGACGACGGCAGCACCGTGCCAGTCGTCGGCAACCGGCAGCGTGCGTCCCGCGGCACCGGCGCCCGCATCGAGTCCGCCGGCGCTGCTGTTGCTCGCGCTCGGAGTACTGATGCTCGGTGTCGGTGGTGTGCGTCGGCGAATCGTCTGACGCATCGGCGCGCAAGACAACGGCAGCCGTCGGACGCCATGCGCGGCGTCCGACGGCCGCGATCGACAACACCGGATCGCCGCGTTCGCGCGCACGTGTGACCGTATTCGGCATCGCGCGACCGCGCTCGCGCCCGCGCGTCAGACGCGCCCTGACATGCGCATTCGTATGCAAAATTTGTCGACGAAGGCATTGTCCGGCTGCCGAGGTTGAGGTGGAATCGACCCCGCACGCCGCCGGAATTCGACACATTCCGGCCGCGCGCGCCGCCATTCGGCGGATCGACGCGAGGGGGAACGCAACCGTGACGCGAGGCAGCGACACCATCGTTTCCGACGGAGGCCGTCAGCCGGCATCCGCACGGCGCGGCGCGCAAATCGACAGCGGGCCGGCGCCGCTCAATCGCGCCGCGCGCAGCGCCATCGCCGCTGTCGCCTTCGCACTCTGCGTGCTCTGCGCCGGCACGGCTCGCGCGGAAACCGATCTGCGGCGCGGCACGCGGGACACCGTCGCGTCGACGGGCACGCGCGACCTCCCGGCGCTGCGCGACGTCGCTCTGCAGCGCGAAGAGCGCGAGGCCGCGCTGCTTTCCGCGGGGCTGCGCATACCGACTTCGGCCGGCGAATCTGCCGGCATTGCCGCAGGGCAGCTCGGCGCCGTGCTGCTCGGCCTCGCCGTCGCGTTCGTCGCCTATTGGCGCCAGCGCTCGACGCGGCTGCAGCTTCACCGGCTGCAGAACGCCGTCGCGCAGCGCACCGCGGCATTGAACGAACAACGGCTGCAGACAGAGTCCGCGCTGCGCGATCTGCAGCAGCACCGCGCCGAGGCCGCGCGCCGCGACGCGACTGCCGTGCCGCGCGACGCCGATGTGCCGGACGCGCGGCACGACACGTATCGCATCGCCTCCGCCGCGCCTGCGGACGACGCGGCGGCGATGCTGCGCATACTCGTCGTCGACGACGATGCGGTTCTGCGCGATCGCCTGCGCGAACTGTTCGCGACGCACTTCGACGTGTCCGATGCCGCCGACGGCGAGGCCGCGCTGCGGTGCGCGCGCCGCGTGCGGCCCGACCTTGTCGTCAGCGACCTGCTGATGCCCAGGCTCGACGGGCTGGAGCTGCTCCGTGCGCTGCGCGCCGACGCGTGTCTGCACGACGTGCCGCTGATCCTGCTGAGCGAACGCGCCGACAGCGCCGACGAGATCCGCGCCCTCGATGCCGGCGCCGATCGCTTCCTGCTCAAGCCGCTCGATCCCGGCGTGCTGCTCGCGCACGTGCGTACCGCATTGCGCACCGTGCCGCCCCGGCGTCGCGCCGCCATTGCGGCGCCACCGTCCGCGACGTCATCGGCTGCGCCGCCGCCGGTTGCGACGTCACCGGCCGCAACGAACGCG
>NZ_DATIGT010000260.1:0-2618 GCF_035481375.1 Tahibacter sp.
GGCGGCGATCGCCGCGGCGCAGTCGCGGCTCGGCGCGACGCTGCCGGCCGATCTGCTCGCGTTCTATCGCGTTGCGGACGGCGCGAAGACGCTCGAACTCGCGCCGCTCGCCGACCTGCGCCGGGTGCGCGATGCGAGTGATATCGATCCGGCGAGCTACGCGTACGAAGGCCGGATCCCGTTGTTCGTGCACGAGCCGCCCGCGGCGGACGAAGAGGCGCCACGCGAGATCGCCCTGATGCCGGCCGACCTCGGATCCTTGCTCGTGCTCGTCGGCGGCCAAAGTTCCGAGTCCGTCACGCTCTACGACGCCGGCGAACCGCCGCTGCGGGCCGGCCTGCGGCTGTATTCGCTGGACATCGAAGGCGGCGGCTTTGCATGGTCCGGAGTCGTCCCGTGGCTGCGCTCGCGCTGGGTGCAGTCGGCGCAGATCGCCGACTCGGCCGCGCGCATGGACGCGGCGCGCGAACGCGAGCGGCAGGCGGTCGCCGACTGGTCGGCAGCGCGGCTGATCGAGGACGTCGGAAAACCCAGCCTGACGCAGTGGCTGCTGTCGTCGCGGGCCCGCTGGGGCGAACCGGCGGCCGACGCCGACCTCGCCGCCGTCGCGACGCGCTTCGGTGCGCCGCTGCCGGACGACCTGGCCGAGGTCTACCGGCGGCACGACGGCATTGCGATGCTGATGCTGCTGCCGCTCGCGCAGTGGCAGCCGGTGTCGCGACTCGACGCCGAGGCAGCGAGGTTCGCGCGCGAGCGCGCCGCCGTCGTGTCGCCGGGTATCGATGCGGCCGCCTTCGACGCCTGCATCGCCATCGGCGGCGTCCATCTGGAGGCGGCTACCGACCTGTCACCCGGCGGGCTCGGCGTTGCGAATCTGTTCTGGTGCCCGCAGGCGGCGCCCGAGCGCCGCTATCTCGACCTGCAGGGCAACCGCACGTGGCGCAGCTATACGGAACGCCTGCGGGATCATGTCGCGCAACGGCGTGCCTCGCGGAGCGAGTTTGGCTTTTGAGGCCGGGGAACCGGTGATGCGTCAGACGGTGCCGCGTCGCGGGCGCCTTGCTTCACCGATTCCCGACTCCCCATTCCCGGCCTGACGCCTACTTCCCGCTGTACTCCTGCAGCAACGCATCGAATTCATCGATGCGGAACTCGTGGCGCAGCCGTCCGACATCGCGCAGGTAGCGCGCCGGCACGCTGATCGTCGTCGTGACGACGCCGTCGGTGTCGGGGTCGGACGGTCCGGCGAAGTCGAACATCGAGCGGCGGCTGCAGTGTTGCACCTGTTCCATCGCGTGAGGGCAGTCGCCGGGGCCGGGCGGAACGCCGTGATCGGCGACGCCGCTCTGCAGCATCTGCTCGCACTCGGCCAGACTCGGTGCGAGGTAGTGATGGCCGGCCCAGCCGCCCGCATGCAGGACGGCGCCGCCATATTGCAGCGACGATGCCGTGATCTGTCCGATCGGGACCGTGTTCGTATAGGCGAAGGCGGAGCCGGAAAGCGTTGCGGCGCCCAGGGCAAGCACCGGTAGGAACGTGCGGAACATGGTGACCTCGTCTGCGGTTCGCGCCGGCCGGGATGGCCGGTTGCAGCGACGCTAGGCCGCCGCACCGCATGCGGCCAGCGAATCCGCGGGACGAATCCGGGCCGCATTGGCGCCGCGCCGCGCGATGCGGGCATCCCGCGGCAGGCGCGGCCGTCGCGGTTTCGACCCGGTTTTTTCCCGCCGTGCCGCTTGCGGGTGGGCCGTTGCGGCGCGGAGGATGTCCGCACCCCCGCCGAGGAGTCGCTGCATGCATCGCATCCTGATTGCTGTCGCCCTGATCGCGTCGGCCGCGGTCGTCGGGGCCCACGAGACCGTGCCGTCGCAGTGGTGCGCCGACGGCCAGCCGATGACGATAGGCAGTTTTCGGTTCGGGGCCGAACTCGTCGCCGCGGTCCGCGAGAATCCACCGAGCTGCCAGGGCACGTGCGGCGAGCCCGACGACGACTATCGCAAAGTCACGGGATTCACCCAGCAGCTCTGCCGCGGCGAGGAAGACCTGCGTTCGGGCTCCATCGCGAGCGGCGACGTCGGCGACATCGTCGCGATCGTGCAGGGGCCGCCGGCCTTCGTCGCGGCCAACCATCACGACGCCTATCTGATGGCCCACGGCGTCTGGGGCATCTGCGTGCTCTGCGCGCCGACGGCTAGCCTTCCGCCGCAGCCGCGTCGAGTGCCTTCTCGCTGAGCTGGGCGCGCACGGCGGCGACGCGTTCCTCGAGCACGCGCCGCTGCACCGGCGTCAGCGGGCACTCGGCCAGCACGAAATAGGCGCTGCGCAGCACCTCGCGCCAGCGCGGATGCCGCGGCACGCGCGCGAGGCTCAGGTAGCGCTCCATCGAACGCATGCGCAGACGCCCGTCGTCGATGTGCACGCGCCAGATGCCGCTCTTCTGCGCGAAGTCCACGCGCGAGAGCCGCATGCTGCGTTCCCAGGCATCGAGTGCCGCCAGCATCAGTTCGACGAGTGCGCGCCGCAGCGCGTCGGATGCTTCGCCTTCGGCGGGGGCGACCGTCGTTTCCGCGCCGGCCGCGGCCGCCGTCTCGGGCCGGAGCTTCAGCCAGACCACCGGT
>NZ_DATIGT010000261.1:0-38980 GCF_035481375.1 Tahibacter sp.
GGCGAACGCCGCGTCCGTCCAGCTCGTGTCCAGCCGCCCCGGCGCGTAGTCCTTCATCGCCTTGTAGACATACAGGGTCGCGTCGAGAAACACGCCGCGCTCGGCCATGCGGCGATACAGCGCGCGCAGGCGCGGATGATCGCCGGCAGCGCGGCTTTCCGCATTTTTCACGAGTACACATCGCCGGCGTTTCAGCGTAACGTCGGCGACGAACAGGTCCGAACGCGTGCCGCACCAACAGGATCGGCCATGGGTCAGGAAATCACGGGGCGACCGCTGGAAATCCTGCTCGTCGAGGACAACCCCGGCGACGTCCGCCTGACGACCGAAATGCTGAAGCAGGCGAAGCTGCTCAATCGCCTGACCGTGGCCGTCGACGGCGAACAGGCGCTCGCGATGCTGCAGCGCACCGAGGCCTATTCGCACCAGCCGCTGCCCGACCTGATCCTGCTCGATCTGAACCTGCCCGGCCTCGACGGGCGCGAGCTGCTCGAACGCATCAAGGAAGATCCGAACCTCGCGCGTATTCCCGTGGTCGTGCTGACCCAGTCCGGCGCCGACACCGACGTACGCCGCGCCTATGACGCGTACGCGAGCTGCTATGTGCGCAAGCCGCTCGACCTCGACCAGTTCCTCGGGGTCATGCAGAGCATCGGTCATTTCTGGCTCAGCGTCGTGACCCTGCCGGCCGGCGTCGCGGGCCGGCCCGACGCGCTGCCGGTGCTGCTGGTGGAAGACGAAGCCGGCGACGCGCGCCTCGTCGTCGAGCTGCTGCGCGAGGTCGAACCGCGCTATGTGCTCGATACGGTCGCTTCTCTCGCCGCCGCGCTCGACGCGGTGCAGCGCCAGCGCTACGTCGCGGTGC
Organism: Tahibacter sp.; assembly: GCF_035481375.1. Classification (GTDB taxonomy): domain Bacteria; phylum Pseudomonadota; class Gammaproteobacteria; order Xanthomonadales; family Rhodanobacteraceae; genus Tahibacter. The sequence goes on from NZ_DATIGT010000261.1 coordinate 866, forward strand.
TGCTCGATCTCGGACTGCCCGACTCGCAGGGACTGCAGACCGTGCGCGCGCTGCTGCAGACCGCCGGCCACGTGCCGCTCGTCGTGCTCAGCGGCCGCGACGACGAGAACCTCGCGCTGCGCGCGATCCAGCTCGGCGCGCAGGACTATGTCGTCAAGGGGCGCGGCGACGGCGGCCATCTCTCCCGAGCGCTGCGTTATGCGATCGAGCGCAAGCTCGTGCAGGAACATCTCGAATTCGTCGCGAGCCACGACGGGACCACCGGCCTGCCGAACCGGCGCCGCTTCCTCGAGTCGCTGCAGCAGCTGCTGCCGTCGATGCGCCGCCGCGGCGGCGAGGTCGCCGTCGTTGCGCTCACGCTGACCGGACTCAACGCGGTCAACCAGAGTCTCGGCCACGACATCGGCGATCTCGCGCTCAAGGCGGCGGTCGGCCGCATGCAGCGGCTGATGCCGGAAGGGACGCTGCTCGCGTGCACCGGCAGCAGCGAGTTCGCGCTGGCCTGCTCCGAGGGCGACGCGATCGGGCAGGCCGCCCTGCTGGCCGAACAACTGCTCGATGCGCTGCGCCAGCCCTATCGCGTGGCCGAACACGAATTCTTTCTCGGCGGCCAGATCGGCATGAGCCTGTCGCCGAATGACGCGTCCGACGCCGCGCCGCTGCTCAAGTGCGCCGAGACCGCGATGTATCAGGCCGGCCAGCGCGGCGTCAGCGGCATCGATTTCTATTCGCCGGAACTCAACCGCACGCTGCAGGAGCGCCTGATCCTCGAGCGCGAGCTGCGCCATGCCCTGCTGCGCGACGAGCTCGATCTGGATTTCCAGCCCATCGTCGACGGCCGCGGACGCGTCGTCAGCGCCGAGGCGCTGCTGCGCTGGAACCATCCGGAGCGCGGCCGCATCGCGCCCGACCGGTTTCTCGCGCTGGCCGAGCAGTCGGACCTGATCCTGTCGCTCGGACGCTGGGTCATGAACCGCGCGACGCGCATCGCGCAGAGCTGGTCGGAACTGCTGCCCGACCCGCCGAGCGTCGCGATCAACGTGTCGGCGCGGCAGCTCGACGACGGCCGCGTGCTCGTGGATCTGGGCGAGGCGCTCGCGCAGAGCGGGCTGTCGGCGCAGCGCGTCGAACTGGAGCTGACCGAATCCGTCATGCAGCGGCCGGAGTCGCGCGAGACGCTGACGACGCTGCGCGAACTCGGCATCAGCATCGCGATCGACGACTTCGGCACGGGCTTCAGTTCGCTGAGCTATCTCAAGGCGTTTCCGGTCGACCTGCTGAAGATCGACCGCAGCTTCGTGACCGATGCGACGACCGACTCGCGCGACGCGGTGATCGTGCGCGCGATCATCGCGATGTCGCACATCCTCGGCATCGACGTCGTCGCCGAGGGCGTCGAAACGGAGCGGCATGAGGTCGTGCTGCGCGCCCTCGGCTGCAACCGGCTGCAGGGATTTCATATCGGCCGTCCCGAGTCGCCCGATCGCTTCGCCGACCGGCTGCGCCGGCAGGCGCGCGGCGAGGCGCCGCTGCCGTCCGAGGACGACATGCATGAGTGAATCCGCAACGCCTGCGCCCGCACCCGAACCCGGCCGCCTGCTCGCGGCGGGCGCGGCGGCGACCGGCGCCTGCGTCCTCGTCGGCGTCGCGCTCAATCGCTTCGGTCCGGCGGCGTGGGCGCCGAGCTGGACCGCGCTCGGCGCGCTTTTGCTGCTCGCCGCCGGACTGCTCGCCGAACGGGCGCGGCGCCCGCGTCTCGTCGCGGTGCTGTGTGCGCCGGTCGCGATCCTCGGCGTCTTCATGCTTGCGGCCGCGCTCGCGGGCACCGACGCGCGCGCGCACGTGCTGCTGCCGAACAACAGCGCCGCGGGACTGCTCGCCGCGGCGGTCTCGCTGGCCTGCGGCATCGGCAAGCCGCGCAGCGCAGTGCTGCTGATCGCGAGCGTGCTCGCGGCGCTCGCACTCGCGCTCGGCGCGTTCGGCGTGTTCGGCCGCCTCGCCGGCATCACGCCCGGCGTCGGCTGGGGCTCGGTCGACAGCGTGTCGTTCGTGACCGGCGCGGGACTGATCGCCTGCGGCGCCACGCTGCTGATCGCGCGCGCTCGCTCGCGCGACGGCGACGACGTCGCGCTGCGCGCGAGCCTGCTGCCGGCGCTGTTCGTGCTGGCCGTCGCGCTCGGCGCGACCGCGATGGCCTGGCGCGTCAGTGCCGACGCCGCCACGCGCGCGCAGCGTCAGCGCCTCGAACGCGAAGTGGATCAGCTGGCCGTTGCGATCGAGGCGCGGCTGCGCGGCCATCTCGATCTGCTGCGCGGTGCGCAGGGCCTGTTCGCGGCGTCCGACCGCGTCGAACCCGACGAGTGGCGCCGCTACTGGGACCGCATCGACGTGCCGGCGCAGTTCCCGGGCATCGCCGGCGTCGGCTTCGCGCCGCGCATCGCCGCGCGCAGCCGCAGCGATTTCGAAGGCGCGCTGGCGGCGCGTCTGCGTCCGGGCTTTCGCATCTGGCCCGAGAGCGATCGCGAGGCGCTGTATCCGGTGTCGTTTCTCGAGCCGGGGCAGGGCGCGAATCTCAAGCTCGTCGGATTCGATCTCGGCAGCGACCCGGCGCGGCGCGCGGCGCTCGAGCGCGCGATCGCGCTCGACGACGTCGCGCTCAGCGGAACCCTCTCGGTCGGCGGTCGCGTCGACGGCTCGTCGGTGCCGGGGTTCGCGCTCTACGTGCCCTTGCACCCGGGGCGCCGCGACGACGACCCCGACGGCGGCATGGTCGGCGTGGCCTATTTCGAATTTCGCGTGGGCGAGTGGATGCAGCCGATCGTGGCCGAAGCACGCCGCGATCTGCAGATCCGTCTCCACGACGGCGACGGTACCGGCGAAGCGCCGCCGTTCTACACCGGCGGCAACGGCGCGGCCTTGCCGCTGCGCCACGAACGCACGATCGCGCTCGGCGGACGCAACTGGCTGCTTTCGGGGAGCGCGACACCGGCTTTCATGGCGGCGAATGCCTCGCTCGTGCCGCTGTCGATCCTGCTCGTGGGGTTGTTCTGCAGTCTGCTGCTGTTCGCGATCACCTGGCTGCTGGCCGATCTGCGCACGCGCGCCGAACGTCTCGCGGCGCGGCGCACGCGCGAGCTGGAGCGAAGCCGCCAGGCGTTCCAGGCGCTCACCGACACGGCGAGCGACGCGATCATCGCCGCCGACGCCGACGGCAACATCCGCTACGTGAATCGCGCGGTCGAAGGCTGCTTCGGCTACACCTCGGACGAACTGCTGAGGCAGCCGCTGACGGTCCTGATGCCCGAGCGCTATCGCGACGCGCATCTGAACGGCCTCGCGCGCTTTCTGGCCGGCGGCGAACCGCGCGTGATCGGCCGCGCCGTCGAAGTCGCCGGCCTGCATCGCGACGGCAGCGAGTTTCCGCTGGAGATCTCGATCGGCCACTGGCGCTCCGACGGCGAGCACCATTTCACGGCGATCCTGCGCGACATCACGCGCCGGCGCGAAATCGAGGAGGCGCTGCTGAGCCAGCGCAAGGAACTCGAACGCTCCAACGGCGACCTGGAGCAGTTCGCCTACGTGGCCTCGCACGACCTGCAGGAGCCGCTGCGCATGGTGGCGAGCTACGTGCAGCTGCTGTCGCGGCGCTACAAGGGCAGGCTCGACGCCGATGCGGACGATTTCATCGGCTTCGCCGTCGACGGCGCGCTGCGCATGCAGCGGCTGATCGACGACCTGCTCGCGTACTCGCGCATCGGGTCGCGCGGCGAAAAGCAGCGCAACGTCGCCGCGGTCGACTGCCTCCAGGCCGCGCTGCGCAATCTCGCCGCGCGCATCGAGGAGACGAGGGCCGACATCCGCTTCGGCGAGCTGCCGATCGTCCATGTCGATCCGGCGCAGTTCACGCAGCTGCTGCAGAACCTCATCGCGAATGCGCTGAAGTTCAACGGCGACGCGCGGCCCGAGATCCACATCGACGCCGAGCGCGAAGGCGAGTGCTGGCATTTCCGCGTCCGCGACAACGGCATCGGCATCGATCCGCAGTACGCCGAACGCATCTTCGTCATCTTCCAGCGCCTGCACACGCGCCAGCACTACCAGGGCACCGGCATCGGGCTCGCGATCTGCAAGAAGATCGTCGAGCGCGCCGGCGGCCGCATCTGGGTCGAGTCGCGGCTGGGCCAGGGAGCGACATTTCATTTCACAGTGCCTGTCATGGAGCAAGACTCATGATCGAAGCCGTCGCCGGCCCGCGGGCCGTAGAAATCCTGCTCGTCGAAGACAACGAAGGCGACGTGCGGCTCACGCGCGAAGCACTGCGCGAAGGGCATCTGCGCAATCGCCTGCATGTCGTCGAGGACGGCGAGCGCGCGCTCGAATTCCTCTACCGCCGCGGCGAATTCGCGGGTGCGCCGCGGCCGGACCTGATCCTGCTCGACCTGAACCTGCCGCGGCGCGACGGCCGCGAAGTGCTCGCCGAGATCAAGGCCGATGCGTCGCTCAAGCGCATTCCGGTCGTCGTGCTGACGACCTCGCGCGCGGAAGAAGACCTCGTGCGCATGTACGACCTGCATGCGAACTGCTTCATCACCAAGCCGGTGGACTTCGACCAGTTCATCCAGGTCGTCAAGACGATAGAGAATTTCTGGTTCACGATCGTCGTGCTGCCGCCGCCGGGCTGATTCGCCGGGCGGCGGCAGCCGCGCGCCTGACAAAACGGCCAGGACTGGTCGGCACCCGGGTCGCTATGCTTTCCGGGTGCCGCGCAGTGCGCGCGTCAGCCATCATCAGGGGATCACCGTGCATCAGCTTCGCAGTCAGGCCGCGACGGGCCTGCTTTCGCGCGCGACCGACGAGGACGCGTTCCTGGCCGAACTCGCGGCCGCATATACCCACTGCGGCATCGGCAGCGCGCTTGCGTTCGACGCGGTGCGCCGCTACTGGCGCGACGGCGTGCCGGCGGAGGACTGGCGGCGCGCACTGGCGCGGGAGACGCGCTACGACGGCGAAAGCCACGTGTGGCGAAGCAGCAGCGAGCCGCTGGCGACGCTGCTCGCCGGGTTGCTGCGCGGCAGGTCGCCGACCGACTGGCATGGCATCGGCGAACGCCTGGTGCTGCTGCTCGCGCCGCTGCTGGAACCGGTACACCTGCGCAACCTGCTGATGCCGCGCAGCGAGGACGGCGTGCCGCGCACGCACCTGGAGGGGCTGCACCAGGCGCACGCGGCCGCGCTGATCGCCTGGGCGGACGCGCTCGCCCGCGGAGACGGCGACTGGGCCGAGGTGAATGCGCTGCTGCGGGAGGCCGGCGCCGATCTCGCGCTGTTGCGCCGCATCGTCGCGGCGGCGACGCCCGCGCAGTGGGCCGCCGGCGACGATCGGGTTCGTGCCACGTTGCGCGTGCTGGCGCAGCTGCGGCTGACCCTGTTGCTGTTGCGCGAGCACCTGCGCGCGAATGCCGGCGCGATCAATCCGGACTGGGCGCTGATGCTGCTGCTGGAAACCCATCGCGGCACGAACCTCGCGCTCGGCGACACGGCGGGACCGATCGAGGGTGCCGGAGAACTCGTCACCGGCCTGCTGTCGCCGCTCGCGCGCATCGCGGTCGACACGCCGCTGTTGTTCGAGATGGCGGCGCGGGAACGCAGCGGACTGGGCGCTGCGATCGTGACGCCCGGACTCGGCGCGGCGCTCGCCGGCGACGATGCGCGTTGGGCGCGTTTTCTCGATGCGCTGTCGGACGACCAGTTGCGCGGTCTGTGGCTGTCCGCGGAATTCGGCCAGCGGTTTCCGGCGGCGACCTTGCGCTACGAGCAGGCCAAGTGGAAACGCTGCGCGCAGTTTCGCTGCGGACTCCGGACCGACGAAGCGCGCGCCTGGTATACACGACTGCTGCCCGAGCTTTCCGGGGACGGCGAATTCAGTTCGGCCTTCGGCGCCGTGTTCTCGGGCGCGGACATCGCCGCGCAGCGCGCGTTGATCGCGACGTACCTGCGGCCGAGCCGCTTCGGTGCGCCGCACGATCTGCTGGATCAGGAAACCGACCTGCCGCTGCTGCTCGACTACGTCGGCAGCGGCAAGGCGTCGCTGCGCGACGTCGCGCTGCGCCGGCTGTTCGCGCTGGCCGTGCCGGACGACGGCGATCGCGAGGACGACGCGCCGGTCGCGCCGGGCGAACCGCGCGAGCCGTACTGGTCGGCGCTGCGCGGCCTCGAAGCCGGCCACGCAGACGCGCTCGTCGAACAGACCGTCGACGAATACGGGTTGGGCAACGATCGCGCCGAGCGCTGGGAGTCCCTGTGGCAGCACGCGCGCCAGCCGGCGTCGCGCAGCGCGATCGCGAAGCGGTGCCTGCGTGCGCTGGACTACGCGTCGTCGCGCAGTGCGGCGCTCGCGCTGGCCGAATCGCTGTATGCCCGCGCGCCCGGCGTGTTCGTCGACGAGGCGGCCGACAGCGGTTTCCGGGCCGCGGCGTTCAATGAGGCGGTGGCGACGACGCTGTCGCCGCTGCGCGAACTCGTCGCGACCGCGAGCGCCGCGTATCTCGGACAGTCGAGCTGGTTCGGCGGCGGCAACCCACCGCTGCCGGCCGCGCCGGTCAACGCGGCGCTTGCCGCATTCCCGCAGAGTTTTGCCGCGCTCGACGAAAAGCGGCAGTCGAAGCTGCTGCCGCTGCTGGACGGCGAGGCGGTGATCGCCTGCGGCGCGACGCTGGCCGCGCTCTGCGCGACGACCGGCACGGTGCTGCGCACGCTGCTGATCGACCTCGTCGCGCGCATGCCGCCGGATGCGCTCAAGCGCAGCGGCCTGCTCGATGTCGCCGAGCGCAAGGCGCGGCTGCTCGTGCTGACCGGACTTGCGCAGAACCGCGATGCGGCCGCAGTCGACCTGATCGAAGCGACGATCGCCGACACGGCGCACGACGAGTTCAGCCGCGGCCTCGCGCTCGATGCGCTGTCGCGTGCGGGCCGCCCGGTCGACGCGCTCGATCCCTGGCACGACGCGACGCTCGCGTCGCTGCAGGCGGCTGCGGCGAAGGCGAAGATTCCGGCTGCCGCAGCGAAGGCCTGGAACGAGGAGACCGCGCGCCTGCTCGTGCCGCTCGGCGCAGACCTCGGCCGGCAATTGCTCGCGATCCTGCTCGACGCCGACGAGATGCTGCCGCGGCGCGCGCGCCAGATCTTCGCGTTTCTGACGGCCGCGCAGCGCAGCGACTTCGCCGGCTACGGCGTGCGTACCTGGATCGCCGAGAACGGCGCCGACAAATTCGCCTGGCTGCTGTCGCCGCTGGCCGACTACGGCGATGAGCGCATCGCGAACGATCTCGTGCGCGCGGTCAAGGCCTGGATGAAGACGCGCAAGCCGAAGGCGAGCGCGGCGATCCGGATGCTCGCGCGCCTGCCGGGCAGCTACGGCATTTCGCAGGTGCGCGAGCTCTGGGAGAGCCGCAAGTTTTCCGAGTCGATCCAGCAGAACGCCAAGCTCGCGCTGCAGGAGGCGGCGCAGCGGCAGGGCATGAGCCTAGCCGGGTTTCTCGAACAGCTCGTACCCGACTTCGGACTCGACCGCGACGGGCTGCGTCTGGACGTCGGGCCGTATGCGTACACGGCACGCGTGCGCGGCGATTTCAGCGTGGTCGTCGTCGATGCCGACGGAAAGAGCACGAAGACGCTGCCGCGGGCGCGCGCCGGCGAGAACGCGGAATTGCGCGGTATTGCGGAAAATCAGCTCAAGTCGCTCGCGAAGAACCTCAAGCCCGTGTTCAAGCAGCAGTCGCAGCGGCTGCTGCGCACGCTGCAGACCGGCAGGATCTGGCCGGTTGCGCTATGGCGCCGGCTGTTCATCGAGCATCCGCTGCTGGCGGTGTTGAGTCAGAGCGTGGTCTGGTCGGTCGTGGGCGCGGACGATGCGTCGTTGGCACGCTTCCGGCCGAGCGGCAGCGGCGGCTTCGTCGACGCAGCCGACGACGACGTCGCGCTCGCCGACGATGCGCGGGTGCGCGTCGCGCATCCGCTGGAAATGCCGGCGGACGAGCATCGCGCCTGGAAGGCGCAGTTCGGCGACTACGAACTCCTGTCGCCGTTCGCGCAGTTCGACATGCCGGTCGTCGAGGCCGGTCCGGGCGAGCTCGACGCCTCCGACGTGGCGCGCGCGGCCGGCAGCACGCTCAATCGCGCGAAATTCGGCGGTCTTGTGGAAAAGTGGGGTTATCTCAAAGGCGCAGGCGAAGACGGCGCGATGATCAACGAGCACACCTGGCAGCCCGACGCCGACTGGCACGTGACCCTGCTGCACAGCGGGATTTCGGTGTTCTTCACGGTCGAGGAGGACGTCACCGTCGATCGCTTCCTGCCGCGCCGCCGCGGCACCGACGGGCGCCTCGAGCCGGTGACGCTGCGCGCGCTGCCGCCGGCGTTCCGCGCCACGCTGCTGGCGCAGGCGGAGGCGCTGAAAGCGGCGGCGATGTAGTGCTTTGTCGGCTGGGGGAGCCGCAGGCGCGGATGCGACGTGGAAATGCGGAGGATTGAGAAAAGAGTGACAGCGGAGGGCAGAAGCCGGCTTTGACTCGTTTCTCGCTCGTCCTTACCGATCACTTCACCGTTGGGGTTCGCCTGCGGCTCAACGCCAACCCACGTTACGCCGCGGCCTTGCCGACTTTGCTGCCGGTTTCGCGGCCGAGCTGCGCGGCGAGCCACTGGCCGGTCTCGATGAGTTTCGGCAGGTCGACGCCGGTCGCGATACCCATGCCTTCGAGCATGTAGACGACGTCCTCGCTCGCGACGTTGCCGCTCGCGCCTTTCGCGTAAGGACAGCCGCCGGTGCCGGACACCGCGGCGTCGATGACGGCGACGCCGAGTTCGAGGCAGGCGAGGATGTTCGCGAGCGCCTGGCCGCGCGTGTCGTGGAAGTGGATCGCGAGCGCGTCCATCGGCACGTCGGCCGCGACCGCGGCGAGCATGGCCGCGGCCTTGCGCGGCGTGCCGATGCCGATGGTGTCGCCGAGCGAGATCTCGTAGCAGCCGGCGCGATGGAGGTGCGCGGCGACGCGCACGACGTCGGTCAGCGGCACGTCGCCCTGATACGGACAGCCGAGCACGGTGGAGACATAGCCGCGCACGCGCACGCCGTCGGCCTGTGCGCGTTCGAGCACGGGCGCGAAGCGTTCCAGCGATTCGTCGATGCTCGCGTTGATGTTCTTGCGGCTGAAGGCTTCGGACGCCGCCGCGAACACGGCGACTTCGTCGGCGCCGGCCGCGCGGGCGCGTTCGTAGCCCTGCAGGTTCGGCACGAGCACCGGATAGCGGATGCCGTCGCGGCGCGCGATGCCGGTGAAGACCTCGGCCGCGTCGGCGAGCTGCGGAATCCATTTCGGACTGACGAAGCTCGTCGCCTCGATGCTGCGCAGGCCGGTCGCGCTCAGGCGGTCGATGAGTTCGATCTTCGTCGCGGTCGGGACGATGGCCTTCTCGTTCTGCAGGCCGTCGCGCGGACCGACCTCGACGATACGCACGCTGTTCGGCTGACTCATTTCGTCTCCTTGCGCTGGCGCGCGAGCAGGGCCTTTTCGTAGGCCTCGACGGATTGGTCGCTGCGTCGCAGGTGCAGCGGCTTGTCGGCGAATATGGCGTGCGTGCGCACGATTTCCAGCATCTGCCGGCGGTTGCCGCGCACGTAGACATGCAGTTCGTTCGAGGACTTGTCGACGGTGCCTTCGATCTTCGCGTCGAGAATGAGCTTGGCGACGCGTTCGCTGTCGACCTCGAAGACCTCCAGGCGATCGCCGCGCACGCGGTAGCGCGCGAAGAAGAACGATTTTTCCGGCGCCGGCGAGACCGCATGCGGCGCGGGCAATTTGACGAGGCCCTTGAGCTGCACGTCGGACACGACGAGGTAGTCGTTGCCGCCGTCGTGCACGTAGTTCAGCGGCACGTGGATCGGCTTGAGCGGCGCACCGCGCTCGGTCTGGTCGAGCACATGGAAGCGGCATTCCTCGTCGACGTAGAGCGCGCCGTCGTCGTCGGGTTTGCGCGTGACCGCGTCCTCGGCGAGCCAGAGGCCCTTCCAGTTCACGTCGCAGCTTTCGATGTTGTCGCCGAGCGGCGATTCGAAGCGCGTCTCCACGCAGCCCCCGAGCAACACGCAGGTTGCGGCGAGCGCAGCGAACCGCAGCATCGAGGACGTCACGCCGCGAAAACCGCGGTCGCGTTGCGAGCGATCAGTTTTCATCACAGAGCCTCCAGTCGGATCAGCACCGCATCGGCCTCGACGAAGTCGCCGGCCTGCGCCTGCACCGCCGCGATCGTGCCGGCACGCGGCGCGCGCAGCGTGATTTCCATTTTCATGGCTTCCATGATCGCGAGTTCCTGTCCTTCGGCGACGGCGTCGCCGGCGGCTACCTTGGTCAGCACGACGCGGCCCGGCATCGGTGCGACGACGCGGTCGCCGCCGCCGCCGCCGCTGGCCCGATAGGCGAACGCCGCGGCGCGTTCGAACACGCGGCGCGAATGGCCGTCGTGCAGCAGCACGTGCGCTGCATCGATGCCGGCGTGCAGGCGGCGCACGACGCCGTCGATCTCGGCGCTGAACGCGCCGCCGGCGAGTGCGGCGTTGCGCACGATCGCAGGGTGGCCGTTCCAGTCGAGCGCATAGGTGCCGGCGCTGCCGTGCGCGGCGATCTCGATGCGCTCGCCCGCGTGCACGAGCACGACGACGCGCTTGCCCGGATGGCCGAGGCGCCAGCCGTCGGCGCGCGCCCACGGCGAATGCGGATCGCTGCCGGTCGCGGCGAGCTGCGGCACGGCGGTTTCCTGGTCGAGCAGCACCGCGGTCGCGGCAGCGGCGAGCAGTTCGGCCGGAATCGCTTCGGCGGCCTGCGGCAGGAATTCGTCGAGATGGCGATCGAGATAGCCCGTGTCGATCGTGCCGCCGGTCACGGCCGGATGGCGCACGAGGCGTTCGAGGAATTCGACATTGGACTTCGGCCCGACGATCTCGGTCGCCGCCAGCGCCTCGCGCATGCGCTGCAGCGCTTCGGCGCGGTTTCGGTCCCACACGATGAGCTTGGCGATCATCGGGTCGTAGAAGATCGAGACCGTGTCGCCTTCGACGACACCGCCGTCGACGCGCACGTGGCGCGAGGCCGCAGGCAGGCGCAGCGTCGTGAGCTTGCCCGAGCCCGGCAGGAAGTTCTGCGCCGGATCTTCGGCGTAGAGGCGCAGTTCGATCGCATGGCCGTCGGCCGGCACCGACTTGTTGCGCACGATCGAACCCGGCAGCGGCTCGCCGGCCGCGACGCGCAGCTGCAGCTCGACGAGGTCGAGGTTCAGCGTCAGCTCGGTCACCGGATGTTCGACCTGCAGGCGCGTGTTGATTTCCATGAAATAGAAATCGCCGTCCTGGCCGACGATGAATTCGACCGTGCCGGCATTCGCGTAGTCGATCGCGCGGGCCGCGGCGACCGCGGCGTCGCCCATCCTCGCGCGCAGTTCCGGCGTGACGAACGGCGAGGGCGCCTCTTCGAGCACTTTCTGGTAGCGCCGCTGCGCCGAACACTCGCGCTCGTTCAGATGCACGATGTTGCCGTGCTTGTCGCCGAACACCTGGAACTCGATGTGGCGCGGCTTCTCGACGTAGCGCTCGAGCAGCATGCGGTCGCGGCCGAACGCGTTCTTCGCCTCGCGCTGGCAGGATTCGAGGTTGGCCGCGAATTCCTCCTTGGCACGGACGATGCGCATGCCCTTGCCGCCGCCGCCGTGCGCGGCCTTGATCATCAGCGGAAAGCCAATGCGTTCGGCTTCGCGCGCGAGCAGCGCCGGGTCCTGGTCTTCGCCGGTATAGCCCGGCACGACGGGAACCTTGTGTTCCTGCATCAGGATCTTCGCGCCGGCTTTCGAGCCCATCTTGCGCATCGACGCGGCGCTCGGGCCGATGAACACGATGCCGGCGGCTTCGACCGCGTCGGCGAAATCGGCGTTCTCGGACAGGAATCCGTAGCCCGGATGGATCGCCTGCGCGCCGCTTTTTTTCGCGACGTCGAGAATGACGTCGCCGCGCAGGTAGGAGTCGGCCGGCCGCGAGCCGCCGATCGGCCAGGCTTCGTCGGCGAGGCGCACGTGCTGCGCGTTCGCGTCGGCCTCGGAATAGACGGCGACCGTGGCGATGCCGAGGCGGCGGCAGGTGCGGATCACGCGGCAGGCGATCTCGCCGCGGTTCGCAATGAGTACCTTCGAGAAGAGTCCTTGCATCGTGGGTTCCGGTAGTTGGCTGCCGTGCGCGGGGCGGGTGGCGGGAGCGTCGATCAGGCCGGTGCGTGGCAGACCGCTTCGATATTGTGGCCGTCGGGATCGATGACGAACGCGCCGTAATAATTGGGGTGGTAATGCGTGCGCAGGCCCGGCGGGCCGTTGTCTTTCGCGCCGTTGCCGAGCGCGGCGGCGTAGAACGTATCCACCGCACCGCGATCGTTCGCGACGAAGGCGAGGTGCAGGCCGTTGCGCGTCGGCTCGCCGCCGGTGCCGATCCAGAAGTCGGGCTTGCCTTCCTTGCCGAAGCCCGCGTGACGCGAGCCGTTGCCGGTCATTTCGGGCGTGACTTCCATGACGAGGCCGTAGCCGAGCGGGGCGAGCACGGTCTTGTAGAAATTCAGGCTGCGGTCGAAGTCGGCGACCTGGAAACCGAGGTGGTCGATCATTTCAGCACTCCTTGGCGGGTTGGATCGTTGGGGGATGCGTCCTGCAGCGCGGCGTGCAGGCGCTGGAGGGTGTTGTCGCATTCGTCGAGTATTTCGGTATTCCAGAAATGGATCACGACGAAGCCGTGTGATTGCAGGCGAGCAGCGTCGCGTTTGCGCGGCCGGTTGCTGAATCGGAGCGCATCCGGGTGTGCGTTGGGAAATGTCCAGATCGTGTTTGGGCTGAGGCGCGCGACATCGCCGAATCCATCACCGGACGCTCAGCCTTCCCGCGCCCAGTCCGGCGCGCGCTTGTCGAGGAACGCGCCGAGCCCGTGCTGCCCTTCGGCCGAGACGCGCAACCGCGCGATCAGCGCGGCGTTGCCGGCGTCGAGTTCCTGCTGCTGCGCGGCGGTCATGCCGGCCATTGCGAGCGCGAGGCGCTTGGCCTCGCCCTGCGCGACCGGGCCGCCCTTGCCCAGCCAGTGCAGGCTGCGCTCGACCGCGGCGTCGAGCTGGTCCGCGGCGACGGTGTCGTGCAGCAGGTCGATGCGGCGAGCCTCGGCGGCATCGAAGACTTCGCCCGTGACGAACAGCCGGCGCGCGTGGCGCGCGCCGATCGCGGCGATCACGTAGGGCGAGATGACCGCGGGTACGAGTCCGAGTTTCACTTCCGACAGCGAGAACTTCGCGCCGTCGACGCCGATCGCGATGTCGCAGCAGGCGACGAGTCCGACGCCGCCGCCGTAGGCCGCGCCGTTGACGCGGGCGACGGTCGGCTTGGACAGATAGTTCAGCGTGCGCATCAGTGCCGCGAGTTTCAGCGAGTCGGCGAGGTTGTCCGCTTCGCTGGCCCTGGCCATCGAGCGCATCCAGTTGAGGTCGGCACCGGCGGAGAACGAGGCGCCTTCGCCGGTCAGCACGACCGCGCGGATGGCCGCGTCGGCGTCGAGCGCCTGCAGGGTTTCGGTCAGCTCGGCGATGAGCTGCTCGTCGAAGGCGTTGTGCACGCCGGGACGATTCAGCCGGACCTCGGCGACGGCGCCGCGAACGGTCAGCGCAACGGATGCGGTCATTGGATCCCTCCCTCCGGGAAAGGCGAATGATAGCGGCGGCGGCGGGCGGCGGCCGAGGCGTTTGTCCGGATAACTGCGAGGCGGGAAAACAGTAAGTGGAGTGAGAAACGGGTGGCAGGGTGCAGCGTAGCCGCCTTCTCCCGTTTCTCGCTCCTCTTCATTCGCTCCATCACTCGCCCGCCGCCCCTCGCCGCACCCGGTTCCCTCAGGTACAATCGCGAACCATTCTTATTTAGTGCCTATCTGCCTGTGCGACTTTCCGAACTGCTTCCGGGCAACACGGCCGTCGTGCGCGAGGTCGAGGATGTCGGCAGTGCCGATCCGATCGCCCGGCGCCTGCGGGATCTGGGTTTCGTCGCGGGCGAACCGGTCAAGCTCGTCGCGCAGGGGCCGGTCGGCGCCGATCCGCTGCTCGTGCAGATCGGCTTCACGCGTTTCGCGCTGCGGCGCAGCGAGGCGGCGCGTGTGCAGCTGCAGACAGCCGGAGCGAATTCATGAGTACGGCTGCGGCATTGCGTATCGCGCTCGTCGGCAATCCGAACTGCGGCAAGACCGCGCTGTTCAATCTGCTGACCGGCAGCCGGCAGAAGGTCGCGAACTACGCCGGCGTCACGGTGGAGCGCAAGCAGGGCCGCTATACGGCGCCGTCGGGGCGCGTCGTCGATCTGCTCGACCTGCCGGGTGCCTACAGTCTCGATGCGGCGAGCCCGGATGAGGCGATCACGCGCGACGTCTGCCTGGGCATCGCGGCCGGCGAAGTGCGGCCCGACCTGCTGGTCTTTGTGGCGGATGCGACGAACCTGCGCCTGCACCTGCGCTTCGTGCTCGAAGTGCGCCGGCTCGGCCTGCCGGTCGTGCTGGCGCTGAACATGATGGATGCGGCCTCGCGCCGCGGCATCCGCATCGACATCGCCGCGCTCGAACGCGAGCTCGGCATTCCCGTCATCGAAACGGTGGCCGTGCGCCGCGCGGGCGCGAAGGCGCTCGTCGAGCGGCTCGACGCGGTCGTGCCGCCGCCGGCGGTCGTCGGCGAGGCGGATGAGGATCTGCATGCGGAAGTGCGCCGCCTGCTCGCGGCGGCGGTCAGCATGCCGACGCGCACCGCGGCGATCGACGACGCGATCGACCGCGTCGCGCTGCATCCGGTCTGGGGACTCGTGCTGCTCGCCGGGCTCATGTTCCTGATCTTCCAGAGCGTGTTCTCCTGGGCCGAGCCGCTGATGGAAGGCATCGAGGGCGGCATCAAGGCGCTCGGCGAGTGGAGCGTCGCGGCGATGCCCGAAGGGCCGCTGCGCAGCCTGCTCAACGACGGCCTGTTCGCGGGCATCGGCAGCGTGCTCGTGTTCCTGCCGCAGATCCTGATTCTCTTTCTTTTCATCCTCGCGCTCGAGGAATCGGGTTACCTGCCGCGCGCGGCGTTCCTGCTCGACCGGCTCATGTTCAAGGCGGGCCTGAGCGGCCGCTCGTTCATTCCGCTGCTGTCGAGCTTTGCCTGCGCGATCCCCGGCATCATGGCCACGCGCAGCATCCAGGATCCGCGCGACCGGCTGACCACGATCATGGTCGCGCCGCTGATGACCTGCTCGGCGCGCCTGCCGGTCTACACGCTGCTGATCGCCGCGTTCATTCCGCAGCGCACCGTCGGCGGCATCTTCAATCTGCAGGGCATCGTGCTGTTCGGGCTCTACGTCGCCGGCATCGTCAGCGCGCTGGCCGTCGCGTTCGTCATGAAACGGCTGCGCCGCGATCGCAGCGAACACGCGCTGATGCTCGAACTGCCGTCGTATCGCTGGCCGCATCCGCGCGATCTCGCAATCGGCCTCTGGGAGCGCGCGTGGATATTTCTCAAGCGCGTCGGCGGCATCATCCTCGCGCTGACGATCCTGTTGTGGTTCCTGTCGACGTTCCCGGCGCCGCCGGAAGGTGCGACGGGTCCCGCGATCGACTACAGCTTCGCCGGCCGCATCGGCCGATGGCTCGAAGTCGTGTTCGCGCCGATCGGCTTCAACTGGCAGATCTGCATCGCGCTGATTCCGGGACTGGCCGCGCGCGAAGTCGCGGTATCGGCGCTCGGCACCGTCTATGCGCTGTCGGGTTCCGACGACACGATCGCCGCCGAGCTCGGTCCGCTGATCGCGACGCAGTGGCCGCTCGCGACCGCGCTGTCGCTGCTGGTCTGGTTCATCTTCGCGCCGCAGTGCCTGTCGACGCTGGCCGTGATCCGCCGCGAGACGAATTCGTGGCGCAATGTCTGGATCGCCGCGGGCTATCTGTTCGCGCTCGCGTACGCCGCGTCGTTCATCACGTTCCAGACAACCAAGGCGTTGAGTTGAGATGAACGCCTCGCTCGCGCTGCAGTACGCCGTCGTCGCCGTGATCGTCGCGGCTGCGGCCACGAGCGTGTTGCGCAAATACCTGCCGTCGGTCTGGGGCAGGGGGCTCGCGCGCATCGCGGACCTGTTCGAATCCTCAGGTGCGCCGGCTTTCGCGCAAAGGCTCGGCGCGCGTCTGCGCGCGCGCATTCCGTCGAGCGTCGGCAGCGCCTGCGCGAGTTCCGGCGGCTGCAGCAGCTGCGGCGCGTGCGCGACCCGGTCCGAACCCGCGCCGGCGGCCATGACGCTGGCGGAACCCAAGCCGCTGCGGCGCACGTAGCGCCCAACGAAGGAGCTTCGGCGATGGCGGCGACGGCGGCATCCTGGAAGCGCGAGCCGTTTGGCGACGGCGTGCCGCTGCCGTTTGCGGCCACGTATTCCGCCGCGCAGTTCGCGCGCATCGCCGAGGGCCTGGTGCCCGAGCAGATGGAAGACAAATGGTTCATCTTCCATGAATCCCCTTATCTGTTCCTGCATCGGAGCTGGACCGGCCTGCCGGTCTACCGCCTGACGCTGGCGCCGCGCGGGGACGGTGTCGTCGTCGTCGAGGCGCTCTGGTCGAGCACGTTCGCGAAGGACGATCCGGCGGCGCGCGAATACGAAGCGCGACTGCTCGATTTCCTCGTGGCGGCGCTTCTGCTGAGGCAGCCAACGCCGTTCCCGCGGCCGTCCGGCGTCGGCGAACCTGCGCCGGGCGTGATTCAGCATCATGTGGCAGGCACGGCGCTTCCGGAAGTCGCGGCCGGCGCGAACGGCGGCTCGCCGCGAGCGGGCGCGTCGGCGAAGAAGCCGTGGTGGCGCTTCTGGTGAACTCGCTGCGGCACCGGGCATGAAACCACCGGCCGACGATCTCGACGCGCGCAGCCGCATCTGGGATCAGATGCAATATTTCTGGATGGATACCGATCCGGCGTGCCTGCTGCCGCAGATCGCGCGCGTCTGCGCCGAGTCGGCGTATTCCATCGAGGAACTCGAGGCGATCTTCTGGAACGAGGTCAGGCCTGCGGTCGCGTTCAATCTGCTGTCGGCGGCGCCCGAATGGCGCGGCTTCGAAATTCAGTCGCTGCAGCGGCGGATTCTTGCGAAACACCGTTACGGCCGGCCGCTGCCGTGGCGCCGGCTGCATGCGGATGCGCGCAAAGACTGGGAATCCCTGCGCGCCGCCGTCGCGGCCTTGCGCGGGACATGACCGGCCGGGCGCCGCGGCGGCCCGCGCCGCCGCGACGCGAGTGCCTCAGTACTGCGGCCAGAGCTCGGTGTTGCCGCCGACGATGATCGGATAGTTGAAGCCGGCGCTCTTCTGCGAAGCGAAAGCCGCCATCAGCGAATAGCCGACGAGACCGTAGTAGGTCTGCGAGTTCGAGCAGGCGGTCGTGATGTTGCTCTGGCTCGCGGTCGAGAAGAATTTCTCGAGTTTGGTGTACGGGGTCGTCTGCCAGTCGCCCGGCAGCGAATACCAGCTCGAATCCGAGTTGAGGCCCCAGTACCACTTGATGTCGCTGCCTTTCTGGAAATAGCAGGCCAGCGACGTGCTGCCCGTCGCGGTGACGGGCACGGTGTTTTCGGAGCGGTCGGTCTTGCTGGTCGGACCTTTGCCTTCGGCGAAGGCGTCGGGCGCAGCGGCGACGGCGAGAGCGAGTGCAAGGACATGACGCAGTTTCATGGACTTTCTCCGTTCAAACGGCAGGGGTTGATCCGGCGCTGATGCCGGACGGTGGCGCCGCAAACGCGCGCGTCTCTGCGCGGACCGGCACGCGCCGCCTGTCCGGCCGCAGGGCGGGCCGGTCGCGGAAGTGCCGACTACGACTTTTCCGTGTTGCTACATCGCGAGCTTGTTTACAAAGCGCAGATGAAGCGAATTGGCTATCACGCGTCCGGATCTTTCGCGGTGCGCATGCGAACGGTCGACCGGTCCGCCGCGAGGGTCCGGCTGCGGAAAGCAGCGCCGGCCGGAGGTCTGCGCACGCGGGCGGTGCGCGCGCACCCGGCAGCGTCGCCGGAGGCGGAGGCCGGTGCGCTTCAGCGCAGCACCTGAATTTCCAACTGTGAAAAATTACCCGACGGCGTCATCGCCGTGATCGCCTGCGGGCCGGGCTCGTCGAAGTCGTGCTCGAACGGCTTGCTCGCGTCGAGCGCGGCCTTGATGCGGCCGTTGACGAGCCATTGCACGGTGCCTTGCGCACCGAGCGCGCGCAGCGACAGGTGCGGCGGCTGCGTGCTGCCGGGCGCGCGCGCAAGGGTGCTGCCGGGCGCGACGCCGGCGATCGTGAGGTTCGCGCCGCCGTCGAGGCCGTCGTCGGCGCAGCCCGGCGCGAGCGGCGGCAGTTGCGAGGCCTTGCGCTGCCAGGCGCCGAGCCACGGCTGTGCGAGCGCGGGCCAGCGCGCGACGACGCGTGTGCGTTCCTGCGCGGCGCGGCAGCCGCCGCTGAGGCGGCGGCCGGTACGGGCGTCGATGCGCAGCGACAGGCGCGCGGCGTGCCAGGCCGTGGCTTCGCGCTCGGGCAGGGTCGGCGGAATCGTGCCGGCCAGCACGAGCGCGCTGCGTTTTTCCTGGCAGAGCTGCGGCTGCCCGGGTTCGGGCGCGGTGCCGAGCGGCCAGCAGATATCCAGTTCGGTAACTGTGGAAGGTGGTACTGCCGGCGCGGCGTCCTCGGCGGCGCGCGGCAGGCTGTCGACCGCCTGGAACAGCAGCGGCAGCGCGGTCACGGCGCCGTACTGGCCCGGCACCGGCGTGCCGTCGGGACGGCCGACCCAGACGCCGAGCGTGTAGCGGCGCGTCGTGCCGAGCGCCCAGGCGTCGCGGAATCCGTACGAGGTGCCGGTCTTCCAGGCGAGCCGCGCGCGGCGTCCCGGATCGAACGTGTCGCGGCTCTGGCCCGGGCGCGGATTCGCTTCGAGCACGCTGCGCACGATGTGCGCCGCGCCCGGGCTCAGCAGGCGGCGTTCGACGAGCGCATCGGCGGCGCGCAGGCGCACGTGCGCGGCGAGGCCGCCGCGGTTGAACGCCGCGTAGGCGCCGACGAGGTCTTCGAGCGTCGCACCGGTGCCGCCGAGGATCAGCGCGAGATTCGGGCTCGCGCCGCGCGGCCATTGCAGATTCAGCCCGCCGTTGGCCAGCCGCGCGGCGAAGCGTGCGGCGCCGACGCGATCGAGCAGGTCGACCGCCGGCACGTTCAGCGACAGCCGCAGCGCGTCGGCGGCGCTGACCGGACCGTTGAACGCCTGGTCGAAGTTGCCCGGGCGATAGCCGCCGAAGGACTGCGGCGCGTCGACGAGCAGGCTCTCGGAGTGGATCAGCCCGTCGTCGAGCGCGAGGCCGTAGAGAAACGGCTTCAGCGTCGAACCCGGCGAGCGCGCGGCGCGCACCATGTCGACGTGGCCGAGCCGCTGCGGATCGGCGAACGCGCCGGAGCCGACGTAGGCCAGTGCTTCGAGGCTGGCGTTGTCGACGAGCAGCAGGGCCGCCGACGTGCGTTCCGGAAGTTTCGCGAGGTAGCCGGCGACGAGCGCTTCCATCGCGGCCTGGCGTTCGCGGTCGATCGTCGAGCGGATGCCGCGTTCGCGCGGCGACTCGACGCGCAGGCGCTGCGCGAGCAGCGCGGCCTGCAGCGGCGGATCGAGCGTGCGCGCGGTCACGCGCTCGTGCTGCGCATCCTGCACGGTGGCGGCGGTCCAGCGCCCGAGCTCGCGCATGCGCGCGAGCAGCTTGTCGCGATAGCGCTGCGCGAGGTCCGGATGGCGATCGGGACGCAGCCGGCTCGGCGCCTGGGGCAGCACCGCGAGCAGCGCGGCTTCGGCGTGGCTCAGGTTCGCCGCGGATTTGCCGAGATAAGCCCAGGACGCGGCCTCGACGCCCTGGATCGTGCCGCCGAACGGCGCGTGATTCAGATACAGCGTGAGGATTTCGTCCTTGCTCAGATGGGCTTCGAGCTGCAGCGCGCGCAGCACCTGGCGCAGTTTGCCGAGCGCGCTGCGCGAATGCGGATCGATGATGCGCGCGACCTGCATGGTCAGCGTGGAGCCGCCCGATACGGTGCGACCATGACGCACGCGCTGCACGACGGCGCGCGCGAGCGCGAGCGGATTGACGCCGGGATGCATGCGGAACCAGCGGTCCTCGTAGGTCAGCAGCGCGTCGAGGTACAGCGGCGACACCGCGTCGGGCGCCGTCGGATAGCGCCAGATGCCGTCCGCGTCGGGAAACGCGCGCAGCGGCGTGCCGTCGCGCGCGAGCACCACGGTGCTCGCGTTGTCCTCGTCGGGCAGCGGGAGCGGGAAGAGGAGGTCGAGCGCGACCGCCGCGACGAGGGTTGCGGCGACGCCGACGACGGTGCGGCGCAGCCAGCGACGCCAGCGGGATGCGGCTCCCGTCGCCAGGCTTGCCTGGCGAGCGTCCGGGGAGTCGGCGGTGGTCTGCGTTGCCACGGAAGTTGCCAGCTACGCGGCGTTTCTTTGTGAAGAATGCGCGGCGGCGTCGCCGGGCTCTGTCGCGGAAACGCCGTTCACGGCTGCACCACCGTCACGCGCGCCGGCACGCTGCGTGCGACGCCGCGGATCTGCGGGCGGTACATGTCCTCGACCGTCGTCGGCGGCACGACGTAGCTGCCTGGCGACACCGCGCGCACGAGGTAGAACACGTGCGCCTTCTGGCCTTGCGCGAGGCTCAGCGCGGCGACGTAGCGGTCGTCGCGGAACTCCTCGTGCTTCACGTCGGCGGCATAGGTGCGTTCGGCGATCTGCACGCCGTCGACGACGACATCGGCCCACTGCTTGGCGTCGGTCAGGTTGAAGTTCTCGATTTCGAGTCCGCCGGGCAGCAGGTCGATCAGCAGGGCGTCGCGCATCGTCTCTTTCGATTCGAGTCTGATGCCGACGATCAGCCCTTCGCCTTCCTTGAGCTCGCCGCCGTCCCACGGCGTGCCGTCGAGCGCGTACCACTGGCGCTGGATGGCGACGACGCTGTCGTCGGCGGCGGGCGGGGCCTTCGGAATGCCGGCGACGTCTTCGCTGACGTAGAGCGGCGCGGTCGCATCGGGCGCGACGCGCACGCCGGCGCGCAGTGCGGCGGCATCGAAGCTGCGGCTCCAGATCGGCGCCGGCGCGATCGCTTCATTTGCGCCGCCCAGGTTCAGCGTGCCGCCGACCTTCGCATCGCCGCGCGCGATCAGCGCCTTGCCGAGCCGCGCGATCGCGCTCTGTTCCTGCGTGCTGAGCCAGAGCCGGTTGCCGGTCTTCTTCGCGATCAGTTCGCGGCCGAGCGCGACCACGCTTTCGTCGTACTCGGGCCTGGCGAGATTCGCGCGGTGCGTGAGCGCGACCATGAGTGCTGCGTCGCGCAGGTCGGAACCGTAGTCGCCGAGATAGCGCGGCCGTTCGACGTTCTTCGCGAACGCTTCGTCGAGCGCCTGGCGGCCGCGCGTCGCGTCGCCGGACAGGCTCAGCGCGATGCCCAGGTGCACGAGCGGCAGCGCGGTGATGGACTTCGCGCGCTCGTTGTCGAACAGCGTGCGCAGCGTGCCGAGCGGCGCGCGCTGCACGCGTGCGAGCACATAGGCCGACCAGGCCTGGTCGGCGAAGCGCAGATGATCGGCCTGGTCGAACGCGTAGTAATAGTGGCCGCCCGACAGCAGGTCGTCGTTGATGCGCTTGAGTGCCTTCTGCAGCACGCTGTCGGGCACGGCGAAGCCGGCGTCGCGCGCATCGAGCAGGAACTCGACGATGTAGGGCGTCAGCAGCGTGTCGACGGCGCCTTCGCCGCCCCACATCGAGAAATGCCCCGACGGCACCTGCATCGCCGAGATGCGGCTGATCGTGTTGTCGATCATGCGCCGGCGCGCGTCGTCGGGCAGCGGTGTGATGCCGAGATGCTTCGCGTTGTCGGCGTCGAGCACGAGCACGCCGTACCCGCGGCTCGCGGTCTGTTCGATGCAGCCGTAGGGATAGCCGAGCAGGCCGCGCACCGACGTCGCGAACGGCAGCGGCGGCAGCGCGCTGATGCTCAGGCTCGCATTGACCGAATCGGCGATCAGTCCTTCCATCGCGCCGCTGCCGAGACCGAGCGACGTGCCGGGCTGCAGCACCTGCGGCGAGGAGCGGATCACCGCGGGCCAGGCCGGACGCACGGCGATCTCGAATTCGCGGGTGAGCTTGAGTTCGTCCGATTCGGCGGATACGCGGAATTTGCCGACGCCCATGCCTTCGTCGGCCGACAGCGCGAACTGCAGGGTCTTCTTCGCGCCGTCGGCGAGCGCCTGCGTGCGTGCCGCGTCGGCGATGCGCAAGGGGGCATCGGCCTCGACGCGCACGCGGAATACGCGTTCCTTCCCTGAGAAATTGCTGAGATCGAGCGTCAGCGTCGCGCCGTCGCCCGGCGCGAGCACGCGCGGCGTCGACACTTCGGCGACGAGCGGCGCGCGCACGACGGTCTCGGTGTCATTGCCGCCGTAGCGGTCCTCGCCGAACACGAGTCCGGTCACGCGCAGCGTACCGTTGAAGTCGGGCACGGGCAGCTCGAGCTTCGCATGGCCCTGCGCGTCGAGCTTCACCGCGCCGGAGAACAGGTCGACGGTCTGCACCTTGGCCGTCGGCCGCCGCGCCTGCGGCAGTGCGGACGGCGCCATGTCGCCGCCGTAGCGCAGTTTCGCGAGCGCGCCGTCGAAGCTTTCGATGAGACGTCCGTAGAGATCGTACGCGTCGATGCCGAGGCGGCGCTGGCCGAAGAACCACGCGACCGCATCGGGCCGCACGAAGCGCGTGATGTTGAGGATGCCGACGTCGACGGCCGACACGGTGACATACGCGGTCCTGCCCGCGAGCGCCGGGGCCTTGATCTCGACCGGCAGCGGCTGTTCGGGCTTCGCCTGCGCCGGCGCGCTGATCTCCACGGCGATCTTTCGTTCGGTGCGATCCATGCTCACGTGGGCGGCGCCGACCGCGCGCGCCGGCGTGACCTTACTTGCGGCGGAACCGCCGCGCAGCACGAGCGCGCTGACATAGACGTCATGCCGCTCCCAGTCGGCCGTGACCGGAATCTCGAACGTCGTCGCGTCCCTGACCGCGATGGGCCGCGTGTAGAGCAGCCTGTCGCTTTCGACGAGCAGCAGTCCGGTGCCGGCCTGCGGCGCGGTCACGGTGACCTTCAGCGTGTCGCCGGCGCGGTAATGCTGCTTGTCGAGCGCGAGCTTGATCTTGTCGGGACGCGCTTCCGTGCCGCGGTTCTCGTCGTCCCAGCTCCAGCCCGCCGTGAACGGATAGCGCAGCGTGAGTCCGGTCGCCGGATCGAGCACTTCCAGGCGGTAGCCGCCCCATTCGACGGGCAGGTCGACCTTGACGGCCTGGCCGGCCGTCGTCGCGAGGTCGCGCGTCTCCACCGTGTCGAAACGGCGCGTGTAGTCGAAGCGCCAGCCGCTGGTCTTGTCGTAGCTCCAGTGGTAATTGCGGTTTTCGCGCACGAGGCTCAGCTTGAGCCCCTGCGCCGCGAGCAGTTCGCCCTTGTCGTTCGCGCGGATCAGCTCGAAGCCGACGCGCGTGTTCGCGCCGGCGCCGTCCTTCGGATCGAACAGCGGACGCACGCCGACCAGCGCGTCGGCCGGCCAGACGGTGCGCTTGAGCGTGCGCGTCACGCTGCGCCCGCCGCTTTCGTAGACGCTGCCCGACAGCATCGCGGCGATCGGCGCCTGCGCCTTGATGTCGCCGAGCACGTCGATCTCGCGGCGCAGCTTGCCGGCGTCGTCGAGTTTCTCGTCGACCACGTCGCGCGCGTCCTTCGGCAGTTCCAGCGTCGGATCGCCGAAGAAGAAGTCCTTGTGCGCGCCCAGCGGGTGCGCGTCGTTGGCGATGGTCAGGCGCGCGGTGAAGCGGTTGCCGGCGGCCGGCGCGCCGTAGAGATAGTCGCCCTGCACGTCGAGCGCGAGCTTGTCGCCGGCGCGCAGGCGTTCCTGCGCGCTCGCGAGATCGAGCTTCAGGCGCTCGGGCAGGAATTCCTCGATGCGCAGCGACAGCGCCTGGTTCGCTTCCTTGGCCGCGGGATCGAGACGGAACTCGATCTGCCAGCGGCCGGTCGGCGCATCGGCCGGAATTTCCTGCGTCCATTCGAGATAGCCGAGCTCGCGCGGGTCGAGCCTGGCCTGGCTCCACGGGCGGCCGTCGGGCTGCTTGAGCGTCAGGAACACCGGCTGCGGCGGAATCGGCTTGCCGTCGCTGTCGCGCAGCAGCGCGGACACGCGTACGGTTTCGCCGGGGCGGTAGAGATCGCGGCCCGACCACGCGAACACGTCGAACCATTCCTGGCGGCGGCCGGCGACGGCGAAGTCCGACAGGTCGAGCGCGGGCTGGTTGAACGGCAGCAGCGAGACGTCCTCGCCGCTGCGCGCGACGAGCACCTGGTCCGGCGTGAGCCGGTAGTTGAGCAGCGCATTGCCGTCGGCGTCGGTCTGCGCATCGAGCACCGATTCGCCCTTGGCGTCGAGTATCGACAGCGAGACGCCCGACAGCGCCGCGCCGGATTTCAGCGAGGCCGCGTGCACGAACAGCTGCTCGCGATAGGCGCGCGTGTGCAGGCCGATGTCGCTGACGAAGAAGTAGCTCGTCTCCCATTCGCCGGTAAACGAGCCGGCGCGCTTCATCACGGCGAAATACAGGCCGGGTTTCGCGAGTTCGGCGATGTTCTGGATCGGCAGATAGGTCAGCGTGCGTTCGTTGCGCGTGCCGCCGAGCACGAAGCGGTTCGCGTAGACCGAGTCGGCGATGCGTCCCACCGGCGCGCCCTTGCGGCCCCACCAGCCGCTGTCGGCGTCGAGGTCGTAGCTCGAACGGCGTTCGTTGTTCCGGTAGCCGGCGAAGAACGTCGACAGTTCCTTGTCGCGCACGCGCAGGAATTCGACGTCGACTTCGGCGACGTTCACCGACACCACGGGAATGCCGCGCGTCTCGCGCGCCGGCAGCACGCTGCCCTGCGAGGCGAAGCCGACCGCGGGTTCCAGCGGTCCGGTGAACACCTCGCGCGTGACGTCGTTGCCGACCGTGCGGCCGTCGACGGCGGCGAGGCCGCCGCGCACGGTAACGGTATACGTCTGGTTGGCCTGTACATAGGGAAAACGCAGGGTTTTCCCATCGTCGTCGAGCGCCCAGCTGCCGCTGACCGCCGCACCCTTGGCGTCCTTGACCGACAGCAGGTCGTCGAAGGTCTGCGCGCCGACCAGCGGCTGGGTGAATTCGAGCGCGACCGCGAGCTGGCCCTGATACGGCGCGGCGTTCGCCGCGGCGATCGCGAAGTCCGCGCTTGCAGGCTTCGCCTCGACGGGCGCGGCGGGCGGCGTCCCCTGCGCCTGCGGCAGCTTCGGTTCGCTGCGGTTGCAGGCCGCGAGGAACACAGCGATGCAGAGCAGTACGGTGCAGAGCAGCGCGGCGCGCCATCCCGGGCGCGTCCGTGACGACAGGGCGAAGGCAGGCATCGATCTCATTCCCGGTTGACGATGGCTGCGGCAGTATACGGCCGGCGTTCTGGCGAACTGCGGGCGGGGGCGAGGCAGGTTGGCGATGCGGCGCCGGGTAGCAGGCGGTACGAGCAGGTAGCAACCAGAGAGAAGGAGGCAGCAACCAGAGAAAAACGCCCGGCACTGCGACGCCAGTTACTACGTCCTATCCTATTTCCTTCTCCGGAAGCCGCATGACCACCGCCATCGTCTGGTTCCGCCGCGATCTGCGTCTCGCCGGCAATCCTGCGCTCGAACGCGCGCTGCGCGGCCACGCGCGCATCGTTCCGCTTTACGTCCATGCGCCGCACGAGGAATCGCCGTGGGAGCCCGGCGCGGCGAGCCAATGGTGGCTGCATCATTCGCTCGCGGCGCTGGCTGAGAATCTGCGCCGCCGCGGCGCGCCGCTGCAGATCCGGCGCGGCGACAGTCTGGCCGTGCTGCAGGACGCGATACACGAGAGCGGCGCCGAGGCGGTCTACTGGAACCGGCTCTACGAACCTGCCGCGATCGCGCGCGACACATACGTCAAGCACGCGTTGAAGATGCAGGGCACCGAAGCACACAGCAGCAACGCGCATCTGCTGATCGAGCCCTGGGATGTCGCGACGGGTCAGGGCGGGCCGTATCGCGTCTTTACGCCCTATTGGCGCAAGGTGCGCGCGGCGCTGCAGCCGCGTCCGCCGGCCGCGGCGCCGGAGCGCATCGACGGTGTGACGATCAAGGGCGACGTGCCGCTCGATGCGCTCGACCTGCTGCCGCGAATTCCGTGGGACACCGGCTTTTCTGCGGCGTGGCAGCCCGGCGAGGCCGGCGCGGCGCGGGCGCTGGACGATTTCTGCGACGACGCGATGCGCGGCTACGCGGAGCAGCGCGATTTCCCGGCAACGACCGGCACGTCGCGGCTGTCGCCGCACCTGCATTTCGGCGAGATCCCGCCGCAGCAGATCCACTGGCGCCTCGATGAACTCGGCCGCGAGCGCGGCGAACGCTGGCGCGAGGCAGCCGAGCCGTTTCTGCGCGAACTCGGCTGGCGCGAGTTTTCGCATCACCTGCTGTATCACTTTCCACAGACGCCGCAGGAAAACCTGAATCCGGCGTTCGACGGCTTCGCCTGGCGCGAACCGCGCGGCGACGAACTGGCCGCGTGGCAGCGCGGCCGCACCGGCATTCCGATCGTCGACGCCGGCATGCGCGAACTCTGGCACACGGGCTGGATGCACAACCGCGTGCGCATGCTCGTCGCGAGTTTCCTCTGCAAGAACCTGCGCCTGCACTGGCGCCACGGCGCGCGCTGGTTCTGGGACACGCTCGTCGATGCAGACCTCGCGAACAACACGCAGGGCTGGCAATGGACCGCGGGCACCGGCGCCGACGCCGCGCCGTATTTCCGCATCTTCAACCCGGTCACGCAGGGCGAGCGTTTCGACGCCGACGGCGCCTACATCAAGCGCTGGATCCCCGAACTGTCGCGGCACGCGTTCAAGAACATCCACGCACCGTGGAAGCAGCCGGATCTGCTCGCGCGCAGCGGGTATCCGGAGCCGATCGTGGATCTGGGCGAGACGCGCGAGGCGGCGTTGCAGGCGTACCAGTCGCGTTGAAGTGCGGTCAGCTGCGCTTGAGCTGCCACGCGAGTATCGGCGGCGTGACCATCGCGGTCAGCAGCGACATCGCGACGATGACGGCGTAGATGCGCGGCGAGAACACGCCGGCGGAGAGGCCGAGGCTCGCGATGACGACGCCGACTTCGCCGCGCGGCACCATGCCGACGCCGACGATGCTCGCGCCGCGTTTGCCGAGCGAATAGGCGCCGAAGAAGCCGCCGATGAATTTCGAGACGATCGCAATGACGGTGACGACGGCGAGCATCCACAGCGCTTCGGCGTTCGCGAGTTCGGCGAGGTCGATCTTGCTGCCCGTCAGGACGAAGAAGAACGGCGTCAGCAGCGCGAGCAGCGGCTGGGTCTGGTGTTCGAGCGTCTCGCGCTGCCGGGTTTCGGACGCGATCATGCCGGCGAGGAATGCGCCGATGATCGCGGCGAGGCCGAACTGCGTCGACAGGTAGGCCAGGCCGAGGCAGATCGCGAGCACGATGGTCAGCGGCGACAGCGGATTGGCCGGGCGTTCGAGCCATTGCGAGCCGCGGCGCATGACGCGCGTGCCGACCCAGCCGATGATCGCGAGGAAGCCGACGGCTTCGAGCAGCACGACGGCGAGATGGCCGATCTTGATCTCGCCGCCGGCCTGCAGCGCGACGACGACGCCGAGCAGCAGCATCGCGAGGATGTCGTCGATGACCGCCGCGCCGAGGATCACGCGGCTTTCCACGCGCTGCAGCGCGCCGAGTTCCTGCAGTACGCGCGCCGTGATGCCGGCCGACGTGGCGACGAAGGCGGCGGCGACGAACAGCGACTTGGACCAGTCGAAACCGCTCGTGTGCGCCCACAGCGAGCCGAGCGCAAACGGGATCGCGACGCCGAGCACGCCGACGAGCAGGGCGCTGCGTCCGACTTTCTTCAGGTCGTCCAGTCGCGTCTCGAGGCCGACCGAGAACAGCAGCAGCACGACGCCGATTTCCGCAAGGACTTCGAGCGGTTCGTTCGGCGCGATCCAGCCGAGCACCGACGGTCCGACGAGGCAGCCCGCGGCGATCTCGCCGACGACGCCCGGAAGTTTCAGGCGCGACGCGAGTTCGGCGCCGATCTGCGCGGCGACGAAGATGATGAACAGGCTCAGGAGGATGTCGCTGGCGTGGTGCATGGGAGCTTCTGGAACTAAAGGGCAGTGGTTAGAAACTGCAGAAGGCCGGGGCGGGGCAGCCGCGGCGCTTCCGCAGTTTCTAACCGCCAACCTCTATCTGTTCGCTCCAACTCCTCCCCTATTTACTCTTTCCTCTCCTGCACCGATGCTACAACGCGGGAAGCGATCGCGGGGCACACCGCGGCGGGAGGAATGCATGTTCGAGGTGTTGCGCGGCAAGCGTGATGCGATGTCCAAGGTCGACACGGCCTGGCTACGCATGGAAAGTCCGACCAATCTCATGATGATCACCGGCGTGCTGATGTTCGAGACGCGCCTGGATCTCGCGGCACTGAAGCAACTGATCGGCGAGCGCTTCCTCGCGTATCGCCGGTTCCGCCAGAAGGCTGTCGACAACGGCAGTTCCGCAGCCTGGGAAACCGATCGCGACTTCGACCTCGACTGGCACGTGCGTCTGACCGCACTGCCGGGGGCGGCGGAAAAGCTCGAGCTCGAACGTCTCGTGAGCCAGCTCGCTTCGAGTCCGCTCGATCATTCCAAGCCGCTGTGGCAGTTCCACGTCGTCGAGGACTACCGCGGCGGCAGCGTGCTGATCTCGCGCATTCATCACTGCTATGCCGACGGCCTCGCGCTCGTGCAGGTGCTGCTGTCGCTGACCGACGCGTCGCCGTCGGTCGAGCAGCACGCCGAACTCGCGAAGGTCTGGCTGAAGAAGGACCAGGGCGGCGTCATGGAGCGCCTGCTCGAACCGACCAAGGCCGGCTTCGCCAAGGCGCTCGGCGCCGGCGAGAAGGTGCTCGGCAAAGGTCTGGAAATGTGGAAAGATCCCGCGATCGCCGCGGAACTCGCGCGCGAGGGCGGCGAGATCACGCGCGAACTCGCGATCGCGCTGGCCCTGCCCGACGATCCGCCGACCGCGTTCAAGGGGCCGCTCGGCGTCAGCAAGCGCGCGGCCTGGGCCGAGCCGCTGCCGCTGGACGAAGTCAAGACGCTCGGCAAGGTGCTCGGCTGCACGGTCAACGACGTGCTGCTGGCCTGCGCCGCCGGTGCGCTGCGCGGCCATCTCGTCGACAACGGACAGGCCGCCGACGGCATCACGATCCGTGCGACCGTGCCGGTGAATCTGCGGCCGCTCGAACACGCGAAGAAGCTCGGCAATCATTTCGGGCTCGTGTTCCTCGACTTGCCGATCGGCGAAGCCAATCCGCTGCGTCGGCTCGAACGCGTCGCGGCGAACATGCGCGAACTCAAGCGTTCGCGCCAGGCGGCGCTGACGTTCGGCCTGCTGGCCGCCGTCGGCATGGCGCCGGCCGCGGTGCAGCGTGCCGCGCTCGAACTGTTCAGCCGCAAGGCCACGGCCGTGGCGACCAACGTGCCCGGGCCGCAGATGCCGCTCTATCTGGCCGGCGCGCGCGTGCGCGAGCTCATGTTCTGGGTGCCGCAGAACGGTTCGATCGGCATGGGCATCTCGATCCTGAGCTACAACGGCAACGTGCATTTCGGACTGATCGTCGACGCGAAGCTGGTGGCCGATCCGGAATCGGTCGTGCAGCGCTTCGCGGGCGAATTCGAGAAGCTCGTGCTCGCCACGATGATGGAAGACTGGGACGGCGAACTCAGCGCCGGCGATGCCGAAGCGACGTACCGGCATTTTGCGGCCGCGGCTGCGCGCGAAGAAGCCGCGCCGCGACCGCCGGCGAAGGTGCGTGCGCCGCGCCGCTCGAAGGCCGCCGCTGCCGCATCGACGAAACCGGCCGCGCGCAAGTCGGAGAAGAAAAAGGCACCGCGGGACGCGGCCGCGTTCGATGCGGAACTCGGGCGGTTCCGCGCGAATGCCGGCGGGCGCGACGGCGGTTCGTGATCGGCGCAACCTGCGGGTTGCGGTGAGCCTGAGGCAAACCGCAGCAGCCTACGGATCCGCGCGCGTTCCCGTCGCGGTCCGTCTGTGGCGCGTCGCAACCGACGGGATTTCGCGCGCGTCGCCGCCGGGGTTCGCCTGCGGCTCCGGGCCGGCTACACTGCCGCGCCGCGTCACGGCTTATTCCCATGTCCGATCCGTCTTCGCTGTCCCTGCCGCCGCCGCTCGTGCAGGCGCTTGCGGCGCTGTCCTTCGACACGCTGACGCCGGTGCAGGAGCAGGCGCTGCCGCCGCTGCTCGACGGGCGCGACGTGATCGCGCAGGCGCGCACCGGCAGCGGCAAGACCGTGGCGTTCGGCCTCGGACTGCTCGCGCGCATCGATGCGGCCGGGCCGCTGCAGGCGCTCGTGCTGACGCCGACGCGCGAACTCGCCGACCAGGTCGGCAAGGCGATCCGGCCGCTCGCGCGGTTCCTGCCTAATCTGAAGCTTTCGATCCTCTGCGGCGGCGTGCCGCTGCGCGTGCAGGTCGAATCGCTGGTGCACATGCCGCAGGTCGTCGTCGGCACGCCCGGGCGCATTCTGGAACATCTGGAAAAAGGCAGTCTGGAACTCTCGGCCCTGCGCGTGCTCGTGCTCGACGAGGCCGACCGCATGCTCGACATGGGTTTCGCCGACGCGATCCGCAGCATCGTGAAGTTCGCGCCGCGCGACTGCCAGACGGCGCTGTTCTCGGCGACGTTTCCCGAAGCGATCCGCGCGCTGAGCAGCGAGTTCCAGCGCGATCCGGTCGAGGTCACCGTCGACGTCGACGCGCCGGCCGAGATCGTCCAGCGCTTCTACGAGGTCGAGCCCGAGCGCAAGCTCGACGCGCTCGCGGGCCTGCTGGCCGAACACAAGCCCGAGTCGGCGATGGTGTTCTGCAACACGCGCCGCGACACGCAGGACGTCGCCGCCGCGCTCGATGCGCGCGGACATTCCGTGCTCGCGCTGCACGGCGACCTCGAGCAGCGCGACCGCGACGAAGTGCTCGTGCGCTTCGCGAACCGCAGCTGTTCGATCCTCGTCGCGACCGACGTGGCCGCGCGCGGCCTCGATATCGAAGACCTGCCGGTGGTCGTGATGTACGACGTCGCCA
Source organism: Tahibacter sp. (assembly GCF_035481375.1). Classification (GTDB taxonomy): domain Bacteria; phylum Pseudomonadota; class Gammaproteobacteria; order Xanthomonadales; family Rhodanobacteraceae; genus Tahibacter. The sequence goes on from NZ_DATIGT010000261.1 coordinate 32,215, forward strand.
GCGATGCCGACACGCACGTGCATCGCAGCGGACGCACCGGCCGTGCCGGCCGCAGCGGACTCGCCCTGACGCTGTGCAGCGCGCGCGAGAAGACGCGTGCCGCAGTCATCGAGGAACGGCTCGGCAAGCCGCTGCGCTGGGAAGCGCCGAAGTTCGCGCCGGGCAAGCTGCGCACCGGCCAGCTCGCGCCGATGCAGACGCTGGTCATCGACGCCGGGCGCAAGGACAAGCTGCGGCCGGCCGACATCCTCGGCGCGTTGACCGGCTCGGCCGGCATTCCCGGCAGCGAGGTCGGCAAGATCGCAATCTTCGACACGCGCGCCTACGTCGCGGTCGCGCGCGACACCGCGGAAAAAGCGCTTGCGCGCCTGCGCGAAGGCAAGATCAAGGGCCGCAGCTTCCGCGTGCGCAAGCTCGTCTGATCAGCGTTTCGGCAGCGTGCGCGGATCGATGCCGTCGTCGACCGGCTGGATTTCGAGCGCGCCGCGCTCGCCGCGCCGCACGATGCAGAGTTTGCGGACCTCGGCCGACTTGCCTTCGGGCTTTCCGCGAACGATCAGCGCGGTGCCGAGGTCGTCGGAGAACAGCATGAGATCGCTGTCGGGATGCGCGCGGTCGAGCTGGCTGGCGGCAAGGCAGCGCGCGAGTACGTCGCGATAGTGCGCGTTCCAGGCGTCCGGCGCGCTGGCATTCGCCGTCGGGGCGAACAGCGCTGCGACGAACAGGGCGGCGGCGAGCAGGGGCGGGCGGTGCATGGCAGGTCCTTTCGGGAGCGCTTGCGCGACGCGGCGAGGTTGAAGAACGCGCTGTCCAGATTCCGTGAGACGGCCCGGCGCGCGATGCCGCGCCGCTCGCCTACAATCGCGGATTCATCGCCTGATCGCCTGACGGATGCGCCCATGACCGACTTCATCGTCGCGATTCCCGCCCGCTATGCTTCGACGCGCCTGCCCGGCAAGCCGCTGAGCCTGATTGCCGGCGAGCCCATGGTCGTACACGTCGCGCGGCGCGCGTTCGCCGCGGGCGCGCGCGAGGTCGTCGTGGCGACCGACGATGCGCGCATCGCCGCGGCGTTCGCCGGGCAACCGGTCACCGTCTGCATGACGCGCGCCGGCCATGTCTCGGGCAGCGATCGCCTGGCCGAATGCGTGGAGCAGCGCGGCTGGTCCGACGACACCGTCGTCGTGAACCTGCAGGGCGACGAACCGCTTGCGCCGCCCGGCGGCATCCGCGCCGTCGCCGAGGCGCTGATCGCCAACGACGCGCCGATGGCCACGCTGGCCACGCCGATCCGCTCGGCCGAGGAACTGTTCAACCCGAACTGCGTGAAACTCGTCGCGGCCGGCGAGCAGGCGCTGTATTTCAGCCGCGCGCCGATGCCCTGGGCGCGCGATGCGTTCATGGTCTCGCGCGACGCGCTGCCCGAGGGCGTGCCGTTCCTGCGGCACATCGGCATCTACGCCTATCGCGCGGGCTTCCTGCGCCGCTACACGCAGCTCTCGCGCACGCCGCTCGAGGCGGCCGAGTCGCTGGAACAACTGCGCGTGCTCGAACACGGCTATCGCATCGCCGTACGCATCGCGCCCGAGCCGTTTCCCGCCGGCGTCGACACGCCGGAGGATCTCGCGCGCGTGAATGCGCTGCTGACGGGGAGTGGAGAGTGGGAGAAGTGACAAAAGAGTAAAAATCGCGCCGCCGCCCCGTTGTTCACTCCCCGGCAATCATTCTTCAAAGATCCTGTTCGTCGACGAGTCGAAAGCGAAAATATCGAGTATGTCCAAGCCCTCTCCGCCGAACTTGCTCGGGCGAGAGGGTCGGGTGGGCCGGGAACGACCGGCGAGCGAGGTGCTGCGATGTTTGCGATCGACGAACAGTAGTGGCGAAAGTCTGGCCGCCTGCTTTGCTGACGTTTCTCCCCCTCGCCCCGACCCTCTCCCCCGAGCAAGCTCGGCGGAGAGGGAGTTCAGGCACCTCGCCCACTCGCTGCGCGCTCCTTCACACTCATTCTCATGAAGATCCTGTTCGTCTGCCTCGGCAACATCTGCCGCTCGCCCGTCCTCGAGGCCGTGCTGCGCGCACATGCGGAGAAAGCCGGCCTCGACTGGGAGATCGCTTCCTGCGGCACCGGCGACTGGCATCTGGGGCACGGCGCCGATCCGCGCAGCCGCGCCTCGGCGCAGCGCCGCGGCTATTCGCTCGCGGCGCACCGCGCGCGCCAGCTCTGCGCGGCGGATTTCCGGCGCTATGACTGGCTGCTCGCGGCCGACCGCAGCAATCTCGCGGAGATCGTGCGGCGCCGGCCGGCGGACGCGACGGCGCGCGTTGCGCTGGCACTGGCCCACGCGGGACTGCCCCAGCCGCTGGACGTGCCGGATCCGTACTACGGCAACGCCGAGGGCTTCGAGGCGGTCGTCGATCTCGCCGAAGCCATCGCGCGCGCGATCGTCGCGCGCGACGCGGAGTAACGCAGACCCGGGCCGATTGCGCATAATCGCCGGGCACGGCAGCAGCGGAGCGGCAGCGATGGGGCAGCAGGTCGAAGCGTTCGAATTTCCCGCAGAGCTCGACTGGGTCAACACCGACCAGGTGCCGCGGCGAGATCAACTGCTCGGGCGTGCGACGCTGCTGTATTTCTGGACCTGCGACCACGTCAACAGCGTGAACCTGCTCGCCGACGTCGCCTGGCTCGAAAGCCGGCACCACGACGGGCTCTGCGTGATCGGCGTGCATACGCCGCGCTATTCGGCGCAGCGCACGGCGGCCGCGGTGCTCAAGGCCGTCAACCGTCACCATCTGCGTCATCCGGTCGCGAACGATCCGGGCTTCGTGCTCTGGCAGAAACTTGGCGTGCAGGCCTGGCCCAGCGTCGTGCTGCTCGACGCGCAGGCGCGGCCGGTCGCGATCTTCACGGGCGAAGGGCGGCGGCAGGAAATCGATCGCCGCATCACTCACCTGCTCGACGATGCGATCGCGAACGACACCCGCGTCTACGAAGGCTGGCCCGCGGTCGGCCGGCCCGAGCCGCGGCTGCCGCTCGCGTTCCCGGCGCGCGTCGTGGCGACCGACCGGCACCTCTACATCGCCGACACGGCGCACCATCGCGTGCTCGAGACCACGCACGAAGGCCGCATCCTGCGGCAGTTCGGTTCGGGCAACGCCGGCTACTGGGACGGTCGTCTCGTCGATTGCGGCCTGGCCTCGCCGCAGGGGCTTGCGCTCGCGAAGGACGCGCTCTACGTCGCCGACACCGGCAACCACGCGGTGCGCCGCATCCGCCTGCTCGCCGGCGACGTCGAGACGGTGATCGGCACCGGCAGGGCCGGCCGCGACCGGCCCCAGCAGCACGGCGAACCGACGGCGGTCGGCCTCTGCGCACCGGTCGATCTCGTCGCGCACAACGAGCACCTCTACGTGACCGTGGCCGGGCAGCATCAGGTCTGGGACCTCGATCTCACGCGAAGTACGCTCGACGTGCTCGCCGGATCGGGCCACTTCGGCCTGCAGGACGGCGCCGGCGCCTACGCGAGTTTCGCGCAGCCGGCCGGCATCGCCGCGCTCGGGCCGGCATTGTTCGTCGTCGATGCCGGCGCCGGCGCGGTGCGCGCGATCCGCATCGCCGACCGCCAGGTGACGACCGTCGTCGGGGCCGGTCCCTGGGAGTTCGGCGACGCCGCCGGCAAGCGCGACGCCGTGCGGCTGCAGCATCCGCAGGGCGTCGCCGTGGATCCGCGGGGGCTCGTCTTCGTCGCCGACAGCTACAACAGCAAGCTCAAGGCGATCAACCTCAAGAACGGCGAGACGCGCAGCTTCAGTCTGCCGTATCGCTTCCATGAACCCGAAGGCGTCAGCCTCGCCGGCGGCGCGCTGTGGATCGCGAACACGAACGCGCACGAGATCGTGCGCGTCGATCTCGCCAACGGAAGCTGCCAGCGCGTCGCGGTCGGCGAGTGATGCCGGGGCAGGGCGGCTCGCCCGTGCCTCATGGTGGCGTCGCGCCCTCCTTCGCGTTGCGCCGGGACTTGATTCGGCTGATTCCGCGCACATAAGTCCCGCTTCGCACGACAATCCGCCGCATGGAAACCAGCCCAGCTCCCGTGCCGTTCGACGGCAAGGCCTTCGTCCGCCACCTGACCAGCTCACCGGGCGTCTATCGCATGATCGACGCGCGCGGCGAGCTGCTCTATGTGGGGAAGGCGCGCGACCTCAAGAAACGCGTCGGCAGCTATTTCCTGAAGCCGAGGCTGGAACCGCGCATCATGGCGATGATCGCGCAGATCGCGCGCGTCGAGACGACGCTGACGCGCACCGAAGGCGAGGCGCTGATCCTCGAGGCTCAGCTCATCAAGTCGCTGAAGCCGCGCTACAACATCCTGCTGCGCGACGACAAAAGCTATCCGTATATTTTTATTTCCGCAGGTCCGGAAGCGCCGCGCGTGGGGTTCCACCGCGGCGCCAAGACCGAGAAGGGACGCTACTTCGGCCCGTTTCCGAGCGGCTACGCGGTGCGCGAGAGCCTGAGCCTCATGCAGAAGCTGTTTCTCGTGCGCCAGTGCGAGGACAGCTATTTCCGCAACCGCTCGCGTCCGTGCCTGCAGTATCAGATCAAGCGCTGCAGCGCGCCCTGCGTCGGGCTCGTCGACGATGCGGACTACGCGCAGAGCGTCCGTCATGCGGCGATGTTTCTCGATGGCAAGAGCAATCAGGTCATCGACGAAACGGTCGCGCGCATGGAAGCGGCGAGCCGCGCGCTGGAATTCGAGAAGGCTGCGGCGCTGCGCGATCAGGTCGCGACGCTCAAGCAGGTGCAGGCGCGCCACTACGTGCACGGCGCCAGCGCCGACATGGATGTGCTCGGCATCGCGATCGACAACGGCCTGGCCTGCGTGTCGGTGCTGTTCTTCCGCAACGGCATCAGCCTGGGCTCGCGCGATTTCTTCCCGCGGCTGCCGTTGGATGCCAGCGAGGCTGACGTGCTCGCCGCCTTCATCGCGCAGTACTACCTCGAACGCCCGCCGCCTGAGGAAATCATCGTCGGTCACGCGGGCGAGGAATTCGAGGTGCTCGGCGAAGCGCTGGCCGCACAGGCTGAACGCAAGGTCGGGATCAAGACCAGCGTGCGCGCCGAGCGCGCGCGGTTTCTCGAACTCGCGTAGAAGAACGCCGCCGCGGCGCTTGCGGCGCGGCTCGCGAGCCGGCAGACCGTGCGCGACCGCTTCGAGGCGCTGCGCGAACTGCTCGAACTCGACGAGACGCCGGCGCGCATCGAGTGTTTCGACATCAGCCACACGCTGGGCGAGGCCACGGTCGCGTCCTGCGTCGTGTTCGGCCACGAGGGGGCGGAGAAATCGCACTACCGGCGCTTCAACATCAGCGGCATCACCGCGGGCGACGACTATGCCGCAATGCATCAGGCGCTGGAGCGGCGCTTCAAGCGCCTTGCCGCAGGTGAGGGGGTCATGCCCGACATCCTGCTGATCGACGGCGGCAAGGGGCAGGTCGCACAGGCGCTCGCCGTGCTCGAGGAACTGGGCATCGCCTCGGTGCTCGTCGTCGGTGTGGCCAAGGGGCCGGAGCGCCGCGCCGGGCACGAAACGCTGATCATCGGCGCGACCGGCCGCAGCGTCTGGCCGGGGCCGGATTCGCCGGCCTCGCATCTCGTGCAGTCGATCCGCGACGAAGCGCATCGCTTCGCGATCACCGGCCATCGCCAGCGCCGCGAGAAGGCGCGCGAGAAATCGAGCCTCGAGGAAATCCCGGGAGTGGGCGCACGGCGGCGTTCGGCGCTGCTCAAGCAGTTCGGCGGCCTGTCCGGCATCGCCGCGGCCGGCGTGGAGGAACTCATGCAGGTCAAAGGGGTCAGCAGGGATCTCGCCGAACGCATCTACGCGCGATTTCATGGCTGAGTCACGCGCCGCCATGTCACACTCGGCGCGCGGTGCGTGCTGCGCAGGCGATGGGCCGCCGCCCGCGATTCGGAGCGATTCGCCGATCCGAAGCGGGTTCCGGAATTTTCAGCGACTTTTCCAGGGAAGCCCGTGCGACCGATACGTCTGACCTTGCCGACGATGCTGACGCTGTTTCGCATCGTGCTGCTGCCCGTGATGGTGATCGTGTTCTACCTGCCGTTCCGTGGCGCGAACCTCGCGGCCGCCGGCATCTTCATCGCTGCCGCGCTGACCGACTGGCTCGACGGCTGGATCGCGCGGCGCTACGGCATGACCTCGGCGTTCGGCGCGTTTCTCGATCCGGTTGCCGACAAGCTCATGGTCGCCGTGACGCTGTTCCTGCTCGTGCAGCAGAATCCGACGCCGATGCTCGCGGTGACGAGCGCGGTGATCGTCGGCCGCGAAATCAGTATTTCCGCGCTGCGCGAGTGGATGGCCGAGATCGGCCAGCGCGCGAAGGTCGGCGTCGCGACGGTCGGCAAGATCAAGACCATCGTGCAGATGATCGCGCTCGTCGTGCTGCTGCATCAGCACGATTTTCCCGAGCTGCGCCTCTACCGCATCGGCGAATATCTGCTCGTCGCGGCCGCGACGCTGACGATCTGGTCGGCGCTGGTCTACGTGCGCGCGGCCTGGCCGGTGCTGCGCGACCGCGACCACTGAGCGGGAACGAACGGATCCGCGGCGATCGATCTTTCAAACTGTTGACATCGATCGGCCAATCCCTAAAATGCGCGGTCTCCGGTGCGGGAATAGCTCAGTTGGTAGAGCACGACCTTGCCAAGGTCGGGGTCGCGAGTTCGAGTCTCGTTTCCCGCTCC
>NZ_DATIGT010000262.1:0-30020 GCF_035481375.1 Tahibacter sp.
CCGCCGCAGTGGCGAGCCTATCGGCCCGCCGTCGCGTCGATCCTACGGCAGCTCAATCCCGTTCCGGAACACCACCAACGTATCCGCATCGTTGTCCTCTGCGACATTGGCGCTGCTTGTTCCGGCGACGCGCAGCTCCACGGTCGTGCCGGCGGCGGTCGGGAAGACATTGGCCGGAAACGTCCAGGTCATCGTCTGACCGCCCGGGATCGATACCGAGGCATTCAGCGGCCCGCTGCCGTCGATGCAGCCGGTGCCGATGCCCGGAGTCGCACAGACCCATTGCGCGTTCGCGAGATTCAGGCCCGCGCCCGGTGAAGTCGTCGCGAGCGTCGCCATAGCCGCGATAGTGCCGGTGTCGCTCGACGGCACGGCGTACCCGAGGGTCTGACCGTAGCGCGCGTAGTCGCGCTGGTCGTCGACGTTCATGCCGGGCCAAGGGGGCATACGGTTCCGCGGCCGCGAGGAACCCGCCACCGAGATTGCCGGTCACCCGCACCTGGCGGCAGCAGCGTCGCCGGGTGGAAACTGCGCCCCGTCGAAGGTGACGGGGTTATCGCGCATCGATGCGTCGGTAGGAACCGTCCGGCAAGACGGATCCTGGAAGCGCACTGTCAGGTCGCCTGCAAGAGGGCTATGGCCTTCCAGGTCCGTTCTCGGCGATGAGCGGAAAAGCCGCCAGTTTTTCGCCGGACATCGGCAGGCGGCGGCGAGGGACTGCTGCGCGTTCTGCCGTGGTGACGAGAGGTCGGGAGCCGAGACGTTGCGGCTTGAGACAGCGAGTCGGGCGCGCTTGCAGCGGCATGCCAGTGCTCGGCCGTCGCTTCGATCTCACTGGAACCCGTCGGCGAACAGTTGATCGCGTCGGAACAGCGTCACCTTGTTCTCGGCCGGACGACCGACCGCGAGCCGCTGATTCTGTGAGTCGTAGTCCACGTACAGTTTCGTGCCGCCGTTCGCCTGTGGCGGGATGACGCTGTTCCACGGCTGCACTTCTCCGCGCAGGCGGTAGTTGCCGCCCGTCAGCGTGACTGCGCCCGAGTTCGCGAAGGGGCCGAGGTCCCATTCGCGAGCAAGCGACGCATAGGTGCCGTCGTCGAAGGCGAATAGGCTCTGATAACTGCCCACCGAATCGTTGTCCTGGCTGCCGACGAATGAATTCGCCGTCGACACGCTGCCGACATAGGCCTGGGCGCCGCTGGCCCAGGTCAGCGCGCCCGCATTGACGATCGCGCCGTTGTCCCAGTAGCGGCTGCCGACGACGTAAGCGCCGTTGGCGAGCGCGAACAGCTGGCCACCGACCTGATCCTGCGCTTTCGTGCCGACCAGGGAATTCGCAATGGAAACCGCGCCGACGGTCGAACCGGTCACGCCGTTGCCCCAGGTCGCGGCACCTGCGCCAGCGATGCCGCCGTTGTTCCAGAAAGGACTGCCGACGACGTAGTTTCCGTTCGCGAGCGCCGTGAGTTCGAGGCCGACTTTGTCGCCGGCGGTCGTGCCGACCAGCGAATTGGCGAGGGTTACCGAGCCGACGAGACCGCCGTTGCCGTTGCCCCAGGTCGCGGCGCCTGCGTTCGTCAGCGCGCCGTTTTTCCACATGTAGCTGCCGATCACGTAGTTTCCATTGGCCAGCGGCTCCACGCGACTGCCGATGCGGTCGTTCGCCTTGCTGCCGACGAGCGAATTGGCCGCCGACACGGCGCCCTTGGTGCCGTTGACGCCATTGCCCCAGGTCACCGCGCCGGCGCCGGCGAGCGCGCCGTTGTTCCACAGGGACGAAACGACGACATAGTTGCCATTGGCGAGTGCGACGATGCGAGAGCCCACCTCGTCATTGGCCGTCGTGCCGATCAGCGAGTTGGCGATCGTGAGCGCGCCGGAGCATCCGGCGACGCCATCGCACCAGCGCGCGACGCCGGCGTCGACGATTGCCGCGTTGTCCCAATCGTCCGACGCAATGACGTAGTCGCCGTCCGCGAGCGGCGTGACATCCTGTCCGATCGAGTCTCCCGCGTGACTGCCGACCGCGGAATTCGCCGCGGACACGACGCCGACGCGCCCGACGGTGCCGTCACCGACGGTCACCGCGCCGGCGTCGACGAGCGTGCCGTTGTCCCAGCGCGAGCTGCCGACCACGTAGTTGCCGTTTGCCAGCACGTCGAGGTATTCGCCGACGAAGTCGTCAGCCTTGTTGCCGACGAGCGAATTGGACGCCGACACAGGGCCGGTGCGACCCGTCGCGCCATTCGCCCAGGTCGCCGCGCCGGCGAACGGCACGCCGCCGTTGTTCCAGGCGAGGCTGCCGACGACGTAGTTGCCGTTGGTGAGCGCGCGCACGCCCGATGCGCCGACCGAGTCGCCGAAGGTCGTGCCGACCAGGGAATTGGCGGCCGAAACCGGACCGGCGATGCCGCCATTGCCGTTTGCCCAGGTCACCGCGCCGGCGTATGCGGCGCCCGCGTTCGACCACGCCCAGCTGTTGACGACATAGTTGCCGTTCGTGAGTACGGTGATCGCGTAAGCGCCGTTGATGCCGACCCGATCGTCCGTGGTACTGCCGACCAGCGAATTGGCGCTCGACACGAAGCCGTTCAAGCCGGTCGCACCATTGATCCAGGTGACCGCGCCCGCGGTCGTCGCCGCGCCGTTGTTCCAGTCCGGACTCACCGCCACGAAATGCTGGTCGCCGACGCCGACCACGCCCCCGGAGCCCACGTGATCGGTCGGGACCGAGCCCGTCAGCGAGCTGATCCTGCTGCCCGCGGGCGTATACAGATGCACCGCGCCGGCGCCGCCGTTGGCGTCGGGGTCGGTTACCACGACATTGCCGTTGGGCAGGGTGAGGACGCGCGTGCCGAATGCGACGCTGCCCGGCGGACCGTCGATCGTCGTCTGCGAGGCGTGCGCCGCGACGGCGAGCGTCGTGAGGAGGACTGCTGCAAAGAGGTTCTTGGTCGGCATGACAGGCTCGGGGCGGAATCGCGAAGGCGTTCCTCTCGGACCCTACGTACGGAGAACGTCCTGCCCGGGGATCACGGACGACTGCCTCGACGCTTCGGCGGCTGACCTGACGACCGCCGGCCCCGGCGACCCCAGGAAGCGCCGGCGCGGCGGCTTTCAGCGATTCTCCATCGTGTGCCGACGTCGCACGCGTGGCGCCGCTGCGCCACGCAGCGCTCAGGACAGGAATCCTTGCTCGAGCCCGTCGAGTGCTTCCTGTCCGAGCCGCGCGAGATCGGGCTTGCCGTCTTTTTCGTACCAGTAGCGCATCGTCGCGCGGATGACGCCGATCGCGGCGCCGGCCATCAGGCGTGCGCGGCGCTCCGAGGCGGCGCCACGACCGAAGCTGCGGTGGAAGGTGGCGGCCATCGCGGTTTCCCAGTCGCGGTCGATCTCGTGTTCGCGTGCGGCGAGTTCGGGTACGGAGTCGACGAGGCGCTGTTGCGCGAGAATCGCCGCGCGGTTGGCCGAGTATTCGTGTGCGAAGGTCTCGCAGATCGCGCGCAGGCCGTCGACCGGGTTGGGGGAGTTGCTGGCGCCGTCGAGCAGGGCGAGGAAGCGCTCGAGGCGTTCGTTCCGGTGCGGAAACGCGAGCGCTTCCTTGTTTTCGAAATAGCGGAAGAAGGTGCGGCGGCTCACGCCGGCGTCGGCGCAGATCTCGTCGATCGTCGTCTGTTCGAAGCCCTGGCTGTGGAAGCGGCGGTTCGCGGCAGCGACGAGTGCCTGGCGGACGGCGGCCTTCTTCGCGGAGCGCGTAGTCCCGGTCACGGGAAAGGCGCCTGCGTCGCGGAGCGCTGAAAGTGCGGCGTCCGATGCGTCGAGGAAGCCTGCCAGCCGTACGGCGCGGAGACGCACCGACGTGCCGCGCATTTCGATCGAGTGAGACGGGTGTTTTTCCCGTGAACCGGCCTACGAGGTGGCATTTCCGCTCCGGCAGGGCTATAACGGCCGTCCCGTAAAGTGCCACTGAGTGCCAGTTTTGGCTAGTGTCCCCACGATTGCCTCCCATGCGCCGGCGCTGTGGCGCGGTGGAGCGCCCGCGTTCGCGCCGGCCGAGCTCGCGGGCGCCTGCGCCCAGGTCCGCCACACTGCGGTTGTCATCCGCGACGATCGCGACGGCCGGCTGGGCGTCGGGCTCGATGGCGTGCTGGTCGCCGCGGGAGAAAGCGGCGCCTGGCCGGTGCTCGGGATGTTGCCGCCGCTGTATCCCGAGTGGCTCGGCGACCGCACCTTCAACGAGGTGCACGGCACGCGCTTCCCCTACGTCGCCGGTGCGATGGCCAACGGCATCGCCACGACGCGTCTCGTGATCGAAATGGCGCGCGCGGGTTGCCTCGGCTTTTTCGGTGCCGCGGGTCTGTCGCCGGCGCGCGTCGAAGCCGCGGTCGACGAACTGGCGCGCGAACTCGATCCGCGCGGGCTGCCCTGGGGCGTGAACCTCATCCACAGTCCGAGCGAGCCCGCGATCGAGGACGCGGTCGCGGATCTCTTCATCCGGCGCGGCGTGCGCTGCGTCGAGGCGTCGGCGTTCATGGGCCTCACACCGGCGATCGTGCGCTATGCGGCGACCGGTCTCACGGTCGACGGCACGGGCACGATTCATCGCCGCCATCGCGTGCTCGCGAAGGTCTCGCGCGAGGAAGTGGCGAAGCCGTTCATGGCGCCCATGCCGGCCGCGATCCTCGACGCGCTGGTCGCGCGCAACGCGCTCACGCGCGCCGAGGCCGATCTCGCCGCGCGCGTGCCGCTCGCTGAGGACATCACCTGCGAGGCGGATTCCGGCGGCCACACCGACAACCGTCCGCTGGCCGCGCTGCTGCCGACGATCATGGCGCTGCGCGATCGCATCATGGCCGAGCAGCGCTACGCGCGTCCGATCCGCGTCGGCGCTGCGGGCGGCCTCGGTACGCCCGGCGCGCTCGCGTCGGCCTTTGCGCTCGGCGCGGCCTACGTGCAGACCGGCTCGGTGAACCAGGCGTGCGTGGAATCGGGCCTCGGCGCCGGCGCGCGCGCGATGCTCGCGCAAGCCTCGATGACCGACGTGATCATGGCGCCGGCGGCCGACATGTTCGAGATGGGCGTCGACGTGCAGGTCCTGCGTCGCGGCACGATGTTCGCGATCCGCGCGAAGAAGCTCTACGAGATCTACCGCGCCTATCCGTCGCTCGACGCGATTCCGGCGGCCGAGCGCGCGAAGATCGAGAAGGACATGCTGCGTGCGAGCTTCGAGGAGTCCTGGGCCTCGACGCGCGCGTTCTGGTCCTCGCGCGATCCCTCGCAGGTCGCTCGCGCCGAGTCGGATCCGAAGCACCGCATGGCGCTCGTGTTCCGCTCCTACCTCGGTCTTTCCAGCCGCTGGGCGATCGACGGCGTGACCGAGCGGCTGACCGATTTCCAGATCTGGTGCGGCCCTGCGATGGGCGCGTTCAACCGCTGGGTTGCGGGCAGTTTCCTTGAAGCGCCCGCGAAGCGCACCGCCGTCCAGGTCGCGCTGAATCTTTTGGAAGGCGCCGCGGTACTCACGCGCGCGCAGCAGTTGCGCACCTTCGGTTTGCCGATCCCAACCGCAGCGTTCGATTTCCGTCCGAGGCCTCTCGCATGAGTTCCCCGCAGCGCCAGCCGATCGCCATCGTCGGCGTCAGCGCGATCTTTCCCGGCTCGCACGACGCGAACGGCTTCTGGCGCGACATCCTTGCCGGCAAGGATCTGCTGACCGACGTGCCGGCGACGCACTGGCGCATCGACGATTACTACGACGCCGATCCCTCGGCGCCGGACAAGACCTACGCACGCCGCGGCGGTTTTCTCGCGCCGATGGATTTCGATGCGCTCGGCTGGGGTATCCCGCCGTCGACGATTCCCGCGACCGATACGTCGCAGCTGCTCGCGCTGATCGCGGCGCGCGCGGTGCTCGAAGACGCCGCGCGCGATCAGTTCGAGACGATGGACCGCTCGCGCATCTCGGTGATCCTCGGCGTCACGAGCGCGCAGGAATTGCTGTTCTCGCTGGTATCGCGCCTGCAGCGCCCGGTCTGGCAGAAGGCGCTGCGCGAAACCGGCCTGCCCGAAGACGAGGTGCAGGCTGCCTGCGAACGCATCGCCGCGAATTATGTGCCGTGGCAGGAAGCGTCGTTCCCGGGACTGCTCGGCAACGTCGTCGCCGGCCGCATCGCGAACCGGCTCGGTCTGGGCGGCACCAACTGCGTGACCGATGCGGCGTGCGCGTCGAGTTTTTCCGCGATCCAGATGGCGGTCAACGAGCTGCAGCTCGGCGATTCCGATCTCGTGATCAGCGGCGGCGTCGACACGCTCAACGACATCTTCATGTACATGTGTTTCTCCAAGACGCCGGCGTTGTCGCCCAGCGGCGACTGCCGGCCGTTCTCGGACCAGGCCGACGGCACGATGCTCGGCGAAGGGCTCGGCATGGTCGCGTTGAAGCGTCTGTCCGACGCCGAGCGCGACGGCGACCGCATCTACGCGGTGCTGCGCGGTGTCGGCACCTCGTCGGACGGTCGTGCGAAGTCCGTGTATGCGCCAGTGTCGGCGGGGCAGGCGGTCGCCTTGCGCCGCGCCTACGCGCAGGCCGGCTTCGGTCCGGAGACCATCGAACTCGTCGAGGCGCACGGTACCGGCACCAAGGCCGGCGACGTCGCCGAGTTCGAAGGCTTGCGCAGCGTCTACGCCGAAGCGGATGCCACGCGCACGCAGTGGTGCGCGCTGGGGTCGGTGAAAAGCCAGATCGGTCATACCAAGGCGGCCGCGGGCGCCGCGGGTCTGTTCAAGGCGGTGATGGCGCTGCACCACAAGGTGCTGCCGCCGACGATCAAGGCAGATACACCGAATCCGAATCTCGCGCTGGCGCAAAGCCCGTTCTATCTGAACACGTCGGCGCGACCGTGGATCCGCGACGCGGCGCATCCGCGGCGCGCAGCGGTCAGCGCGTTCGGATTCGGTGGTTCGAATTTCCATCTCGCGCTCGAGGAATACGTCGGCGCGGCGCCGCGCGCCGAACGGCTCGCGACCCAGTCGCACGATCTCGTTGCGCTGAGTGCGCCGAATGCCGACGCGCTCGTCGAACAGGTCGCGCAGCTGCGCCGATCGTGCGCGAGCAGTGTTGCGCTGTCGTCGCTCGCACGTTCCTCGCGCGATGCGTTCGATCACACCGCCGCGGTACGCCTCGCCGTCGTCGCGGCCAGCATGTCCGAACTCGACGCCCGGCTTGACCTCGCGCACAAGAAAATCGCCGCCGATCCTGCGCAGTCGTTCCAGCTGCCGGACGGCACGAGCTACGGCGTCGGCGCGCCCGACGGCGCGCTCGTGCTGCTGTTTCCGGGACAGGGCAGCCAGTACAACCGCATGGGCGCTGCGGCTGCGATGCAGTTCGACGTGGCGCGCGCCGTGTGGGATCGCGCTGCCGATCTGCGTATCCACGAGATCGCGTTCGGCGATTCCGGCGACGCGCTCACGCGCACCGAGAACGCGCAGCCTGCGCTCGGCCTCGCGTCGATGGCGCTGCTCGCGGTGTTGCGCGAGCTTGGCGTCGAAGGCGCAATGACGGCGGGCCACAGCTTCGGCGAAATCATCGCACTGCACGCGGCCGGCGTCGTCACCGAAGCCGACGCCCTGCGCATCGCGCGCCGCCGCGGCGAACTCATGCGCGACGCCGCGGCGAGCGGCAGCGGCGCGATGTGCGCGCTGGCCTGCTCGATCGAACGCGCGCGGGAGCTGATCGGTCCGTCGCTCGCGATCGCGAATCACAACGCGCCCGAGCAAGTCGTCGTGTCGGGACCGCTCGATGCCATCGCCGCGCTGGACACGCAAGGCGTCGCGGCGAAGCGCTTGCCCGTTGCGGCCGCGTTCCACTCGGCGCAGGTCGCGCCGGCGTGCGCGCCGTTGCGCGAATTCCTCGCGACGATCGACTTCGCCGCGCCGCGCGTGCCCGTCTACGCGAATGCGCACGCAGCGCCTTACGCCGGCGATGTCGCCGCGGTTCTCGCGCAGCAGATCGCGCAGCCGGTGCGCTTCGTCGAAACGATCGAGGCGATGCATGCCGCCGGTGCGCGCTGCTTCGTCGAAGTCGGCCCGGGCACGGTGCTCAAGGGGCTCGTCGGCGCGATCCTCGGTACGCGCACGCATCACGCGATCGCGCTCGATCGCAGGGGCAAGTCCGATCTCGAACCGCTGCTCGCGGGCCTCGCGCAGCTCGTCGCCGCGGGCCGTGTAAGCAAAGTGTCGGCCTTGTTTGCCGACGTGCGCGCGCAAGCGCCGCGCCCGACTCACAAACACGGCATCGCCATCAGCGGCACCAACGTCGGCAAGCCGTATCCGCCGGCCGATCCGTCGCGCCTGCCGGCTCCAAATCAAGCACGTTCCAATCCGCCGCGTGCGGAATCCGCACCCGTTGTCGAGGTCCGTACCGTGAACGAAGAATCGCCGTTGTCGCCGGCCTGGCTCGCCGCGTTCCAGGAAGCACAGCAGCAGACCGCGAATGCGCACGCGGCCTACCAGCGCGCGCTGAGCGACAGCCACACGCAGTACCTCAAGCTGGCCGAGAGCGCGATCAACGGTCTCACTGCGCTGCTCGGTGCGGCGCCGCCGGCCGCGGCAACGACACCGGTCGCGACCGCGGCTCCACCGATCGCCGCGCCGCTGCCGCCTGCACACATGCCGATCGCGACGGCCGCGCCTGCGCCGACCGCGCCGTTGGCTCCCATTGCCGTCGCGGCACCTGCTGCCGTTGCAGCGCCTGCCGTTGCAGCGCCTGCCGCGGCCGCGGCGCCCGCGGTCGTTTCCTCGCCGGCGCCGCGCATCGACCTCGCTGCGCTGCTCGTTGCCGTCGTCGCCGACAAGACCGGCTACCCCGCCGAGATGATCAACCTCGACATGGATCTCGAAGCGGACCTCGGCGTCGATTCGATCAAGCGCGTCGAAATCCTGGCGGCAGTGCATGCGCAGGGCGCGCTCCCCGCGCAGACCGACCGGACGAAGATGACCGGCCTGCACACGCTGCGGCAGATCGCCGAGTTCCTGCAGGGCGATGTCGTCGCGAGCGCACCCGCCGCTGCGCCTGCCGCGGCCGGCGTCGACATCGCGCGCATCCTGCTGGGCGTCGTTGCCGAAAAGACCGGGTATCCGGTCGAGATGCTGGATCTCGCGATGGACATCGAAGCCGATCTCGGCATCGATTCGATCAAGCGCGTGGAAATCCTCGCGGCGATGACCGAGCGCGTGCCCGGCATCGAGAAGGACCGCGCACGCCCGGCGGCGCTGCACACGCTGGCCGACATCGTGGCGTACCTCGGCGCGACGCCGACTGCAATTGCGGCACCGGCTCCGACCGTCGCGGCCGCGGCACCGGGTGCCGAGGCGCCGAAAGCGAAATCGATGCGCCGCGCCGAACTTGGCCGCTTCGTGCTCGAACTCATGCCCGCGCCCGCGGCCGGCTTTGCCATGCCGGGGCTCGTCGACGGCGAACCGGTGTACGTGCTCGGCGCCGCGGGACTGGACATCGCCGTCGCGACCGCGCTGCGCAGCAACGGTGTCGACGCGCGCGCGGTGGACGCGCTGCCCGACGGCGCAACGCGCTGCGTCTATCTCGGCGGCCTGCGCCGCGTCGACGACGAGGTGCAGGCGATGGCGGTCAACCGCGAGGCATTCGTCGTGGCACAGGCGCTCGCCGGCGTCGACGATGCGCTGTTCGTGACCGTGCAGGACACCGGCGGCCATTTCGGCCTGCGCAATGCCGACGCGCGCCGCGCGTGGCTCGCGGGCCTGCCGGCGCTGGTCAAGACCGCGGCGCTGGAATGGCCGCGCGCGACGCTGAAATCGATCGACGTGGAGCGCGGCGCACGTGACGACGCGGCGCTCGCCGAAGCCATCGCCGACGAACTCCTGCGCGGCGGCGGCGAAATCGAAATCGCGTTGCCGGCCGCGGGCGGTCGTTTCACGCTGCAGAGCGTCGCGCGCGCGGCGCGTCCGTCGGTCAGCGCGATCGGTGCCGGCGATGTCGTCGTCGTCTCGGGCGGCGCACGCGGCGTGACTGCGGCGTGCATCGTGGAATGGGCCAGGCAGTGCAAGGCGCGGTTCGTGCTGATCGGACGCACGCCGCTTGGCGAGGAACCCGCCGATTGCGCGGGCATCGTCGACGAAGCGCAGCTCAAGCGCGTCGTGCTCGCGCGCGGCGCATCGCTGACGCCGAACGAACTGTCCAAGGAAGTCGATCGCATCCTCGGCGCGCGCGAAATCCGCGCGACGCTTGCCGCGATCCAGGCGCACGGCGCGCAGGCGCGCTACGAACCGGTCGCGGTCGACGATGCCGCGGCGCTCGCCGCGACGCTTGAGCGCGTGCGCCAGGACTGGGGCGCGATCGCGGGCGTCGTGCATGCCGCGGGCGTGCTCGCCGATCGCCGCATCGCCGACAAGACGCTGGCGCAGTTCGACCTCGTGTTCGGCACGAAGGTCGGCGGACTGCGCGCCTTGCTCGCTGCGACCGCGGCCGATCCGCTGAAGCTGCTCTGCGTGTTCTCGTCGGTGTCGGCGCGCTGCGGCAACACCGGCCAGAGCGACTACGCGATGGCGAACGAAGTGCTGGCCAAGGTCGTCTCGGCCGAGGCGCGCAGGCGCCCCGGCCTGCGCGCGAAGTCGCTGGGCTGGGGGCCGTGGGAAGGCGGGATGGTCACGCCGGCGCTGAAGGCGCGCTTCGCCGAACTCGGCGTGCCGATGATCCCGCTCGATGCCGGCGCGAAGATGTTCGCCGACGAAATGGGCGATGCGCGTGCCGCCGACATCGAGCTCGTGCTCGGCGGCGAGCCGCGCGGCGAAGCGCTGCTGATGGACGGCGCGCAAGCGCGCGTGCAGAGCGTGGAGCTCGTCGTCTCGCGCGCGAGCCACGCCTTCCTTGAAGGTCACGCCGTGAAAGGCACGCCCGTCGTGCCGGTCGTGCTCGTCGCCGAATGGATGGCGCGCGCGGCGCGCAGTTTCCGCCCCGGCCTGGCGCTGGCCAGCCTGCACGACCTCAAGGTGCTCAAGGGCATCCGGCTGGCCGGTTTTGAAAACGGCGGCGATCGCTGCCGCATCGAGGCGACGCCGCTGGCGAGCGATCGCGGCGTGCAACTGTTGATGACCGTGCGCGACGCGCGCGGCGCGCTGAACTACAGCGCGCGCGCGGAATTGCTGCCGGAGCCGCCGAAGGCCCGGCGCGAGGCGCCCAAACTGGCGCTGGACACGTGGAGCGGCGAACGCATCTATCCGGAGCTGCTGTTCCATCGCAAGCAGTTCGAGCTGATCGACGAAGTGCACGGCATCTCCGACGAGGGCATCGGTGCAACGGTGCGCGGTGTCGACGCGGCGGGCTGGGACGGCGAGCGCTGGACGCTCGACGTCGCGGCGCTCGACGGCGCGCTGCAGATCGCCGCGCTGCATGGCCGGCGCATGCTCGGCGGCCAGACGCTGCCGACCTCGATCGCCGAGCTGCGGCACTTCGGCGCGCAGCCGATCGTCGGTCCGATCACGGCCACTGCCTATGTCCGCAACGTCGGAAGCAGCGACACGACGACGGACATCGTGCTGACCGACAAGACCGGCAGCCGCTATGCCGAGATGATCGGCGTGCAGAACCACGCGTTGCCGAACGGCGCCTGATCGCGTGTTCGAACCCATCGCCATCGTCGGACGCGCCTGTGTGCTGCCGGGCGCGCTGAGCCCGGCGGCGCTCTGGGAAGCCGTCGTCAACGGACGCGATCTCGTCAGGCCTGTGCCGGCGGACCGCTGGCGTCTCGCGCCCGAGCATGCGTTGTGCGCACCCGACGCGCCGCGGCCGGATCGCGCGTGGTCCGACCGCGGCGGCTACGTCGATGGTTTCGCCTCGATCTGGAATCCTGGCGGCTTCGCGGTTGCGGCCGCCGAGCTCGACGGGCTCGACCCGCTCGTGCACTGGACGCTGCATTGCGCGCGCGAAGCGCTGCGCGAGACGCGCGCGGCGGGTCGCGTCGGCGCGGTGTTCGGCAACCTCGGTTTCCCGACCGCGCAGATGGCCGCGTTCTGCGAGCAGGTGTGGACCGGCGCAGGCGAGGTCGATCCGCGCAACCGCTTCATGAGCGGCGGCACCGCGGCGATGCTCGAGCGCGCGCTGGCGCTCGACGCCGGGAGTTTCTGCCTCGACGCCGCCTGCGCATCGTCGCTGTATGCGATCAAGCTCGCATGCGATGCGCTGCACGAGGGCCGCGCCGACGTGATGCTCGCCGGCGCGGTGCAGCGCGCCGACGATCTTTTTCTCCATGTTGGATTTTGTACACTCGGCGCACTCAGCAAGACCGGACGATCGCGGCCGTTTCATCGCGACGCCGACGGGCTGGTGCCGGCCGAAGGCGCGGCGTTCCTGGCCGTAAAGCGCCTGGCCGACGCACGCCGCGACGGCGACACGATTCACGGCGTGATCCGCGGCATCGGGCTGTCGAACGACGGCCGCGGCAAAGGTTTTCTCGCGCCGAGCGAAGACGGACAGGCGAGGGCGATCGGCGCGGCATATGCGATCTCGGGAATCGAACCGAAGCAGGTGTCGCTGCTCGAATGCCACGCTACCGGCACGCCGATCGGCGATGCGACCGAGCTGCGCAGCAGCGCGCGCGTATTCGCGCAGGCGGACGCCGTGCCGATAGGCTCGCTCAAATCCAACCTCGGACACCTGATCACCGTCGCCGGTGCGGCCGGTTTGATCAAGGTGCTCGAAGCGATGCGCGCGGGCCTGCGTCCGCCGACCCTGCATTGCGACGATGCGAATCCGGCCGTGCAGCAGACGCCGTTCCGCGTGCTGCACGAAGCCGAGCCGTGGATCAGCGACGGCCCGCGCATTGCGGCGATTTCCGCGTTCGGCTTCGGCGGCAACAACGCGCATCTGATCGTTTCGGAAGACGACGTCGGCATCGGCAACGAACGCAGCGTGCCCGTCGCACGTCCCGTCGCGATCGTCGGCATCGGCGCGAAGATCGCCGACGCGCCCGATCGCGCGGCGTTCACGCGCGCGCTGTTCGACGAACGCGCGCCGCGCGACGGCGCTGGGGATTCAGACCCTCGCGCACTGCGCGAGGGCCGCATGGACGCGTTCGAACTCGACATGGATGGCCTGCGCTTTCCGCCGCGCGACCTCGAACAGGCGCTGCCGCAGCAGCTCGCGCTGCTCGCGGCTGCGTGCGAGGCGCTCGCGGAGACGACGCCGCTGCCGCGCGAGCGCAGCGCGGTGCTGATCGGCCTCGAACCCGATCCGGAAATCGCGCGCCACGGTGCGCGCTGGCGACTCACCAACGGCCGCGACGACGACTGGGCGGCGCGTGCGCGCGCGACGCTGGTCCCGGCGCTGGAGGCTGCTGCAGTGCTGGGCTCGATGCCGAACATCCCGGCCAATCGCCTGAGCTCGCAGTTCGATCTCGGTGGCCCGTCGTTCACGCTGCAGGCCGGAGCGGCGTCGGGAACGCACGCGCTGCAGATCGCGGCGCGGGGGCTCGCGTGCGGCGAACTCGACGCGGCGATCGTCGGTGCCGTCGACTTTAGCTGCGAAGCCGTACACCGTGCGGCGAGCCGCGAAGTGCCCGGCGACGCGGCGGTGGCCGTGGTGCTGAAGCGGCTGGAGGATGCGCAGCGCGACGGCGATCGCGTGTATGCGCTCGTGGACGATGGCTTCGTGGCGGCGACGCCCGTCGCAACAGGGGCGCCGCCGTCGCGACTGAACGCGCTGCTGCAAGAGCGATTCGGGTATGCGCACGCGGCTTTTGGATTAGTGGAAACGGCCGCCGCCGCGCTCGCGCTGCATCATCGGCGCGCTGTCGACGGCGCGCCGTGGCTCAGCGCCGAGCCGCGCCGTGCGGCGAATCTCGTCGAAGCCCCGGCGCATCCGCGCCGTGCCGAACACGCCGTCGCGCGATTGCACTGTTTCGCCGGCGCCGACAAGGATGCGGTGACAGCCGCGCTGAAGCAGGATCGCCGCGGCCTCGACGGCCCGTCGCGCTGCGTGCTCGTCGCGACGGACGAGTCGCTCGAGGCCGCGCGCGCGCGCGCGATCGCGCACCTCGAAACGGGCGCGCCCGCCGGCCGCGGCGTGTTTTTCCGCGCGCGGCCGATCGTCGGGGAGATCGCATTCGCGTTCGCCGGCGCGGGCGCATCGTATCGCGGCATGGGACGCGACCTGCTGCTGCATCTGCCGCACCTGCACGAGCATCTGCGCGCGCGCAGCCGCCGCCTCGCGACCGCGCTCGCCGGGTCCTTCGCCGCGGGCGACGCAGCACCCGGCGTGTTCGAGCAACTGTGCGGTTCCTCGGCGCTGTCCCAGCTGCACGTCGCGTTGAGCGAAGGCCTGCTGGGCCTCAGGGCCGACGCATGGCTCGGCTACTCGTCGGGCGAGACGAACGCGCTGATCGCGTCGGGCGTCTGGACCGATCCCGACGCGCTGATGGCTGACATGGAAGCCTCGGGCCTGCTCGAGCGCGAACTCGCCGGCCGCTTCGATCTGCTGGCGCGCGCGTGGGGCGAACCCGCCGCGTGGCAGTGCTGGACCGTCGCCGCGCCGCTCGATGACGTGCGTCGCGCGCTGGCCGGTCTGGACCGCGTGCGCATCGCGATCATCAACGACGACGCGAGCTGCCTCATCGCCGGCGATGCCGCGCAGTGCGCGCGCGCGGTCGGACGGGTCGGCGCCGCGCGCTGCCTGCATCTCGACTATTCCCTGGTGGTACATGTGCCCGAGCTGCGCGGTGCCGAGCGCGCCTGGCTGGACGTGCATCGCCGCACGACGTCGGCGCCGCGTCGCGGTCGCGTCTACAGCACCGCGAGCGGCCGGCCCTATGCGCCCGACAGCGAAGCCTGCGCGCAGGCGATCCTCGCGCAGGCCGTCGACACGATCGACATCCGTGCGCTCGTCGAGAACGCCTGGAACGACGGCGTGCGCGTGTTCGTCGAGCATGGACCGGGCGGCACGTTCGGTCGCGCGATCCGTCACGTGCTCGGCGCGCGCGAGGCGCTCGTCGTGAGCCTCGATCGGCAGGGCGACGGCATCGAAGCCGTGCTCGGTGCGACTGCCGCGCTGCTTGCCGCCGGTGTGGCGGTGGATCACGCGGCGCTGGAAGCCGCGCTCGCGCCGGTGCCGCGCATCGAGCCGAAGCGACCGCGCCGCTTTGACGCGCATCCGCCGCCGGTGCGCCTGCCGCCGCGCGAAGAAGCCGTGCAGACGATGGCGCGCGCGCCGCGGCTGCCGGCGATTCTCGAAAAGCAGGTTTCCGAAAACCCCGCTTTTGAAAGCCCGGCTTTTGAAAGCCCGGCTTTTCTAAGCCAGATGCTCGAAAGCAAGATTTCCGGGCGCACGATGCCCGAGCCCGTCGTCGCCGCGACGGCTGCCGGCGCATCACCGCGCGCCGCGTCGCCGCTCGTTGCTTCGGCAGTGGCGCGCACGACGCATCCCGCGCTCGAGGGCATACGCGCCGAACTCGCGCGACTCGCCGCGGCGCAGCAGGCGTTCACCGAAGCGCAGACCAGCGCGCACGCACAGTTCCTGGCGTTGCAGGTCAAAGCAACTGAAGCGCTGCTGCGCGCGGGACGACACGACGCGAACCTGCATTCGATCCCGCCATTTTCGCGCGTGCGCGAGCCCGACCCCGGCGTCTCGGCCGATGAGACGCACGCGCCACGTCGCGAAGCTCCCGCTTCGGCCGGTGTGGCGGAACGCGCCGTGCGCTTCACGCGCGAGGACCTCCTGGTCCACGCCGACGGCAACATCTCGGCGATCTTCGGCGCGCCGTTCGCGGCGCAGGACGGCTTCGCGCGTCAGGTGCGCATGCCGCGTCCGCCGCTGCTGCTCGCCGACCGCGTGACTGCGCTCCGCGCCGAGCCGATGAGCATGGGCAAGGGCTCGATCACGACGCAGACCGACATCGGCGCCGAACCCTGGTACCTGCATCAGGGGCGCATGCCGGGCGGCGTGATGGTCGAGGCGGGGCAGGCGGACCTGATGCTGATCTCCTGGCTCGGCGTCGATGCGCTCAATCGCAGCGAGCGCGTCTACCGCCTGCTCGGCTGCGAGCTCACCTATCACGGCGAGCTGCCGCGCGCGGGCGAGACGATCACCTTCGACATCCATCTCGACGGGCACGCCGCACAGGGCGACGTGCGCCTGATGTTCTTCCACTACGACTGCATGAACGGCAGTCGCAAGCAACTGACGGTCAGAAATGGCCAGGCCGGTTTCTTCACGGACGCCGAACTTGCGGGCTCGGCAGGTTGCCTGTGGACACCCGAAAGTCAGGAGATCGTCGCGAACCCGCGCCTCGATCCGCCACGCGCGGTAAGCAGGCGCACGAGTTTCGATCGCGCCGCGCTCGAGGCGTTCGCGAACGGTGATTTGCACGCGTGTTTCGGCACCGGTTTCGAACTCGCGCGCACGCATACGCGCAGCCCATGCATCCAGTCCGGCGACATGCTGCTGCTCGACCGCGTGGCCGCGTGCGAGCCGCGCGGCGGCCCGTGGGGACGCGGGTATCTCAAGGCCGAACTCGATATCGATCCGTCGCGCTGGTTCTTCGACGGACACTTCAAGAACGATCCGTGCATGCCCGGCACGCTGATGCTGGAAGGGTGCCTGCAGGCGCTCGCGTTCCATCTCGCCGCCTGCGGCTACACGCTCGACCACGACGGCGCGCGCTTCGAGCCCGTGCCCGACCTCGCCTACAAACTGCAGTGCCGCGGCCAGGTGATCCCGAGCTCGAAACGGCTCGTGACCGAAGTGTTCGTCGAGGAAATATCGGCGGGGCCGGTACCGACGATCTGGGCCGACCTGCTGTGCACGGTCGACGGATTGAAAGCCTTCCACGCGCGGCGTCTCGCGCTGCGCCTGGTGCCGGACTTTCCGGCCGCGGACAGCGACGGCCTGCTCGCGTCGGCACTCGGCCGTCCGTCGCGTGCGTTCGGGCCCCTGTACGAGCGCTTCGACGGCACGCTGCGCGCGCCGCGCCTGCCGGCACCGCCGTACCTGTGCATGAGCCGCATCGTCAGCGTCGAGGGCAAGCAGGGCGAGATGCGGTCCGGCGCACGCGTCGTCGCCGACTACGACGTGCCGCGCGACGCGTGGTATCTCGACGCCGCCGGCGTCGTGCCGTTCGCCGTGCTGCAGGAAGCCGCGCTGCAACCCTGCGGCTGGCTGTCGAGCTGGGCCGGCTGCGCGTTGTCGAGTGAAGAAGAACTGCGCTTCCGCAACCTCGACGGCCGCGGCACGCAGCACGCCGAACTGCGCGGCGGCGAGACGCTCAGCACCGAAGCCACGCTGACGTCGGTCTCCGCATCCGGCGGCATGATCATCGTCGCGTTCGACGTGCGCTGCAGCGTCGGTGTGCGCGCGGTCTACACGCTGAAGACGGTGTTCGGCTTCTTCCCGCGCGCCGCGCTCGCGGCGCAGGCCGGCCTGCCGCGCAGTGCGCTGCACGAAGCGCTGCTCCAGCGCGAACCGAACGCCGCGCGCGAACTCGACGAACCCTCGATGCTGCGCATGATCGACCGCGTCGACGGCGCCTGGCCCGACGCGATCCGCACACGCAAACGCGTCGATGCCGGCGAGTGGTTCTTCAAGGCGCATTTCTTCCAGGATCCCGTGCAGCCCGGTTCGCTCGGCGTGCAGGCGATGCTGCAGTCGCTGGAGCAGTGGCTGCGCATGACGCGCGGTGCACCGGTCGGCGTCGTGGCGCCGCTGCTCGGACGCGAGCACACCTGGAAATACCGCGGGCAGGTGCTGCCGCACCACGGCGAAGTGGCGATCACGCTCCAGGTGACCGACGCCGGCCCTGATCACGCCATCGCCGATGCGAGCCTCTGGGTCGACGGGGAACGGATCTACGAGGCCGGCGGAATCGGGATCCGCCTTCCCGACCGGCGCTGAGACGCCGGAAGGCAATGTGCAGTTTTTTGCAAATTCCACCATGGCTCTTCTGGCCGCACCGGCGGCGCCGTCACGGTGCCGGCGAGTGCGTCGCCGCTCAGCGGCACGATCGCCGTGCCGCCTGCGGGCGCGTGCCTGACCGCAGCCTGTTCGCCGCGCAGACATCGGCCGGCCGGCCACGGCCGGCGCTGCTAGATGGCCGCGTCGGCGCGGGTTTCCGCCGCACTGGCCGCGTGGCGGCCGACCACGACATCGACGGCATGCTCGGCGCCGTCGTCGACGAGGCGCAGCACGGTGCCGCCCGCGACGAAGCTCGTGTCCGCTGTTACCGTCACCGTGATGCGATAGACGCTGTTGCCATAGCGGTAGGTGCAGCCAAATCCCGGCCAGTGCGCCGGCAGGCGCGGATCGATGCGCAAGGTGTCGGCTTCGCGGCGTATGCCGAGCAGTGATTCCACGCTGAGGCGGTACATCCAGCCGGCGGAACCGGTGTACCAGGTCCAGCCGCCGCGTCCCGTATGCGGCGCCACGGCGTAGACGTCGGCCGCGATCACGTAGGGCTCTACCTGATAGGTGTCCACGCCCGCACGCGTGAGCGCGTGGCGTACCGGATTGATCATGTCGTACAACTGCCACGCCACGTCGGTGCGGCCCGCTTCCACATTCGCCATCGCCGCCCAGATCGCCGCATGCGTGTACTGGCCGCCGTTCTCCCGCACGCCGGGCACGTAGCCGCGAATGTATCCCGGGTCGGCCCCGGCGCCGTCGAACGGCGGGTCCAGCAACTGGATCAGTTGCGACTGCGGCCGCACCAGATGCGCCTGCAGCGCGTCAAGCGCCTGCGCGGCACGCTTGTCCGACGCTGCGCCGGACAGCACGGCCCAGCTTTGCGCGATCGAATCGATGCGGCATTCGGCATTGGCGGCGGTGCCGAGCGGCGTGCCGTCGTCGAAATAGGCGCGCCGGTACCAGGCGCCGTCCCAGCCGCTGGTTTCGAGGCTGGTGCGCAACAGTGCGGCGCTTTCACGGCAGCGCGCAGCGAACACGGCGTCGCCGCGGGCGTGCGCGAGCGGCGCGAAATCCAGCAGCACGCGATACAGGAAAAAGCCCAGCCACACGCTTTCGCCGCGGCCATCCGGACCCACGTTGCTCATGCCGTCGTTCCAGTCGCCGCTGCCGATCAGCGGCAGCCCGTGCGGCCCCAGGCGCAGACCGTGCTCGATCGCGCGCACGCAATGGTCGTACAGCGGCAGGTGCGTATCCCAGCGAAGGGGCAGGTCGTAGTACGACTCCTCGTCGCGGTTGAGCGCGCGTCCGTCGAGGAAGAGATCGGCCGCATCGAGTACGGCGGCGTCGCCGCTGCACGCGACGTAGCGGCAGGTCGCCAGCGGCAGCCACAGATAGTCGTCGGAACAGCGCGTGCGCACGCCGCGCCCGGAGGGGGGATGCCACCAGTGCTGCACATCGCCTTCCTTGAACTGGCGCGTGGCACACAGCAGCAGTTGCGCCCGCAGCAGTTGCGGCGCCGCATGCACCAGCGCCATCGCATCCTGCAACTGGTCCCGAAATCCGAAGGCACCGCCTGACTGGTAGTAGCCGCTGCGTCCCCACAGGCGGCAGGCAATGACCTGATAGACCAGCCAGCCGTTGACCAGGGCGTCGAACGAGGCGTCCGGCGTCCGTACTTCGACCGCGCCGAGCAGTTGCCTCCACTGGCCGGCGACGGCGGCGAGCGCCGCGCGCGCGACGCCGGTCTTACGCAGGCGCAGCACGAGGGCATTGGCGGCGTCGGCGCTGGTCGCCGTGCCGAGGCGAAAGATGACTTCACGCGACTGCCCGTCGGCCAGATCGAGCGGTATCTGGATCGCGCCGCAGGGATCCATCAGTGCGCCGACGCGACCCGACAGGCGCGTGCGCTCCATCGCGGCGGGACGGGCGAGGTTGCCGTTGCGGCCGATGAATTCGAGGCGGTCTCCGGTCAGCGTGCGCGCGGGTTCGTCGACATCGAAGAACGACACCCAGTCGCCGAACTCCGGATGGAAGGGATTGCGCGCGAACAGGGCGCCGCTGTGGGGATCGAGCTCGGTGGCCACGTGCATGGCGGATTTCGCCGGCAGATCGCCGAGCACCCATTCGACATAGCCCGTCACCGACAGCGCGCGGCGCCGGCCCGAGGCATTGCGTACGCGCAGCACGAAGAACTTCACCGCGGCGTCGGCCGCCACGTAGACGCGCAGCTCGGTCAGGATGCCGCTTTCCGCATGCTCGAACACGCTGTAGCCGAATCCATGCCGCGTGACGTAGTCGCCGGTGCCGCGCGCGGGCAGCAGCGTGGGCGACCAATAGCGCCCGCTCTCTTCGTCGCGCACGTAGAAGGCTTCGCCGGCGGCATCGGCCAGCGGATCGTTGTGCCACGGGGTCAAACGGTATTCGTGCGCATTGCTGCGCCAGGTATAGCCGGTACCGGCTTCCGACACGACGCAGCCGAAGTCCGGATTGGCGATGACGTTGGCCCAGGGCATGGGCGTGGCCTCGCCGGGACGGCTGACGATCACGTATTCGCGCGCGTCGGCAGAGTAGCCGCCGTGACCGTTGTAGAGCAGGAGCGCGGGGGGCGCCGCCGGTACCGCGGCGGGCGGTGCGGCGCGCTCGGGTTCGTTCGGCACGAGCCGCGGTACCGGGGCTTCGGCGGCCGGGCGGCGTCGCAGGTGTTCGCCGAGTCCGCCCTTGCGATCGTCGAGCACGATGCGCGCCACGGCCAGCAGCAACAGCCGGTCCTCGTGCGAGATCTGCTCGCCTGCGCGTACGAAAACGCCGCCCGGCCGGTCGAGCAGGCTCGACTCCACGGTCGCGGCGACCATGCCCATCAGCGCGTCGCGCAGGTCCAGCCGGTAGCCGGCGCGCTCCTCGTTCCAGATGACGAGGTCGGCGGCCAGCCCCTTCATGCGCAGATAGGCATGCGCCTGCAGCGCTTCGCGCGCCAGCGCCAGGTTGGCGATGTCGCCGATCTGTACCAGCAGGATCGGCAGATCGCCGGAAATCGCATGCGCCCACAGGCCGGGCTGGCCGCGCCGGTTGCGCAATACCGATTGCGCATCGGCGCGCAGCGATGCATGGCTGTAGAGCAGGCGTCCGGCCAGGCGGGCATAGGTCTGCGCCTGGGCTTCGCTGATGTTGAGCTGGCGCAGCGCCATCTGGCTGTGCGTCCAGGCGAGGTCGACGACACGGTCCGCGAGGCGGCGGTCGCGGTACTTGTCCGCCAGTTGCAGGCAATGTTCGCGGTTGGTCCCGACGCCGACGACCAGATCGATCTGCGCCGTCGCCTCGGGCGCCAGACGAATGCGGTGACGGATCGCGACGATGGGATCGAGCACCGAGCCGTCGGTACCCGACAGCACGGCGTCGCGCTCCAGCGCAGCCGGAAAAACCGTGTCGCGACGGCGGCCGACGAAGCGCGCGCGGTCGGTTTCATAGGACACGGCGAGGCTTTCGCCTTCGCGCACGACCAGCAGGTGCACCAGCCAGGGCGGCGTGTCGCGCCGGTCGCGCGGACGGCGCGAACACAGGATCGCGTTGCGTGCCGCGACGATTTCGGTCTGGACGAACAATTTGCTGAAGGCCGGATGCAGGCTGTCGGCGATGGCCGGCGCCAGCACGACTTCCGCGTAGCTGGTGAACTCGAGCACGCGTTCGATGGCGGACAGGTTCGTGATGCGGGTGCGGCGCAGCTCGATGTCGTCTTCGGGCGACACGACGATTTCGGTATGCGTCTCCCAGTCGTCGTGGCGGCGGCGGTATTCGACGCAGGCTTCGGTGAAGGTTGCCGCGTAGGTCTCGTCAGGTCGCAGCGTCGGCTGGAATGCGGTGGACCAGACCTGTCCGCTGTTCACGTCGCGCAAGTAGGCGTAGCAGCCCCAGGCGTCCCGGGTCGAGTCCTCGCGCCAGCGCGTGAGCGCAATGTCGTGCCAACGGCTGTAGCCGCCGCCGGCACTGGTGAGCATGACCTGGTAGCGGCCGTTGGAGAGCAGCTGTACGGCCGGCGAATCCGGGTCGGGCCGGTCGAACACGCGCAGCGGTATCGACGGCGTGTCGGCCTGCTCGCGCAGGTCGACCAGGCGCGGGTCGCTGGCGGTCTGGCCGCTCGCGCGCGGCACGCGTTCCTGCAGCAGCAAGAGTGCGGATTGCACCTGCGGATCGGTCTCGAAGCGGCGTTGCATCGGCCGGTCCAGCAGCACGTGCGCCAGCGCCAGCAGGGTCATGCCCTGGTGATGCGCCATGTAGGAACGCACCACGGCGCGGGATTGCCCGGGCGGCAGGCGCGTGGCGGTGTAGTCGATCGCCTCGTAGTAGCCATAGCTGCCCAGCCAGCCCAGGTCGCGCAGGCGCTGCAGGTTGGCTGCGGCGGCGTTGGGGGCGGTGAGCAAGGCGAGGGCAGAGGCATAAGGCGCGATCACGAGTTCCTGCGCCAGGCCGCGCTGCAGGCCCAGGCCGGGCACGCCGAAGGCGCGGTACTGGTAGTTGTTGGCGGCATCGGTCAGGTTGTAGCCGCATTCGGATACGCCCCACGGCACGCCGCGCTCATGCCCGTAGGCGATCTGGCGTGCGACCGCGGCGCGGCCCGTATGCGCCAGCAACGAGCCCGGATACGCCGGCATGACCAGGTTCGGCATCAGGTACTCGAACATCGAGCCGCTCCAGGACAGCAGCACCGGCGAGCCGCCGGCCTGCATCAGCAGGCGGCCGAGCGAGAACCAGCCGCGAATCGGGATGCGGCCCTGGGCGATGGCGACGAAAATCCCCAGCCGCGCCTCGGAGGCCAGCAGGTCGTAGTAGCCGCTGTCGCGCCGATGATCGGTGACGTTGAAGCCGATGCAGAACAGATCCCGCGTGCGGTCGTAGAGGAACTCGTAGTCGAGCTCGGCGAACCGCGCGGCGCGCTCGGCCAGAACGCGCAGCCGCTCCGCCTGATCCGCCGCAGGCGCTGCGTCCGATTCGGCGTCGGCGCACTGCAGGGCAAGGCTGCGCGCCCAGCTCGCCGGTTCTGCTTGCGCCGGATCGGCGGCCAGCGACTGCGCCTGCACGTTCAGCGCGCGCAATGCGGCGCGCACGGCCGTGTCGCCGACGGCAGCGTTCGCGTCCGCGATGCACTGCGCGAGCGCAGCCCGGGCCGGTGCCGTCAGCAGTCCGTGCAGCACCGCCGCGGTGTCGATGGCGCCCTGCAGCAGCTGCGACGGCGCTTGCTCCGTGGCGGCGAGCGCCAGCAGGCCCTGGCGCAGCGTCAGCAGATGGCCGGCAAAGTTGCCGCTGTCGACCGTGGATACATAGCGCGGCTGCAGCGGCGCCAGCGTGCGCGTGTCGTACCAGTTGTACAGATGGCCGCGGTAGCGCTCCAGCCGGTCCAGCGAATCGAACGCCGCCTCCAGACGCTCGATCAGGCGCCGGCGCGCGAGATAGCCGAAGTCGTAGGCGGCCAGCGTCGCGAGCAACCCCAGGCCGATATTGGTCGGCGAGGTGCGATGCGCCACCACGCCGCCGGGCTGTTCCTGAAAATTGTCCGGCGCGAGCCAGTGGTCGTCGGGGCCGGCGAAGCGCTCGAAGTAGCGCCAGGTCCGGCGCGCCGCCTCGCGCAGCGCGGGCACGTGGCGCGCGTCCAGAGGTGTCTCGGCCGGCGCCGGTGCACGGCTCGCGAGCCAGGCGACGAGCGGCGCAGCCAGCCACGCCGCGAGGAACGGCAGAGCGACCGGTGCTGCGGCGGGCTGGTACAGCGCCACGCCGGCACCGGCCAGCACGGCGGTTGCCGGCGCGACTGCCATGCGCCGCAGGAAACTGCCCCAGCCGTCGTCGCCGCGGCGCTGCACCGCGCTGGAAGACACCCATTCCAGCAGCCGGCGCCGCGAGACGTGGCGCCGCCAGAGCGTGCGCAGTATGGCGTCCAGTGAAATGACCGCTTCGTAGGGCAGGCACAGCAGCGTGAATGCGGCCTGCCCGAACCGGCGCGTGCCGTTGTGCGCAGCCAGCCGCAGGTGCTGTCCCCAGAAGGTGTCGGCGGATTTGCGCGCCATCGCCAGCAGGGTTTCCAGCGCCACCGGCAACAGGCTCAGGAACAGCAGGCACGCCGTCCAGCGCGCCGGCGCGGCGAGTAGACCGGTCCAGGCCAGGAGCAGCAGCGCCAGCAGCGCCGGCGCCACGAGGCTGCGACGCAGGTTGTCGAAGATCTTCCATCGCGCCAGCGCCGGCAGCGGATTGCGTTCACGGCTGCCGTCGGCCAGCGGCACACGCGGCCACAGCCACGGCGTCAGCTGCCAGTCGCCGCGGACCCAGCGCTGCCGGCGCTTCATGTCCGCCGCATAGCTCTGCGGAAAACTCTCGAACACGGCCAGGTCGCTGGCGAGGCCGGAACGTGCATAGCAGCCTTCGAGCAGGTCGTGGCTCAGGATGCGGTTGTGCGGCATGCGTCCGGCCAGGGAATGCTCGAATGCGTCGACGTCGTAGATGCCCTTGCCGGTAAACGAGCCTTCGCCGAAGAGATCCTGGTACGCATCGGAAACGGCACGCGTATACGGATCCAGGCCCAGGTCGCCGCCGAACAGGGCGGCATAGGCCGAGGCGCCGGCCGGCGGCAAGGTCGTGCCCACGCGCGGCTGCAGGATGCCGTAGCCGGCGACCACACAGCCGCTGCGCGGATCCAATTGCGCGTGGTTGAGCGGATGGTGCAGCGTGGCGACGAGTTCCTGCGCGGCATCGTGCGGCAGTCGCGTGTCCGCATCGAGGGTGATGACGTAGCGCACGACGCGCAGGCGTTCGGCCGCGCCGACGATGCACGAGAAGCGCCCGGCGCCGTGGCCGCGCAGCAAGGCATTGAGATCGCCGAGCTTGCCGCGCTTGCGCTCTTCGCCCATCCACGCGGCTTCGCCCGCGTTCCAGCGGCGTGGCCGGTGCAGCAGATAGAACACCGCGCCGTCCGCGTCGGCATAGAGCCGGTTGAGGCGTTCGATACCGGCGACGGCAGTGGCAAGCACGGCCGCGTCGTCCGGGCAGTGCTCCGCGGCGGCGTCGGGAAAATCCGTCAGCAGCGCGAAATACAGATTCGTCTGGCGATTGGCGAGGTAGCGGATTTCCAGCTCGTCGACATCGGCCTGGGCCGATTCCGCGCCGGCCAGCAGCGTCGGCACGACGACCAGGGTCGACGCGTCCGGCGGCAGCCCGAGGGAATAGTCCATGCGCGGCAGCGCCTGCGGCGCTGCCAGGTGGGCGGCAATCCAGTTGACCAGGGTGACGCTGAGCTGGCTCGCCGTCAGCGCCAGCAGGACGATGGCGACGCCGCAACTGATGAACGCGGCGGGCAGCGGCAGCCACGCTGCCGCCGCGGCGACAAGAGCCGCCGTCATCAGCACGATGGCGCCGACATACGCCCGTACCGGCAGGTAGCGCCGGGTCGGGCGCAAACCGCAGTCGCTCTGCAGGGCTGCACGCCCGACGCCGACGAGGTAGTAGCCGACATGGGCCTGCGGCGTGCCGGGAGCTGCCGCGGCGGCACGCGCGACGGCGGCCCCGGCGACCGCCGCTTCGGTCCTGCCGGCCTTGCGGGCGAAGTGTTCGACGGCATGCCGGTAGTCGTCGCGGGTGGCGAAATCCATGCGCGCGTAGACCTGCGCCGGATCGGTCGTGAGGATCGCCTCGATGTCGCTGAGGCCCTCGACGAAACGGCGCCAGTCGGTCGACAGCAGCAGACGCAGACTGCCGATGCTGTTGCTCACGGACATCTGGTCGGCGGCCTGCTGCTGGTGCTCGGACTGCACCAGCTGTTCGATGGTCACGCCGTCTTCCGCCAGCCGCTGTGCGAGCCAGGAGACGGGCAGGGCGAGCGAAGCGCTCTGGCCGAGCAGACGCTGCATCAGCTCTGCCACGAACGACGCGCTCGCGGGCGGATCCGAGCGGGCCATGTCGGCAACGGCGAGGATCAGGCTCTTGGGGTCGTGGGCGGCGATCTCGGCCATGCGCTCGCCCCAGTCGGCGGCGAGATTGCGGTGCCGGCGGTCCTGCGCCACGCGCGTCGCCACGCGGCGCAGGTTCTCGATGAGTGCGAGCCGCAACATGATCGGGATCGCCCACAGTTCACCCAGCGTCAACGGCGCGACGCGCTGATACGAAGCGACGAAGCGGTGCAGACTTTCCGGATCGAAGCGTCCGTCGCCGTGAGAAATGGCGTTGAGTGCGATGTCGTAGATGCGGGGAAGATCCGCCGATACGCCGTTGGTCAAGCGTGGCAATTGCCGGTTGTACCGTTTGGGAAAATGACGCCTGGCCGTGCGCACATGTTCGTCGACCAGATAGTAGTTGTCGAGCAGCCATTCGCTGGCCGGCGTGACGCGGCGCCCTTCGCGAATCGCCGCGGTGATCAGCGCGCAGATGTCGACGAGCACGCTTTCGTTTTCCGCCAGGCGCGGCAGCAGCCGGTTCGGCGCGTGGCCAAGCTGCACGCGATGGAAGGCCGCCAGTGCAGCGCCGTGTTCCTCCATCTGGTCGGCGCTGAAAAGTTCGGCCCGCAGCGGCGGCTCGATGTCGACCTCAGGCAGAAAACCCTGTGCCGGTGCGCGCAGCGCCGAATGCAGCCATTGGCCCAGTTCGGCCAGCGCTCGCCTCATGAACGGCACCATCGCTGACGAGTCGCCCGGTGTTGGTTGCGTTCCATCGCATCAAGCATCGTGTGTTCCTGGGGTGACGTAAGGCAGAGAAGTCCTGCCGATGCGCGCCGATGTACGTGTTGCATCGTGGCGACGGTCGGCACCGCCGTCGCAACCGCTGTCCGATGCTGCCGGCAGCGCGCGGCCGGATACGCGATGCGGCAAGCGGGTATCAGGGTGAGAAACGACGTCAGTGCGGAAGCTTGGCTGCGGCCCAGGCACGGACGAGCGCGTCGTAGAAGTAGTCGTAGCTGCGTTGCGCGTAGCAATAGACGCCACCGGAATACGTGATGCCGAAGCGAGCCATGAGGAGGAGCTCGTCGGGGTTGGGGCCGGCGAGCGGCAGTGACTCGCAGTCGCGGCGAGACCTGGTTGCGGCAAATACGCGGGCCGGTCTCGCGCCGCTGCGGCCGTTCGGCGCGAGATAGCCGCCCTCGGAAAGGTAGGCATTGTCGGCCGCATCGTAGACGCGCTGCTCGTTCGATGGCAGGGAAACGGACATGGGCGGAGCCTGCGCGCGCGCGCGGAGCCTGTCGGTGCGGTGGCGCACATGCGTCCTGACGGAGCGGCCGGGTGGGCCAGCGTACAGACAGCACGCACGTAACGGCCGCAACGTTGGACGCAACAGCGGGCGGCACGCGTCGCCGCGAATTCGGGAGAGCGTCATGCGCACGGTTGAATCAGACAAGCACAGTGAACCCGGCAGCCTGGACAGTCAGCGCGCCATGCATGAATACAACGTCCGCTACGACGGCTGCAGCTACGAGTACAACGGCTACCGCTACGATCGCCTCGACGACGCGCTGGCGTATGCGCGGCTCATGCGCGCGCGGCCGCAGCAGCCCGACCCGCGCGGTCCTTATCGCCAGAGCCGCGATCTCGGCGCGGAATCGGAAACCAACAAACAGCACATGACCGCGCTCGGCATCGAGCTGACGAACGGCCGCTTCTGCTATCGCGGCTACCGTTACGACCGGCTCGCGGAAGCCATGGATTACGCACTGCTCGAGCAGCGCGGCCGCGAAACGGCGTATCGTACGACCCCGCCGTGATCGAGGACCGGCGAAAGCAGCTGCCTGAACGGTGACCTTGCCCGCCCGTTCGACGCTCCGCACGCCATTGCAAACATACACTTTTGCACTCCTGCGTGCGCTGACGCACAGACGGACCGCACTGCAGCGCACACCCTGGCACCGACAGGCACGCTGACCGCAGCCTGATTTCCCGGCTGCAGCTGTTCTTTTCGAGCAGTGCATGGCCGGTGACGACAGGCGCTCGGCGCCGTGCACCCTTCAGTCCAGCCATGGCTCGCAAACCCGCCATCGGCAGCGGTCCATCGCCTTCGCCTTTTCTACGCCGCGATCATCTCCGGAACGACATGAACCTTTCTCACTCGACACCGCCGGCCTGCCGGCTCATCGCCATCGCGCTCGCATTCTCGCTCTACGGCAGTCTCGCGAACGGCGCGGCGCAGGCGGAGCCGTCCGCACCTTGCGGGAGCCTGACGGGCGACCGGCACATCGCCGCCGGAATCGAATCGCGGCTGAGGGCGAGTTCGCGCATCCTGGCGGACGATATCGTCGTCGTCGTCGTGTCGGGCATCGCAGAGCTGCGCGGATACGCGCGCAGCGACACGCAAAAGCTGCTCGCCGGGCAGATGGCCCGCGACATCAGAGGCGTCGATCATCTCGACAACCAGCTCGACGTCGTCGACTGGAAACCCGTGACTGATGCCGCTCGCGATGCGGCTTTGCGCCGCGATGACATACACCGGTCGCGCCAGGTGCGCAGCGATACGTGGATCACGACGACCGTAGAGAACACGCTGGCGCTGTCGCACGGCGCCGACAATTGCCGGATCGTCGTGCACACGCGCAACGGCGTCGTTGTGCTGCAGGGCCGCATGACCTCGCCGGAAGCCCGCCGTACGGCAGTCGAATTGGTGGCCGGAACGTACGGGGTGCGTAGCGTCGACGCCGATGCGTTGCTCGTCGCGGGGAGTGCGAACGCGCACTGACGATCGCCGTGGGGCCGCGGGCACGCGACCGTGCCGCGACCGCAACTCGGCAAGAATGCATCGTTACGTCGGGAACCACGGACATGGGCAAGGTCATTCACCTCGACTTCAATCTGCGGCGGCGCCTGTCTGTGGCGCCCGACGGCGCGTACCCGCGGCCGCTCGATCCGAGCGCGATCCTGATGTACGACCACACGCGATTCTCGGCGCAATCCGTCGCCGCCATTTTTCGCATCGGCAGCGATCTTTCCCGCGCGCTGTCTCGATTGGATGGGGGCGCGGCGCCGTCCCGGCCCGCTGCCACATCGGCCATTCGCAATGCGATAGGCAGATGCCGGGCAGCGTCGAAGACGATTGCCGCGGAGGCTCGCGTGCATGTAGCGACTCAAGGTCGGCCTCTGGGATTCGACGGCATCGTCGCCCTGGCTGACCTGCAGTTCGCCGGATCGATGCTCGAGAACCTGCTGCAGGACGAGCAAAGTGCCGGACTGGCGTGGCTTGTTGCCAGTGCGAACGACGCGGCGCTCGCGATGATCGAACGAAACCAGGCGGATGCCGTCGCCATGCACATGGCGCATCCGGACCTGCTCAGCCACTTCGATCTCTCGGTTGCTTAGTGTCCTGTTCCGTAAATGCGAAAAAAATCCGGATGGATTTCGTCGCGGGACCAGGCGCACCGGGGCGCCGTAGCGGCGCTACGGCAACGAGGTGCAACGACGCATCGCGGCGAAAGACGCCGGAAATCGTTCGGCCGTTATTTACGGAACGGGACACTGGCTGATCCGCCCTGGTGGCCGGCGACGCATTGGCGCAAGGGCTTCGGCGGCGCAGCATTCTGTTCGCCTGGATCAGCCCTGCACGAACATCGCGCGAGAACCGGTGAAGCGTCACGGAGCGGCTCGCTGCCTGGCCGGCGGTTCGCCCGCTAGCTGAGACGGGTGCCGCGCCGCGGGGCTTTTTTCGGCGTTATTGCGGGTTTCACCCGTGTTGCGGAGCGACTGTCGCGCCAGAGTGCGCTTTCGCTCGATGGCTTGTTCCATTGCAGCCGGAACCAGTGCAGAATTACATTCCACTTTTCCACTAAGAAATTGTTGTTCATGATGATCCTCCAGGGATCGTCGTGTCAGCGCGCGGGGTGGCAGCCGGATCGGCCAGGCGAACCGCATTTGCCGCAGCGATGCGCGACAGTACGAAGCAACATCCGGAATGCAGGCGGTGAGGCAGGGCGGATCGGCAATGTCGGCGTCGCGACCGCTCAGGCCTGTGCCTGAGCGGCCGAGAACTCAGCGGTTGCTCTCGCGCTTGTCGTCGTTCACCGGTGCGGCATGCGAAGGACTGGGTTCGGCGCTCTTGGCGGGAAGACTCGTGATTTTGGCGCCGGTTTTGTCAACCGTGTCCGGTGCAGGGA
>NZ_DATIGT010000263.1:0-5424 GCF_035481375.1 Tahibacter sp.
GGCGCCGCGGCGGCGGCGCCTTCGGGCGCCTGCGCCGGCAGCGTCAGCACGAAGATGCTGCCCTTGCCCGGCGTGCTGCGCACGACGATGTCGCCGCCGAGCAGCCGCGCGAGATCGCGCGAGATCGACAGTCCGAGGCCCGTGCCGCCGTACTTGCGGTGCATGCTGCCGTCGGCCTGCCGGAACGCCTCGAAGATCACGTCCTGCTGCTGCTCGGCGATGCCGATGCCGGTGTCGTGCACCGCGAACACGATCTGCCCCTGCTCGTCGGCGCAGACGCGCAGCTCGACCTTGCCCTGGTCGGTGAACTTGATCGCGTTGGACAGGAGATTCCGCAGGATCTGGCCGAGGCGCAGCGGATCGGTCGTGATTTCCAGCGGCGTGCCGATCTGGATGTCGCAGACGAGTTCCAGTCCCCGGTCGACCGCGACGGGCCGGAAGGTACGCACGAGCGCGTCGGTCGACGCAACAATATTTACTTTTTCACGATTGATCTCGACGCGGCCGGCCTCGATCTTGGCGAGATCCAGGATGTCGTTGATGATCGCGAGCAGATCCTTGCCGGCCGAGGAAATGGTCTGCGCGAACTTGACCTGCTCCTCGTTCAGGTTGCCGCCCTTGTTGTCGGCGAGCAGCTTGGCGAGGATCAGCGTGGAGTTCAGCGGCGTGCGCAGTTCGTGGCTCATGTTGGCCAGGAACTCGCTCTTGTAGCTGTTGGCGCGTTCGAGTTCCGCCGCCTTGTCGATGAGCACCACCTGCGAGCGGGCAAGTTCGTCGCGCTGGTGTTCGAGCTGCTGGGCGAATTCCTCGAGCTGGGCATTGGTCTGTTCGAGCTCGGTCTGCTGGTTTTCCATCTGGGCCCGCGAAGCCTTCAGCGCGTTGCTCTGCTCCTCGAGTTCCTCGTTGCTGACGCGCAGTTCCTCCTGCTGGGTCTGCAGCTCTTCGGCCTGGCGCTGGGTTTCCTCGAGCAGTTCGAGCACGCGCGCGCGGTCCCTGGCCGTGCGCACGGTGATCGCGAGCACGTCCGCGGCGCGGCGCAGCAGATCCTTCTCGGCGGCGCGCACCGGACGCAGGAAGCCCAGTTCGACGACCGCCTGCACGACGCCGTCGACGCTGACCGGCAGGATCAGGACCTCGGCCGCGTCGCCGCGGACCAGGCCCGAACGCAGCGGCAGATAGCCCGCCGGCAGATGGGTCAGATGGGTCAGCGCGCGATCCTTGACCGCCTGACCGACCAGCCCTTCGCCGAGGCGCTGCTCGGCCATCGCGAGACCGCCGTCGACCGCATGCACGGCCACCGCGTGGAAGCGGCTGCCGCCGCTCTGCACGTAGACCGCACCGACCGGCGCCTCGAGGAAGCGCGTCAGGAAACCGAGCACGTTCTCGCCGATCGACTGCAGCCCCTGCTCGCCGAGCAGGCGCTCGGCGAGCCCGGCCTGTCCGCGTCGCACCCAGGCTTCGGTTTCGCGCGCGCGATAGTCGCGCGAGGTCACGTAGGCGGCGATCAGGATCAGCACGAACAGCACGCCGCCGCCGCCGATCGACGTCCAGACCGTGCGGTCGGACGCTTCGCGCCATTCGCGCTGCTGCTCGTCCTGACGACGCTGCTCGGCGCTCTCGATCTCGCGCACGAGCGCGCGGATGCGGTCCATCGTGACGCGTCCGCGATCGGTCGCAAACAGCGCGAGCGCCGCGCTGCCATCGCCGTTCTGCCGCAACCGGATCGATTCTTCGAGCTCTGAAAATTTTTCCGCAATGAGTTGGCGCAGCGCGTCGAAGCGGCGTTGCTGCTCCTCGTCACCGGAAATCAACGCCTGCAGCTGCTGCTGCACGGCCGCGACATCGCTTTTTGCCGCGGTGAACGGTTCGAGATAGCGGCCTTCGCCGCTGATGAGGTAACCGCGCTGGCCACTCTCGGCATCCTTCATGGCCGACAGGGCGTCGCCGAGGCCGACGAGAATCGACGACGAACGCTGCACGCGAGCCGCGCTGGTCGTGCGATTTACCAGAGCCTGCCAGGAGAACCATGCAATGAGCCCGACGGCGAACAGGGCGAGCGCAAAGCCGATGGCGGCTTTCGGAGGCAGGAATCCGAGCGCGCGCAGGTTGCGCTGATCGTCCGCCGCAATCGAATCGGGCATGCAAAGACCTGTTGGCTGATGGGCGCGAGAACCGAGCGGGGATACTGCCGCATGGCAGAGCCCGCTGTCGCCCTCTGAACACACGCTCGACGGCGCGCGCGATGATCACGCGGGCCTCGACCCCTGCGGACGACGTGCGCCCACCTGCGAAAAATCCACATATCCATATCGGCGTGAGCGCCGCGTGACGGACGAGCACGCCGCACGGCGGGCGTTTTTCGCCCGCCCGCCGTACCGCGGGTTCAACGGCTTAGAAGTCGCGCCGGCCCGGCGCGCCGAAGGCGTTGCCGCCGTTGTCGCGGCGCTCGCTGCCCGAGCTGCGTGCGTTCGAGTTGCCGGAAGTGCTACCCGAGCTGCCGCGCGGGGTCTCGTCCTCGGTGCTCTCGCCGCGTGCGGCCGCGGCGGCCTTGCGGTGCGCGCTGCCGCGCGCCTCGCCGCCGCGACGGCCGATGGCCGCCATGTGTTCGCGATTCTGGCTGACCGCTTCGCCGCCCTTGCGGCCGGCTTCGCGCGCCTCTTCGGAAGTGAATTCGTGCGCCGTGCCGCGCGCGTGCGCCGCCCGACCGCCTTCGCTGGCGATCGCGCGCTGCCGTGCTTCGTCCATCGAGGCGAAGCCGCGCCGGCTCGTGCCGCTGCTCTCCGCCCGGCGGCCGGCCGGAGTCTGGCGGTCGTCGCCGCCGGTCTGCGCCGAGTCTTCGGGTTTGCGCTGGTCGTTCGGGTTCATTGCTCTCTCCATTGATGGCCGTGGTCTCTCGCTGCGGCCGCCCTGCTCGTGTTCGCGAAACCGGGCCGATATGTCGGGGCGGCAACGGAGCTACCGCAATGACCGTGCCAGCCGCACTCAGCAGCGACCACGCGTTCAGTCATCGCCGGCGCCGCTTGCTGCAGCGCACCAAACGCGGAAATTGTTTCCGCGGGCCGGCAGAAAATGCGCGCTGCCGTGTGCCGGCGGCGTGAAGCACGAGCTCGCTTTGGCGCGAGCGGGCGGCGGCGACGCGGCCGTCGGCGGCGGGAACGGGGAATCGGGACGGTGCAGCGTACGGTGGCGCGCATCCCGCACGGGAAACGAGGAAGCGACCGCGACAGATTGAGAGGTTGGGCCTCGAGGCGGCAGATTGTTGCTTCAGTGCGCAACAGCGCCTCGCTGATCGACGTCGACGAACACTGGTCACTTTATGAATTCGTATCTTTATACTTATTTATTCAATACTCGTTCGTCCGTACGCACGGTAACGTTTGAAAACCGTGAAATTTTTTCACTGTCGTTTTCGCGGATCCGCACTTACCATCGCGGGCTCGTACGTTCGATGTGGGCACGACGCTGTCGGGCCGGGGCTCTGCCATGGAAACACCTGCAAGACCGTCGCTGCTGATCGTCGACGACGACGTCAGCTTCGTCCGCGCGGCAGCGGAAATCGCGCGCACGATCCCCTACGACATCACCGTTGCCGACACCGTACGCCAGGCCGAGCACTGGCTGCGGCGCGAAGCGTTCGACCTGGCGCTCGTCGACCTCGTGCTCCCTGACGGATCCGGCCTCGACCTCGTTTCCGCGTGCGCGCGCCGCGCGACCGCGGTCGTGCTCGCGACGGGCCACCCGACCGTCGAATCGGCCGTACAGGCCTGCCGCACGTCGCTGCTCGACTATCTGATCAAGCCGATCGACCCGGCGCGCTTCCGCGAACTCCTCGAACGCACCGCGCAGCGGCGGCGACTGCCGACGCCGATCCCGACCGGCGGATGGCACGGCATCGTCGGCAGCTCGGCCGCGCTGTGCCGGCTCGTCACGCAGATCCAGCGCGTCGCGCCGACCGATGCCTCGGTGCTGATGCTCGGCGAGAACGGCGTCGGCAAGCGCCTCGCCGCGCGCGCGATTCACACGGAGAGCGGCCGCTCCGGCCCGTTCCTCGAAGTCAGCTGCTCCGGCCTCGCGCCCGACGCGCTCGCTGCGCAGCTGTTCGGCCAGGCGGACGACGACGACGGCGACTTCGAGCGCGCGCGCGACGGCACGCTGTTCCTCGACGATGTCACGGCGCTCCCGCCGCCGCTGCAGCTGCGCCTGCTTCACGCGATCGAGCGCGCGCCGGCGGACCGCGGCACGCGCGTGATCTCGGCGAGCGGCCCCGAACCGCGCATGCTCGCCGACGACGGCCTGCGCGAAGAACTCTGCTACCGGCTCGGCGAGTTCCCGA
Source organism: Tahibacter sp. (assembly GCF_035481375.1). Lineage (GTDB taxonomy): Bacteria > Pseudomonadota > Gammaproteobacteria > Xanthomonadales > Rhodanobacteraceae > Tahibacter. The sequence goes on from NZ_DATIGT010000263.1 coordinate 4,334, forward strand.
TCGCGATTCCGCCGCTGCGCGAACGCCTCGACGACGTGACCGCGCTCGCGAATCACTTTCTCGCCCAGGCCAACGACCGCCACCGCACGCGCAAGGCGTTCACCGGCGAAGCGATCGAACAGCTGCGCCGCTATTCCTGGCCCGGCAACGTGCGCGAGCTGCGCAACGTCGTCGGCTACGCCTACATCATGAGCGCGAGCGACGCGATCGGCGATCCACTCGGCCAGATCCGCGTGCCCGAGCCGTTGCAGGAAACGCCGAGCACGCTGACGGTCGCCGTCGGCACGACGTTCGAGGAAATCGAGCGGCGCATGCTCATGAAGACGCTCGAGTTCTTCGGCAACGACAAGACCAAGGCCGCGCGCGCGCTCGGCGTCAGCGTCAAGACGATCTACAACCAGCTCGCGCGCTACTACAACGCGACCGAGCCCGAGTGAGGACGAACCACCGCGCCCGCTTGACTCGGCCCCGGATTCGCCCGCAGATGCGGCATTCCTGCCGCCCTGCCGCCGCGCGATGGATTTCGAACCGCCCTACCCGTTCACCTCGACGAGCAGCGTCGCGCGCGCCTATCTCTACGTGCTGCCCTGCCAGGGCGAGGACTGGCTGAAGCTCGGCTTTTCGCGCGATCCGCTCGCACGCATGCAGCAGCTGCACCCGCGCTTCTTCGAGTTCTTCGATACCGACCTCGCTTTCGCGGTCGAGACCGAAACCGTGCGCGACGCGCGCGCGCTGGAGACACGGTTCGGCCGCGCGCTGCGGACGCACGCGGCGCCGGCGCCGCTGACCGTGTCGCCCGCGGCCGGCGGCAGCACCGAGTGGTACCGCGGCGCCTATGCGCACCTCGCCGCCGCCGCGGACGCGCTCGGGCTCGAGGGCTATCCGCTGCACCGCCCGCTGCGGCCCTGGATGACGGCGCGGCTCGAAGCCGGCGCGGAACTGCTCTACGCCTGGACCGCGCTGCTGTCGCCCGACGAACTCGGCGCGCGCGGCGCCGCGAGCCGTGCGACCGTAGCGCAGCGCCGCGTCGCCGACGTGCTCGACGCCTACCGCGCCGCCGGCATCGGCCTCGCCCACCGGCTGCCGGCGGG
>NZ_DATIGT010000264.1:0-31319 GCF_035481375.1 Tahibacter sp.
GCCCCGGGCGTCCGCTTCTCTGGCGCCCGCATCTGGGCCACCCTAGCCGGCCCCGGACGGCCCACCCGAACTCCCCTGAACCCCTGACATGCCCAAGCACCTGCTCATCGTCGAGTCGCCCGCCAAGGCCAAGACGATCAATAAATACCTCGGCAAGGACTTCACCGTCCTGGCGTCCTACGGCCACGTCCGGGACCTGGTGCCGAAGGAAGGAGCGGTCGACCCCGACAACGGGTTCGCGATGCGCTACGACCTGATCGAGAAGAACGAAAAGCACGTCGATGCCATCGCCAAGGCCGCCAAGGGCGCCGACGACATCTTCCTGGCGACCGACCCGGACCGCGAGGGCGAGGCCATCAGCTGGCACATCGCCGAGATCCTGAAGGAACGCGGCCTGCTGAAGGACAAGCCGCTGCACCGGGTGGTGTTCACCGAAATCACCCCGCGCGCCATCAAGGAAGCCATGGCCCAGCCGCGGCAGATCGCCGGCGACCTGGTCGACGCCCAGCAGGCGCGCCGCGCGCTGGACTACCTGGTCGGCTTCAACCTCTCGCCGGTGCTGTGGCGCAAGGTACAGCGCGGCCTGTCCGCAGGCCGCGTGCAGTCGCCTGCCCTGCGCATGATCGTGGAGCGCGAGGAAGAGATCGAAGCCTTCAAGGCGCGCGAATACTGGAGCATGGACGCCGAACTCGCGCACGCGACGACGCCGTTCCGCGCCCGCCTGCTGCGGCTTGCGGGCAAGAAGTTCGAACAGTTCGACCTGACCGAAGCCGGCTCGGCCTACGCCGCACGCGACACGCTGTACGCCGCGGCCGGGGCGACGCGCATCGCCGGCAACGACACGCCGTTCGATACCGACGCGCCGGTCTGGCACGGTGGCCAGCTCGTCGTCGCCGACGTGCAGTCGCGCGAACGCAAGCGCCGCCCGGCCGCGCCGTTCACGACCTCGACTCTGCAGCAGGAAGCCGCGCGCAAGCTCGGCTTCACGACAAGCCGCACGATGCGCCTCGCGCAGCAGCTCTATGAAGGCATCGCGATCGGCGACGAGGGCGTGGTCGGTCTGATCACCTACATGCGTACCGACTCGACGAGCCTGTCCGACGACGCCATCGGCGAGCTGCGCGACGTGATCCGGCGCGACTACGGCGCGAAGGCGCTGCCCGAAGCGCCGAACGTCTACAAGACCAAGTCCAAGAACGCGCAGGAAGCCCACGAAGCGATCCGGCCGACGTCGGCGATGCGCCGCCCGGCCAGCGTCGCGAGCGCGCTCAGCGACGAGCAGCGCAAGCTCTACGAGCTGATCTGGAAGCGCACCGTCGCCTGCCAGATGCAGCACGCGACGCTGAACACGGTTTCGGTCGACCTGGCCTGCGGCAAGGATTCGGCGTTCCGCGCGAGCGGCACGACCGTCGTCGATCCGGGCTTCCTCGCCGTCTACGAGGAAGGCAAGGACCAGAAGGCCGCCGAGGACGACGACGAGGGCCGCAAGCTGCCGCTCATGAAGACCGGCGACGTGGTGCCGCTGTCGGCGATCCTGGCCGAGCAGCACTTCACCGAGCCGCCGCCGCGCTTTTCCGAAGCGAGCCTCGTCAAGGCGCTCGAGGAATTCGGCATCGGCCGTCCGTCGACCTACGCCAGCATCATCCAGACCCTGCTGTCGCGCGAATACGTGACGCTCGAATCGCGCCGCTTCCGTCCGACCGACGTCGGCCGCGCGGTCAGCAAATTCCTGAGCGGGCACTTCACGCGCTACGTCGACTACGACTTCACCGCGAAGCTCGAGGACGAACTCGATGCGGTCAGCCGCGGCGAGGAGGACTGGGTGCCGCTGATGCAGCGCTTCTGGTCGCCGTTCAAGGAACTCGTCGAGGAAAAGAACGAAACCGTCGACCGCTCCGAAGCCACCGGCGCGCGCGTGCTCGGCGACGATCCGGCCAGCGGCAAGCCCGTGTCGGTGCGCCTGGGCCGCTTCGGCCCGTTCGCGCAGATCGGCACGAAGGAAGACGAGGACAAGCCGCGCTTCGCGAGCCTGCGCGCGAACCAGAGCATCCACACGATCACGCTGCCCGAGGCGCTGGAGCTGTTCAAGCTGCCGCGCAATCTCGGCCAGCATCCGGACGGCACCGAGATCACCGTCGGCGTCGGCCGCTTCGGTCCGTTCGTCAAGCACGGCTCGGTCTACGCCTCGCTCAAGGCCGAGGACGATCCGTATACGGTTGAACTCCCGCGCGCCCTGCAGCTGCTGCACGACAAGGCCGAGGCCGCGGCGAACCGCGTCATCAAGAGCTTCCGCGACGGCGCGATCCAGGTACTGCGCGGCCGCTACGGCCCGTACATCACCGACGGCGCGAAGAACGGCCGCATTCCCAAGGACCGCGAACCCGAATCGCTGACCGAAGCCGAGTGCGTCGAACTGCTCGCGGCGGCGCCCGACAAGCCGGCGCGCGGCGGCCGCTTCGGCAAGGGCAAGGGCAAGACCGAACCGAAGGCCGCGGCGAAGTCGGCCGCGAAGACGACCGAAGCCAGGTCCGCGGCGAAGAAGAAGCCCGCCGCAACGAAGACCGCCGCGAAAAAGGCTCCGGCCAAGAAGGCCACCGCCAAGAAGACCGCGACGAAAAAGGCGGCGACGAAAAAGCCCGCGTCCTGAGCACGGTCGCATGCTCGCCGCCGAACTTGAAGCCGCCGCCGCCGCGCTCCGCCGGGGCGGCGTCGTCGCCTATCCGACCGAAGCCGTCTACGGACTGGGCTGCGACCCGCTCGCCGAAGCCGCGCTGACGCGTCTGTTTGCACTCAAGCAGCGCCCGCTGCAGCAGGGCGTGCTGCTGATCGCCGCCGACTTCGATCAGGTCGAACGCTACATCGCGCTCGATCGCGTCCCGGCCGACGCGCTCGCGCGCGTGCGGGCGAGCTGGCCCGGGCCGAACACGTGGATACTGCCGCGCTCGCCGGCCGCACCCGCATGGATCGCCGGCGCCCATGACGGCATCGCGTTGCGCGTGACCGCGCACGCGCCGGCCGCCGCGCTGTGCCGTGCATTCGGCGGCGCCGTCGTGTCGACCAGCGCCAACCGTCACGGCCATCCGCCCGCAAGAACCGCCGCCGAATTACGTACTGTATTCGGCGACGGGCTAGACGCGATCGTCGACGCCCCGGTCGGGGGGCTTGAGCGCCCGACCGCGATCCGCGACGCTATCAGCGGGGAATTCGTACGACATTGAGGCCGGGGGGCTATGTCCGCAGTCATACAGGGAGCGCGATCGGGCGAGGCGGCCTTGCCGCTGATGGCCGGATCGGAACGGCGCATCGTCGCCTGGCGGCAGGGACGCCCGGTGCGCCAATCGGAATTTCTGGGTCACGTCGCGGCAGTCGCCGCGCGATTGCCGTGCGTGAATGCCGCGGTCAATCTCTGCGAGGACCGCTACCACTTTCTCGTTGCGTTCGCGGCCGTCGCCGTTGCCGGCCAGACCAATCTGCTGCCGCCGTCGCGCGCGCGTCAGGCCGTGGACGAGGTCATGGCGGCGCATCCGGGCTGCTACGCGATCAGCGACTGCGTGCTCGACGCCGCGCCGCCGCAACTCTGGCAACTGCCCGCGCTCGATGAACTCGCTGCCGGCGACGTCGCCGCCGTTCCGCTGATTCCGGGCGACCAGGTCGTCGCGATCGGCTATACCTCGGGCTCGACCGGTTCGCCCAAACCCAATCCCAAGACGTGGCGCAGCTTTCGCGCGAGCACCGCGCTGAACGCGACGCTGCTCGTCGGCGGCACGGCGCCGAGTCTCGTTGCGACGGTGCCGCCGCAGCACATGTACGGCATGGAAATGTCGGTGCTGCTGCCGCTGCTCGCGGATGTCGGCGTCGATGCGGCCAAGCCGCTGATGCCCGCCGACATCGCCGCCGCACTCGCCGCGCTGCCGGCGCCGCGCCTGCTCGTGACGACGCCGGTGCATCTGCGCGCGCTCGTGCAGTCGGCAATCACGCTGCCCGAAATCGGCGGCATCGTCTGCGCAACCGCGCCGCTGTGCCGCGAACTCGCCGCGGCGGCCGAAGCCTGCTTCCGCACGCGCGTGATCGAGGTGTTCGGATCGACCGAGACCTGCGTGATCGCGCACCGGCGCACCGCCGAGCAGGAAGACTGGCAGCACTACCCCGCGGTCGGCCTGCGTCCGCAGCCCGACGGCACGCTCGTCACGGCCGACTGGTTCGACGCACCGGTCACGCTGCAGGATCTCGTCGAACTGCTGCCGGGACACCGCTTCCGCCTGCGCGGGCGCAATTCCGATCTGCTGGAAATCGCCGGCAAGCGCGCCTCGCTCGCCGACCTCAATCGACGGCTGCTCGCGATCGAGGGCGTCGTCGACGGCGTGATCTTCCAGCGCGACTGCGATCGCGGCGGCGTCCAGCGGCTCGCCGCGCTCGTCGTCGCGCCGGATCTCTGCGAAGGCGAAATCCTCGACGCGCTGCGCACGGCGACCGACCCGGCCTTCCTGCCGCGCCCTCTGCGCAAGGTCGACCGGCTGCCGCGCAACGAGACCGGCAAGCTGCCGCGCGCCGCGCTGCTCGCGGCGCTCGAATGACGCCGCGGCGGCGCGCGGCGCGCGCCGCCTTTTCCACTACGCCGCCTTCTGGATTTCCGCGCCCGCGGCGCCGTCCTCGACCGCGTCGGGCGCGAACTTGCCCTGTTCGGCCAGTTCCGCGAACATGCCGCCGCGCGCGACGAGTTCGTCGAAACGCCCGCTCTCGACCAACCGCCCGCGGTCGATGACGAGGATCAGGTCGGCATTGCGCACGGTCGACAGCCGATGCGCGATCACGAACGTCGTGCGGCCCTGCGACAGCTCCTTCAACGCCTTCTGGATGCGCGCCTCCGTGCCGTTGTCGAGCGCGCTCGTCGCTTCGTCGAGGATCAGGATCGGCGCGTCCTTGAGCACCGCGCGCGCGATCGCGAGCCGCTGGCGCTCGCCGCCGGACAGCGAGCGGCCGCGCTCGGCGACGAGCGTGTCGTAGGCATCGGGCTTGGCGCTGATGAAGCCGTGCGCCTCGGCCGCGCGCGCGGCGGCTTCGACCTGTTCCGGCGTCGCCTGCGGATCCGCGATGCGCAAGTTGTCGCCGATCGAACGATAGAACAGCCCCGGCTCCTGAAACACGACGCCGATGTTCCGGCGCAACGAATCGACCCCGATCGTGCGCAGATCGCGGCCGTCGATGCGGATGCGGCCCGACTGCGGATCGTAGGCGCGATACAGCAGGCTCAGCGCCGTCGTCTTGCCCGCACCGGTCGGTCCGACGAGCGCGATCGTGCTGCCGGCCGGTGCGCGGAAGCTGAGGCCACGCACGGCCGGCACCGTGTCGCCGTCACCGGCGGCATAGCTGAAGCTGACGTCGTCGAACTCGACCTCGCCGCGCGCGCGGCCGAGATCGACCGCATCCGCCGCGTCGGCGATCGCCGGACGCGTGTCGAGCACTTCGAAGAAGTTGCGCAGCGAATGGGTCTGGAAAAACAGGCCGGAAACGAAGCCCGCGAACTGTTCGAGGCGGCCGATCAGCATCAGCGAGAAACCGACGAAGCTCACGATGTTGCCGACGCTGACCTCGCCCTTCGCATGCAGGTTCGCGCCGAGCGCGAAGATCGCGACGATGGTCAGCGTGCTCGCGGCGCGGTTGAGCACCGACAGCACGGCCCAGCCGCGCAGCACCGGGTATTGCGCCGTGAGCACGCGCGCCATCATCTGCCTGAGCGCGGCGATTTCCTCGCCGAGCCGCGTGAAGCTCTGCACCACGCCGACGTGGCCGAACACGTCGCTCGCGCGCGTGGAGATTTCATGGTGCAGCTCTTCGACCTCGGCCTGGGCCTTGTGTGTGCGGCGGATCGCGATCGCATTGAACATGGCGAAGCTCGTCATCAGCGCGACCATCAGCAGCGCGAGCTTCCAGTTCATGTACAGCGCAACCGGCACCATCACGAGGATCGACAGCAGAGTCGCGAGGTGCTCGCGAAAAAAGCCGAGCCACAGCCCGAACAGGTTGCCGACGCCGCCGTGCATCACGCGCGCGAGACGGCCAGTGTGGTTTTCGCCGTGAAACGACAGCGGCAGCGACGCGCCGTGGGCGAAGAACTGCTCGATCGCCGCGAGCCGGCGCCGGTGCGCGAGGCGGTCCGCGTGCAGCGACACCCAGACACTCGCGACCACGCCGCCGAAGCCGGCGAGCGCCCAGTACGCGATGAGTCGCGGCGCGTCAGCGGCGCCGGGCGCAGCGAGTGCGTCGACGACCTGTCCAAACAGCATGGGTTCGAGGAAATAGACGCCGGCCAGGACAAGGTTGGCCAGGGTCAGGGTGATGGCGAGCGTGCGTTCGGGCGCAAGCAATCCGATGACGCGCAGGTAAAGGCGCAGGATGTTCACCGACGTGAAGAGTCTCAGGGGGGGCGCAGGATCGCGCGGTGCGCATTGATGCATCCGTTCGCCGTCGCGATCCTGAACGGCGAAGGCCGCAACGCCTGCGCGGGCCCGGGTCCACAAAACGTAACGATTGCGGCGGGAATCCGCAGGAAAAACCGAATTTCCAAGCGGGAATTTCCGGGCACCCGGCGGCGACACGCTACAATTCCGCTCCGTTTTGCGGCTCTTCATCCAGGGATCTCATGAAAGTCCTCGTCATCGGCTCGGGCGGGCGCGAACACGCGCTGGCCTGGAAGCTCAGGCAGTCGCCGCGCGTCGTCGAAGTTCTCGTCGCTCCGGGCAATGCCGGCACCGCGCGCGAACCCGGCGTCCGCAATGTCCCGGTCGCGATGACCGATATCGAAGGGCTGCTCGCGCTCGCCAAGCGCGAGCAGGTCGACCTGACCGTCGTCGGCCCCGAGGGTCCGCTCGTCGCCGGCGTCGTCGATAAATTCCGCGCCGCCGGTCTGCGCTGCTTCGGTCCGCGCCGCGTTGCGGCACAGCTCGAAGGATCGAAGTCGTTCGCCAAGGATTTCCTCGCGCGCCGCAACATTCCGACCGCGCGCTATGCGGTCTTCACCGAACTCGCACCCGCGCTCGCCCACGTGCGCCGGCACGGCGCACCGATCGTGATCAAGGCCGACGGCCTCGCCGCGGGGAAGGGCGTCGTCGTCGCGCTGACGCTCGCCGACGCCGAGCAGGCGCTGCACGACATGCTCGGCGCGCACTCGCTCGGCGATGCGTCCTCGCGCGTGGTCGTCGAGGAATTCCTCGACGGCGAGGAAGCGAGCTACATCGTCATCAGCGACGGTCAACGCGCGCTGCCGATGGCGACGAGCCAGGATCACAAGCGGCGCGACGAGGGCGACAACGGCCCGAACACCGGCGGCATGGGCGCGTATTCGCCGGCACCGGTCGTCACACCCGAAGTCGAACAGCGCATCCTGCGCGAAGTCATCGAGCCGACGCTGGCCGGCATGGCCGCCGAAGGTGCGCCGTTCATCGGCTTTCTCTATGCCGGACTCATGATCGACAAGAGCGGCGCGCCGAAGGTCATCGAATTCAACGTGCGCTTCGGCGACCCCGAGACGCAGCCGATCATGCTGCGTCTGAAGTCCGATCTCGTCGAACTCGTCGAAGCCGCGCTCGACGGCCGTCTCGACCGCACGACGGCCGAATGGGATCCGCGTCCGGCGCTCGGCGTCGTGCTCGCGGCGCACGGCTATCCCGGCAACGTGCGGCTCAACGACGTGATCGAGGGACTCGACGCGCCGCGCGATCCCGATACGAAGGTTTTCCAGGCTGGTACGAAACTCGACGAGCAGGGCCGCGCGGTCAGCGCCGGCGGACGTGTGCTGACTGCCTGCGCGCTCGGCCAGGATATCGCGCAGGCGCGCGAACGCGCCTACGCGGCCGCGCGCGCCGTGCGCTTCGACGGCATGTTCTTCCGTCGCGACATCGGCCACCGCGCACTGAACCGCTGAATCGCGCACCGGACAAACTGTCCGGGACGCGAGGCTCCCGACGCCTCACGATCGCTTCGACACGCTCAACCGGACATTTTCATGCGCCTCGTTCTTCTGTTCGCCGCCGCCGCGCTGTCGGCCGCCTCCGCCGATGCCGCCGTCTACAAGTGCACCGGCGCGAACGGCGCGATCGAGTTCAAGGACAAGCCCTGCCCGCCCGGCAGCGGCGGCGAGATCACGGTCAAGGGCGTCGCGCGTTCCGACGAAAGCTCCGCCGCGCCGGCGGCCGGTGGCAGCGACGACGCCCAACGTGCAGGCAAGGGCGGCGACATCGCCGTGCTGACCGGCGTCTGGTGCGAATACGCCGTGTCGATGGATCCGGACGGCGAGAAGGACGAATCGTCGCCGGCGCAATGGACCATCACCGGCGATTCGCTCGAATACCGCATGAAGATCGGCGGCACGCTGAAGTCGAAGATCATCCGCAGAGGAGCGAGCTTCGCGATCGAGAACGGCATGCTCGGCGGTCCGGACCGCGACTGGGAGATCCAGTCGCGCCGCGGCGACACGATCGTGTTGAACGGACCGATCGGCGGGTATTTTCACCTGCGGCGCGGGGCGTGTCGTTGAGTGGCGGGCAAAGTTCCGGGAATCGGGAATCGGCAACGAAAAAGCGCGCCCTGGGGCGCGCTTTTTCGTTTCAGTTCTGCCTGGCCGATGCGGGTTGTGCGGCCGGGGCGGGGCGTGACGCCTGAGGCTGCAGCCGCGCGGGCCTGAACAGGCCGCTGTCGGCCGGCCAGGGCTTGTCGGGCATCTGGCTGGCCTGGAATTTCTTGAAGAACTCGCGGAACGGATCGGCGGCTTCGTTGCCGCCGTCGCGCACGGCGGCGAACATCGCCGATCCCTGCATCTCGGCCGCGACCGTGAACTTGCCCTCGGCCGCGTTCGCGAGCGCGACGGCTTCGATCACCTGCGGAATCGGCCGCTCGATATAGAGGCGGCGCGCGTAGTCCGCGGCCGTCTTTCGCTGGGCCTCGGTCGTGCCGCGACAGGTGGAACTCACGCGCACGAACACCTGTGCCGCGTAACCCTGGCGCTGGTTCGCCTTGAGCGAGGCTTCGAGATCGCGCAGCGCTTCGGTGCAGCGACCGTCGGAGACCTGCGCCGCGGCGAGGCGGCCGTGGTGTTCGACGACCTTGGGTTCGAGACGGATCAGCTGGCGGTACTGCTCGGCCGCCTGGGCGTAGCGGTTGATGCGCATGAAACGGTTACCGAGCAACAGGCGCGCTTCGATCAGGTTCGCATCGAGGCTGATCGCCTTTTCGTAGTCGGCCTGCGCGGCCGCTTCGTCGCCGCCGGTCTCGGCGACGACGCCGCGCGTGACGAGCGCGGCGGCATCGTTCGGCGACAGGCGCACGGCGTCGTTCGCGCGCGCCAGTGCGACCGTGCGGTTGCCGAGCAGCGCCTCGATGCGCGCCGACAGGCTCAGCAGCCCGGAATCGTTCGGCTTGGCGCGCAGCGCCTCGTCGAGCGGCGCGCGCGCCGCATCGAACTGCTGCACGCCGATCAGGAAGCGCGCGCGCGTCAGCGGATCATCCTGGTTCGCCGCGGGAGTCCCGGGTTGTTGCGCGTTCGCCGCCAGATCGATCGTGTTCACGCCGAGAAAGCCGGCGAGCAGCGGATCGAGCTGCCTGACCGCGACCGTGCCGGCTTTTGCGCGCGCCGCGTCGGCGGACGTCTTGTTGCCCTGCGCCGTGTAGATCTCGGCCTGCACGCCATAGAGCTGGTTGGCGCCCGGGTCGAGGCGCAGCGCTTCGTTGAGCGCGCTCAGCGCATCGGCGTGACGCCCCTGGCGCAGCGCGATGCGGGCGCGCAGCGAAGCCAGCATCGCATTGTCCTTGCCCTCGGCACCGGCCTGGTCGACGACCTGGCGCGCGCCGTCGACGTTGCCGCCGGCCAGCCGCGCCTCGGCGACGGCGACGCGCATCGGCACGTACTTGCGATCGAGGCGCAGCGCCTGTTCGAGGAAATCGTTGGCCTGCGCAGTCTGGTTGCGCATTTGCGCGAGCATGCCGCGCAGATAGATCCAGCGGGCGTCATCCGGCGTGACGACGATGGCGTTGGCGAGCGCCACGTCGGCCTCCGCGTAGAAACCCGCCTGGGCGTAGCTCGATGCGAGCAGCGAATAGGCCTTTGCGAGCTGCTCTCCGACCAGGGTCGCCTTGCTCCGGTCGAACTCGGCGCGCATCTCGACGAGCTCCGCGGCTTCGGCCTTGCCGATCTTGCTGAAATCGGGAATCGGCACCGGCCGGATGACGCTTTCGGCAGTAGCTGCATAGGAAATCAGCGCGAGCGCGCCGGCCAGGGCTAGGCGGGTCAGTTTCATGGAACTCCGGCGCCCGGCAGGCGGGCGTTGCAGGGAAAGGGCGGAAGTTTACGGGACCGGGCCCGCGAAACGGGATGATGGGCCGGGCCGCTGTTAACGCCCGGTTACGAGGCGCCGCGGCGACCGCACATGCGCGGCGGTCGCGGCAACGTCCGGTCTGCTAGATTGCGCGCGACTTTCCAAGGTTCCCGTCATGTCGAGCAGCAATCAGTTCGCCCTGCTGAAATCGCGCCGTTTCGGACCGTTCTTCTGGACCCAGGCGCTCGGCGCGTTCAACGACAACGTCTTCAAGAACGCGCTCGTGATCATGGCGGTCTACCAGATCGCCGCGCACGATCCGGTCCGCGCCGCCAACTACACCAACCTCGCCGCCGCGCTGTTCATCGCGCCGTTCCTGCTGTTCTCGGCCACGAGCGGCCAGCTGTCGGACAAATATGACAAGGCGCGGCTGGCCCAGCTCGTGAAGGTGCTCGAAGTCGCGATCATGGTCATCGCGCTGTTCGGCTTCCTGGCCAAGAGCATTCCGCTGCTGATGACCATGCTGTTCATGATGGGACTGCACTCGACGCTGTTCGGCCCGCTCAAGTACGGCCTGCTGCCGCAGGTGCTCGACTCGCGCGAACTCGTCGGCGGCAACGGCCTCATCGAGATGGCGACGTTTCTCGCGATCCTGCTCGGCCAGAACCTCGGCGCGCTGCTGATCACCGTGCCCGACCACGGCGCCTGGCTCGTCGGCGCCGCCACCATCGCGATCGCCCTGCTCGGCCTATTCTTCTCATTGCGCATGCCGCCGGTCGCCGCACCCGATCCGACGCTCGCGATCAACTGGAACCCGTTCAGCGAAACCTGGCGCAACGTCGGCTACATCCGCGGCAATCGCGCCGTGCTGCTGTCCTGCCTCGGCATCTCGTGGTTCTGGTTCTTCGGTTCGGTCTTCATCACGCAGCTGCCGACGTACGCGCAGCTCGTCATCGGCGGCAACGCGAACGTCTATACCTTCCTGCTGACGGTTTTCTCGCTCGGCATCGGCATCGGCTCGCTGCTCTGCGAACGGATGTCGGGGCACAAGGTCGAGATCGGTCTCGTGCCGTTCGGTTCGATCGGCATGACGCTGTTCGGCGTCGATCTGTATTTCGCGAAGCCCGATCTCGCGACGGTGCACGACCTCACCGTGATGGCGTTGCTCGCGCAGCCCTGGATCTGGCGCGTGCTCGCCGACCTGCTGCTGATGGCGGTGTTCTCGGGCTTCTTCATCGTGCCGCTGTTCGCGCTCATCCAGACGCGCTCGGATCCGACGCGCCGCTCGCGCGTGATCGCCGCGAACAACATCCTCAACGCGCTGTTCATGGTCGTCGCGGCCGGCCTGTCGGCCGTGCTGCTCAACGCGGCAGGCCTGTCGATTCCGCAACTGCTGCTCGCCACCGCGCTGATGAACGCAGTCGTCGCGATCTACATCTACACGCTCGTGCCCGAGTTCCTGATGCGGTTCCTGAGCTGGATCCTCGTCAACACGCTGTACCGCATCAGGCTCGACGGCATCGATCGCATTCCCGACGAAGGCCCGGCCCTGCTCGTCTGCAACCACGTCAGCTTCATGGATGCGCTGATCATCGGCGGCAGCGTGCGCCGGCCGGTGCGCTTCGTCATGTACTACAAGATCTTCAACATCCCGCTGCTGAGCTTCATCTTCCGCACGGCCAAGGCGATTCCGATCGCCGGCTACAAGGAAAACCCGGAACTGCTGGCGAAGGCCTTCGAGGAAGTCGACAAGGAACTCGCCGAGGGCAACCTCGTCTGCATCTTCCCCGAGGGCGGGCTGACCAAGGACGGGGAGATCGCGGAGTTCAAGAGCGGCGTGGAGAAGATCCTCGAGCGCCGGCCGGTGCCGGTCGTGCCGCTCGCACTGCGCGGGCTCTGGGGATCGATCTTCAGCCGCCGCGACAGCGCGCTGGGCCGTTCGCGCCTGCCGCGCCGCTTCTGGTCGCGCATCGGTCTTGCCGCCGGCACGCCGGTCCCGGCCGCCGAGGCCAGCGCCGAGGCGCTCGAGGCTCAGGTCCGCATCCTGCGGGGCACGGATGCCTGATCCGACTACCGCAAGACCGTCTCGCCTGCTGCTGCTCAGCGTGTCGGCCGGAGCCGGCCACGGCCGCGCCGCCGACGCGCTGCGCGCGGCCGCACAGGCTCGCGGCATCGAGGCGCAGCATCTGGATGTCATGGACTACGTGCCGCGCGCGTTCCGCGCGCTGTATACGGAGTTCTATCTGCGCCTTGTGGAAAAATTTCCCTCGCTCTGGGCGCAGCTCTACCGCATCACCGACGAGACGCCGCCCGACGCGGCGCTCGCCCGGCTGCGCCGCGCGATCGAGCGCCTTAACGCGCGCAGCCTGCGTCACGCGATCGTCGACTTCGCGCCCGACGCGATCGTCTGCACGCATTTCCTGCCGGCCGAGCTGCTCGCGCGCGAGCAGGCGCTGGGCAGGCTGCAATGCCCCGTACACGTGCAGGTCACCGACTTCGACCTGCATGCGCTCTGGGTCGTCCCCGGACTCGCCGGCTACTACGCCGCGAGCGACGAGGTCGCCGCGCGCATGCGCGTGCGCGGGCTCGATCCGGCACGGATCCACATCTGCGGCATTCCGATCATGCCGGCGTTCGCCAAGGTGCCCGATCGCGAGACCTGCGCGGCGGCGGCCGGACTTGATCCGAAACGGCCCGTGCTGCTGCTCATGGGCGGCGGAGCGGGCGTCGGCGCGCTCGACGAGGCCGCGGCGCAGTTGTTGAACATCGAACACGATTTTCAACTCGTCGCGCTGGCCGGCCGCAACGAAGCGATGCTGGCGCGCCTGCAGCAACTGGCCGCGTCGCATCCGGGCCGGCTGTTTCCGCAGGGTTTCACACGCACGATCGAGCGGCTGATGGGCTGCGCCGATCTCGCGATCGGCAAGCCCGGCGGACTGACCACGTCCGAGTGCCTGGCGCTCGGCCTGCCGATGATCGTGTTCGCGCCGATTCCGGGCCAGGAAGAACGCAACTGCGACTACCTGCTCGAACACGGCGCCGGGCTGAAGGCGGTCGACGCGACGGCACTGGTCTACCGGGTGCGGGCGCTGCTCGGCGATCCGGCACGGCTCGCGCGCCTGCGCGACAGCGCGCACCGCCTCGGCCGGCCGCACGCCGCGTCCGACGTGCTCGACCGCGTATTCGGCAACGGCTGAGGCCGGTAGGAGGCGGTGTTCGGTTGCGGGCACCGCGAACGTTGTCCCCTGGACGGCCGTTCGCGCGTATTCGGCGGAAAGGCGATCGTCAGCACGGGGCGGTACGGTAACGCGTCACAGCAGACCGTACCCGCTTTGCGCGAGGCTCCGCGCCGTCATAGGGGAGGAAATCATGCGTTTGTATCCGATCCGTCACGCGGCCGTCGCGGTCGCCCTCGTCGTGGCCGGCGCCGCCGGCGCGCAGCAGTTGCCCAATCCCATCCTGTTCGTCACGCAGTATCCGGTTCCCGACGATTTCGCGACGATCGGCGCGGTGTTCGCGAACCATCTCGGCGACATCGACGTCGCCGGCCGCGGCGGCGATCTGTACATCCGCTATCCGAGCGGCACCTTGCGCAACCTCACGCAGGAAGCCGGTTTCGGCAATGCCGGCGCGCAGCGAGCGAATTCGATCGCGGTGCGCGATCCGGCCGTGTCCTGGGATGGCACGAAGGCGATCTTCAGCATGGTCATCGGCGCGCCGCCGCAGCAGTACCAGTACGTCGATACGTACTGGCAGCTCTACGAGGCGACCGGCTTCGGCCAGGGGCAGACGCTGACCATCACCAAGGTCGCGAACCAGCCGGCGAACCGCAACAACGTCAGCCCGGTCTATCTCAGCGACAACAGCATCGTTTTCGTCAGCGACCGCTCGCGCAACGGCGCCAACCACCTGTATCCGCAGCTCGACGAATACGAGTCCACGCCGACACCGACCGGCCTGTGGCGGCTGCAGCCGGCGACCGGCCAGCTCGATCTGCTGCAAGTGTCGGTGTCCGGCGCATTCAATCCGCTCGTCGACAGCTACGGCCGGCTGCTGTTCACGCGCTGGGATCATCTGCAGCGCGACCAGCAGAACGATTCGGCGAACAACGACTACGGCACGTTCAACTGGACCGGCGAGGCGCCGAACGCGGTCAAGACGCCCGACCGCAGCGAGGTGTTTCCCGAGCCGCGCATCGAAGTGCCGGGCTCGGGCGTCAACGGCTTCACGATCAACCACTTCTTCCCGTGGATGGTGAACCAGGACGGCACCGAGGAAGAGACGCTGAATCACGTCGGCCGCCACGAGCTGCACAGCTATTTCAACAGCAGCCTGCAGGATCCGGCGCTCGATGAATTCATTTCGCCGGAAACCAACAATCGCATCCTCAACATGCTGCAGATGCGCGAGGATCCGACGACACCGGGCCGCTACTACGGCGTCGACGCACCGGAGTTCTATACCCATGCCTCGGGGCAGCTCATCCGCATGGATGCCGGCCCCACGGTCAATCCGGCGCTGATCCGCGCGACCTGGCTCAATCCGCGCGTCAACATCAACTTCAGCCCCGACTATGCGCCCGTCCCGCAGCCGCCCGAATTCACCGGGCGCTTCCGCAATCCGCTGCCGCTCAGCGACGGGCAGCTGATCGCCGCGCACGCGACGGAATGGCGCGAGGCCGGCAACGACGGCACGCGCGAGGCGCCGCAGCCGCGCTACCAGTTTCGCCTCAAGCGCCTCGTGCTCGGTCCCGGCGGCCAGTACGTCGCCGCGGAAAATCTGACGACAGGCATCAGCAAGGCGGTGAATTTCTGGGATCCGGACTATGGCGTCAGCTACAGCGGCCCGTTCTGGGAGCTGTCGCCGGTCGAAGTGCGCGCACGCACCGTCCCGCCGAACACGACGCTGCAGCTCAAGGCGCCCGAACTCGCCGCGTTCGCGGCGGAGAACGTCGACGTCGCCGCGTTCCGAGCCTATCTGCGCGCGAACGGACTCGCCCTGCTCGTCGTGCGCAACGCAACGACGCGCGACCGCGCCGACAAGCAGCAGCCGTACAACCTGCGCGTACCCGGCGGCGTGCAGACGACCGGCAGCGGCGGCCAGCTCTACGACATCGCGCACATGCAGTTCTTCCAGGGCGACCAGATCCGCGGCATCGGCGGCATGGCGACGCCGCGCGCGGGCCGCCGCGTGCTCGCGCAGACGCTGCACGACAAACCCGCAGTGGTCGCCAACGGTGCGAATGCCGGCGGCCCGCCGGGCAGCACGGCGATCGCGGCCGACGGATCGGTGGCAGCGTTCGTACCCGCGCAGCGTGCGATGGCCTGGCACTCGACCTCGCCGAACGGCACGCCGGTCGTGCGCGAGCGCTACTGGATCGGCTTCCAGCCCGGCGAGATTCGCGCCTGCGACGGCTGCCACGGCGTCAATCAGCAGAATCAGGCCAACCCGAGCGCACCGGCCGCAACGAACACGCCGCAGGCGCTGCGCCAGTTGCTCGCGCGCTGGCGCGACAGGCAGGTCGACCTGATCTTTGCGAACGGCACCGAAGAGCGCCGCTGAGACGTGAGTGCCCCGCGGCGCACGATGCGCCGCGGGGAACCAAAGGAACTTACGCGAGACCGCCGATCACGAGCAGGCCGGTCACGGCGAGCCAGACGATGAGCACGCGCACGAGCAGGTGCCGTGCGTCGGCCAGTTCGATCAGCGGATCGTTGACGTCTTCGGCATAGCCGTCGCCGGCGATCACGTCGGCATCGACGCTCGCCCGCGCGATCGCGGACAGGAATCCGAGATCGAGGCTGAAATAGCCCTTGCCCATGCGGTCGTGCCAGCTTTTCCAGGTGTGGAAAACCGCATCGAAGTCGGAGGCGACCGCGAGCGCGAGCGCCATGAGGTGTGCGGGCGCCCAGTCGAGCCAGAGACTGAATTTGCGCGCGAGCTGGCGTCCCTCGGGGCTCTGCAGCTCGGCCAGCGCCGGCGACCAGGCCAGCAGCTGCGTCAGGCGGTACAGCAGCGCGCCGCACGGACCGAGCAGCAGGAACCAGAACAGCACGCCGAACCAGCGCTTGAGCGCCGACTGGAACGCCGCGTCGACAAGCGCGGGCGCTTCGAACGGCAGCGGCCCCTCGTCGCCGTCGGGCCTAAGACACTGCGCGGCAACGACGCGACGCTCGCTGTCGGGCGCCTTGACGACGGCATCGACGTCTTCGGACAGATCGCGCGGCCCCCAGCTGTACCAGAGCACGCAGACCGCAAATGCGAACGACAGCAGACCGAACATCCAGCCGCCGAGCAGCTTCTGGATTAGTAAACAAATCAACACGGGAACAAATATGGCGATCGCGCTGCGCGCGCCGCCGCCGACCCGGGCCAGCACGCCGAGCCAGACGTGCAGGCGGCTGAAATCGCGCAGCCGCGACAGGTCGGGAAGCCCCTGGGCCAGGGCGAAGACGACGAGAACGGCGAGCAGGTGGATGGCCATGGTTCAAGCGTTCGGGAGGTTGGCCCGATTGTAGCCGGCTAGTGCGACGCGTGGCCTCTCAGTCGGCCTTCGGTTTGAGCCAGGGCTCGTCGTGCATCAGCGCCGAGAGTTCGAGGCCGCCGGTCTCGCGCAGCCAGTGCTCGATCAGACGGTGCGACACCGACAGCGGCGGCGGCAGCACCAGCGTGCGGTCGGCGAGCCCGCGCACGATGTCGTCGACCTCGAACCAGCGCGCCTCGGCGAGTTCCGCACCGACGCGTATCGCCGGATCGCTCGCGCGGGCGACGAAGCCGAGCATCAGCGAGGCCGGGAACGGCCAGGGCTGCGACGAGTGGTAGTCGCTTTCCTCGACCACGACGCCGGCTTCCTCGAACACTTCCCGCCGCACGGCGTCCTCGAGCGATTCGCCGGGTTCGACGAAGCCGGCCAGCGTTGACCAGCGCCCTTCGGGCCAGCCGGGCTGACGCCCGAGCAGGCAGGCATCCCGCCAGCCGACGATGACGATGATTGCCGGATCGGTACGCGGAAAATGCTCGATGCCGCAGTCGGTGTTGGTGCAGAGCGCCTTGTGACCGGCCGACACCAGTGTCGTCGAATGGCCGCAGGCGCCGCAGAAGCGCACGCGCGTCTGCCAGAACAGCAGCGCGCGCGCGTAGGCGAACAGACCCGCATCGAACGCGGGCAGTCCGAGGCCGGCCGCGCGCAGATCGATCCAGCGGGCGTCGAGCGCGGCGGAGACCTCGTTGCCGCGCGGCTGAGCCGCGGCAATCGCGAAATAGTTGGCCTCGCCGGTCGCGCCGAGGAACACGACCGGATCGTCGGGCCAGTGCGCGAGACGCTCGGCTTCGCCGAGATGACGAAGGCCGCCGCGGTCGGCGCGCGCAAGGCCGCGGCCGTCCGGATTCAACGCGATGTATCGGGCGCCGGCACCGGCGCGGCAGGCGGTCAGCCAGGCATCATCGTCGCGACGCTCGGCCGCGCGTTCGAGCGCGAGCGCCGCGAACACGTTGGCACGGCTGCGCAGGCTCGCAGTCACGCGGCAGTCAGACGGTGAATGACGAACCGCAGCCGCAGGTCGTCTTCGCATTGGGATTGCGGATGACGAACTGCGCGCCGGTCAGCGACTCGGTGTAGTCGATCTCCGCACCCATGAGGTACTGCAGCGACAGCGGATCGACGACGAGCGTGACGCCGCCGTTCTCGATCGCGACGTCGTCCTCGGCGCGTTCCTCGTCGAAGCTGAAGCCATACTGGAACCCGGAACAGCCGCCGCCGCTGATCGCGACGCGCAGCTTCAGGTCCGGATTGCCTTCCTCCGAAATCAACTCGCGCACCTTGTGCGCGGCTGCGTCGCTGAAGACCAGCGGCTGGTCGAGGGCGGTCTGGTAACTCGGCGTGTCGCTCATGTCGGCTTCGTGGGTGGACAATGCGGGAGCTAGATCAGGGCGCGTGCCCGGCGAATCAAGCCGGCTCGGCGCCGGCGGCGGCAGCTTCGGCGTCCGGCGCGGGCAGCCGCTTCGGCGCTTCGTTCTGATGGACCATCTTGCCGTTGATCTGGGCACCCGCGGCCATCTCCAGCACCTTGTAGTAGATGTTGCCCTCGATGCGCGCGGCTTCGGCGAGTTCCAGCCGCTCGGCCGCATGGACGTCGCCCTTGACCTCGCCGTTGAGCACGACGCGCGGCGCATGGATCTCGCCGACGACGGAACCCTGATCGCTGAGCGTCAGGCACGCGTCGGTGCCGTCGGCGCGCAGCGTGCCCTCGATGCGGCCTTCGAGATAGATCGCGCCGCTGAAAGTCAGGTCGCCGCGAATCGTCGTGCCCTTGGCGATCAATGTGGTGGCGCTGTAGGTGGACTTGCCGTTGCCTTTCTTACTGCTGAACATTGCTGCTCTCCTCGGCTGCCTGAGCTTCGCTCCAGCCAAATCCTTGTTCGACCCGGCCACCGCCCCCCGTCGCCTCGGCAACCACCTTGATGCGATTCGGCGTAAAGCCCTCGGGCAGCATCACCGTGCCCGGAACGCGCTGAAAATACTTGAACGAAAACGGCAGCCCGGCCGCGTTGCCGGCGCCGAGGTCGGTCCAGGCCAGCGTCTTGAGCTGGCCGTTCGCAACACCTTCTATCGCGATCTGCAGCCGCCCTTCGCTCGACTGCGACCGTTTCATGTTCTGCGTCAACGTGACGACGACGTTCCATGCGCTCGAATCCCTGACCGGCTCGACGTGGACCGAATGCACCGCCAGACCTTCGCGGCGTGCGCCGCCGCCGACGAGTCTGGCGTAGAAGCCGAGGTCGGTGCGCAGGCCCGCGATTTCCTCTTCGCGCTCGCGCAGCGTCTGCTGCAGATCGGAACTCGCGACGCGGTCGACCTGGTCGGCGCGTTCGAGCACGGCCACGCGCTGCTTCAGCGTTTCGTTCTCGTCCTGCAGCCGGACATGTTCGGCCGGATCCGGACCGATGACCGGCGAGCGCGCGAGGAACCAGCCGGCCAGCGCCGCGAATGCCAGCGTTGCCAGCCATGCGACGACGACGAACAGCAGACGCCGCCGCGCCGCGGCCGGGTCGTGCTGCTGGACGATGAAGCGCGGCGAGGGACTGCGTGACATAGGGAAAGCGCCGGTACGCCCTCCTGCGGCGGAAAGCGGACTCTGCATGGGAACGTCAGGGTGCCGGGCCTTATAGCCCCCCACCCCAGCGCGGTCAAGCCGAGCGACCGCCTCGGTATACTGCGCGCCCCGCAGCCGCAGCGCATCCGCTCATGCTCTGGTTCAAGGCCTTTCACATCGTCTCGGTCGTCATGTGGTTCGCCGGGCTGTTCTACCTGCCGCGCCTGTTCGTCTACCACGCCGAAGCGACCGAGCCCGTCGTGCGCGAACGCCTGAAGGTCATGGAGCGGCGGTTGCTGGTCATGACGCGCATCGGCGGCGGACTGACCTTCATCTTCGGTGCCGCGACGCTGGCCTGGTGGATGATCCACGTGCCCGGCTACCTCAAGGCCAATCCGTGGCTGCACGTGAAGCTCGTGCTCGTGTTCCTGCTCTACAGCTATCACGGCTATCTCGGCAGGCTCACGCGCGAATTCGCGGAGGACCGCTGCACGCGTTCGCCGCGCTGGCTGCGCATCTTCAACGAGCTGCCCGCACTGCTGCTGATCGGCATCGTGATCCTCGTCGTCGTTCAACCGTTCAAGGGCTGACGGCCTGTACCGCGCGAAGCCGGCGCGCGTATACATGTTCCAGCGTATCCTGCCGCGACGCGCCGGAAACGCCGGTCCGGACCTCTCGGAACGCGTGCTATATTGCGGCGACTGGACGATTTCGGGTCTCGCGAATGCATAAGCAGGACGACTCCCAGCAGAGCGCGGAACTGCGACAGGCATTCCTGCGACATCTGCCCAAGCGCCTGGAGACGCTGACCCGCCGAGGGCTGCGCCAGGCGAGGGACGGTTGGGACATCAACAGCCTGAGTCTGATCTTCCGCGAAGTGCAGACGCTCGCCGGTGCGAGCGGCCGCTACGGTCTGCTCGATCTCGCCGAGAAGCTGTTCGCGATCGAGTCGGCGCTCGCCCTCAGCATCGAGCAAGTCAGCCTGCCCGACGCAGCTACCTCGGCCACGGTCGCCGAGCTGTTCGACGAACTCCGCGAGATCGCGAGCGAGCGCGTCGCCGCGCCGGCTGCCGACGGGCGCCTCGAAGTCGCGCCGGCCGACCTCGATCGCAGCGAAAATGGTTTTGCGCTGCAGCTCGTGCCGCCAGCGGAATACTGGAAGCGCTTTCCCCCGGTCGTCGCGACGCCCGCGCCCGTGGTGCCATCGGCGAACGTCGTGCCGCTGCATCCGCCGTCGAGCGCGACCGCCGTCGATGTTCCGGCGCCGAGTGCGCCGGATGTATCGCCCGCCCCCGCGCCGGTCGAACGTGCAGCCGCCGAACCGGCCCCTGCATCGCGTGCGGGACCGGCCGCGAGCGCGCGCAAGGTGTATCACCTGACCGACGGCAGCCCGCTCGCCTGCGAGATCGACCAGAAGCTCGAACTGTCGGGCTACGAGCTGTCGCTGCTCGACCACGTCGACGAAGTCGTCGAGATGATCGGCACGTTTCCGCCGCATCTCGTCGTCGTCGACGCGCACTTCTTCGGCGAGCTCGACCGTCTCGGCGATGCCCTGAAGTCGGCGCGCGGCCGCGCGAGCCATCGCGTCGCGATGCTCGCGCTGTCCGAGCACGGCGATCTCGAAGTCCGCCTGCGCGCGATGCGCGCCGGCGCCGACGCGTTCATCCCGCTGCCGACGCAGACCGGCGACGTGATGGCACGCATCGCCGAGCTGACCGAGACCGATCAGACCGACCCGTATCGCATCATGATCGTCGAGGACGACCGCACGCAGGCCATGTTCGCCGAGTCGATCCTGCGCAAGGCCGGCATGCAGACCATGGTGGTCTCCGATCCGCTCGCGGTGCTCAACGACATCGACGCGTTCAATCCCGACCTGATCCTCATGGATCTCTACATGCCGGGCTGCTCGGGAACCGAGCTGACCGCGATCATCCGCGAGCGCGAAGCGTTCGTCTCGACGCCGATCGTGTTCCTGTCGGGCGAGAGCGACACCGAAAAGCACTTCGAGGCACTCAGTGCCGGCGGCGACGATTTCCTGTCCAAGCCGATCCGGCCCAAGCACCTGATCTCTGCCGTCACGAACCGCCTGCGGCGCGCACGCCATATCCGGCGCCGCGCGCAGAACCAGAATCCGCGCGATCCCGTCACCGGCATGTACGAACGCGCGCATGTGCTCGACCGCATCAACGCGAAGCTCGCCGCCGAGGACGCCATCGCCGAGCGCGGCGGCCTGCTGTACGTCGACCTCGACGACGCGACGAACCTGCGCGAGCAAGTCGGGCTCATCGGCTTCGACAAGCTGCTCGGCCAGATCGGGGCGTTTCTCGCGGCGCATCTCGACGCGAGCGAACTCGTCACGCGGTTCGGCGACACGAGCTTCATCGTGCTGAGCCCGGAACGCGGCGCGAACGATCTCGCAACCGGCAGCCGCGGCCTGGTCGACCGCGTCTCCCGCGAACGTTTCGATGTCGATGGGCAGCACTACAGCGTCGCGCTGCGCATAGGCATCTGCCCGTTCTCGGCCAACCTCGGCGACGCCGGAAGCATGCTCACGGCTGCGGAGCGCGCGATGAGCGACACGCGACGCAACGACCGCGACGCAGTCGGCGTGTTCGGCCTCAAGGCCAGCGGCGACCAGGCTCTGATCGAGAACCTGCGTGCGGCGCTGCGCAGCGATGCGTTCCACCTCGTATTCCAGCCGATCGCCGCGCTGTCGAGCGATGATGAAGGCGACGCCGACGAACAGTTCCAGGCGCTCCTGCGCCTGCATGGCGACGACGGCAAGGTGCTGACAGCGAGCCACATCGTGCCCGCGGCGGAACAGGCGGGACTCATCGACGATATCGACCGTTGGGTACTCGGCCGCTGCCTCATGGTCCTGTCCGACCGTGCGCGACAGGGACGCCCGGTGCGGCTGTTCGCGAGCCAGTCGATGTACGCCGCGCGCGACCCGGCACGTGCCGGCTGGCTGCGGCAACAACTCGAAACGCGCCGTATCGCCGGCAACCGTCTCGTGCTCGAACTCAAGCTACCGGAAGAAGCCGCGGATCGCGATCTGATCTTCGGTTTCGCTGCAGCCGTGCATCAGATCGGCGTCGGGCTCTGCCTTTCCGGCGCGACGCCGGGCGAGGCCGCCGAAGCGGCGATCCAGCACCTGCCCATCGACTTCATCAAGATCGCACCGGACTGCGTCGCCGACCGTAGTCCACGCATGCGCGACGATCTGCGCCGACTCGTACGCGACGCGCACGACCACGGCCGCCGCGTGATCGCGCCGCGCATCGAGGACGCCCAGAGCGCGGCGACGCTGTGGACGATCGGCGTCGATTTCATCCAGGGTAATTTCGTGCAGCACGAGGCGCAGAATCTCGACTACGATTTCCGCGCCGCTGCGGGTTAGGGCCGCCGGACGGCGGGGGGAAGTACGCCGACGGGCGCGGAAGCGTCGCGATCGGCGCTGACGAGGGACGAGCATGGGGGATTGGAAACGACTCGCCGGAGCGATGCGCTGGGGCGGCCTCGCGGTCGTGATCAGCGCAAGCCTGGTCGTCCTGATCGTCGTACCGCCGCCGCACAACTTCTGGATGGCTCCGCTGCTGCTGCTCGGCGGCGTCCTGCTGTTCCTGGCCGGCCACGGCGGCAACGACGGCGATGCATCGCAAACGACGCCGGAGCACGTGGCCATGGCGCGCCGGGCATCGCCGCAGCCGGCCGCGGCCGCCGCGCCGACGTTGCAGGCCGAGGTCGACGAACTGCGCCAGGTGCAGCAGGACCTCATGAAGGCCAAGCAGGACGCCGAGGCCGCGATGATGGCCAAGAGCGAATTCCTCGCGACGATGAGCCACGAGATCCGCACGCCGCTCAACGGCGTGATCCCGCTGCTCGACATCGTCCTGTCGACCAGGCTCGCGCCGGACCAGCGCGACTATCTGATGACCGCGTACCGCTCGGCGCGCGAGCTGCTGCGCATCGTCGACGACATCCTCGACTATTCGAAGATCGAGGCGAACAAGCTCGAGCTCGAAGCCGTCGGCATCAATCTGCGCGAGGTGCTCGACGCGGTGAAGCGACTCATGGAGAAGGCGGCCGAAAGCAAGGGCCTCGCTTTCTCGGTGGCGATCGATCCGGCCGTGCGCCTTGCAGTCCGCGGCGATCCCGTGCGGCTGCGGCAGGTACTGACGAATCTCGTCAGCAACGCGATCAAGTTCACCGAGCGCGGCAGCGTGTCGATCCGCGTTACGCGCCGCGGCGAAACGCGCAGCCACAACGAGGTGATGTTCCAGGTTCAGGACACGGGCGTCGGTATCGCCCCCGAGGTCGCCGACAAGCTGTTCCAGCCGTTCTCGCAGGCCGACGCATCGACGACGCGCATCCATGGCGGCACCGGCCTGGGTCTCGTCATCTGCAAACGGATCATCGATCTCATGGGCGGCAAGATCGGCGTCAAGTCCGAACTCGGCCGCGGCTCCACATTCTGGTTCAGCGTACCCTTCCTCAAGGCGCTCGGCGACGGACCCGGCGCGCGCACCGACCTCAGCGGCGCCCGTGCGCTCGTCGTCGTCGATGAGGCCGGGACTCAGCGACGTCTGTCGAGCTATCTGACGACCTGGGGCGTGCAATTCACGACGACCAACGTCGCCGCCGAGGCGCTCGCGAAACTGCGCAGCGCCGCGCAGATGGGCGAAGGCTGGGCGGTCGATCTGCTCATCGTCGATCTCGGCAGCATGCGCGGCAACCCGGCAGCGCTGCTGCGCAATGTATTGCGGGAACCGACGCTCGAACGCGTGCGGTTCGCATTCGTCGCGAGCGGCGACGACGTTCCTGCGGAACTGCGCCAGGACGGACGCTCAGCCGTGGTTGCCGCGGGCTATTCGGATGCGGAGCTGCGCGGCGCGTTGAACGGATTGCTCGGCGTTCAACAGAGTGCGCCGAAAGAAGAAGCCGTCGCGGCGCCGCCCGTCGATACGCTGGAACCGGGCGTGCAGCTCGGCGCACCGGATTCCGCGACGGCACCGCTGCGCGGTCACGTTTTGCTGGTCGAAGACAACCCCGTGAACCGGCAGGTGGCACAGCGCATCCTGACGCTGCTCGGGCTCAGCCTCGAACTCGCCGAAAACGGCAAGGAGGCGCTCGAGAAGCTCGATGCCGGCCACTTCGATCTGGTGCTCATGGACTGCCAGATGCCGGTCATGGACGGCTATACGGCAACACGCGTTCGGCGCACGCGCGAAGCCGAGGCCCGGCTGCCGCGCATGCCGATCATCGCGATGACCGCCAATGCCATGGCCGGCGACCGCGAAAAATGCCTTGGTGCGGGCATGGACGAGTACCTGTCCAAGCCGATGAATCGCGGCCTGCTCGAAACGACGCTGCGCAAATGGCTGCCGAAGCAGGCCCAGAGCCGTGCCGCCGCTCCGGAAGCAGCAACCCCCAGCATCCCGGCACGGGTCTTCGCGCAGCCGGGCGTGCACGCCGTTGCGAGCGCTCCGCTCAAACCGGCGACCGGATCGGGGGTCGCGCTCGGCGAAGGGATTGCGACGCCGAGTCCGCTCGCGACGCGCGATGGCGCTGCGCTCGATCAGGAGATCGTGCGCGATCTCCTCGACGTCATGGGCGAGGAATTCACCGAACTCGTCGGCGTCTATCTCGAAGACACGCCGAAGAATCTCGCGCTGCTCGAAGCAGCCGCCGGACGCAACGATGCCAACGGCCTGATCGCTCCGTCGCATTCACTGAAGTCCACCAGCGCCAATCTCGGTGCGATGACGCTCGCCGAGATTGCCAAGCGCATCGAACACGGCGCTCGCAGCGGCACATTGTCTGACCCCGGCACGTTGGTGCGGGACCTCACGAGGGAATACGGCCGCGTTTCGGCAGAGCTGCGCAGCCTGCTGGCGCGCAGCGGCGCCTGAAATGTCGAAGCGGGCATTGCGCCCGCTTCGTTGATTGCTTCAGCTGCCGATCTGCTTTTGCAGATAGCTCTGCTCGCCGAGCTGCTGAATCAGCCCCAGCTGCGTCTCGAGCCAATCGATGTGCTCTTCCTCCGACTCGAGGATGTGTTCGAACAATTCCCGGCTGACGTAGTCGCCAGCTTTTTCCGCATCGGCAATCGCAGCGCGCAGATCCGGCACGGCGGCATATTCGAGTTTCAGATCGCATTCGAGACATTCGCGCGGCGTCTCGCCGACGAGAATCTTGCCGAGGTTCTGCAGATTCGGCAGCCCTTCGAGAAACAGGATGCGCTCGATGAGCTTATCCGCGTGCTTCATCTCGTCGATCGATTCCTTGTATTCGTGCTCGGCGAGCACCTTGAAGCCCCAGTTCTTGAACATGCGGGCGTGCAGGAAATACTGGTTGATCGCGGTGAGTTCGTTATAGAGCGCCTTGTTCAGGTGCTCGATGATCTTGGCGTCGCCCTTCATGGCCGTTCTCCAGCGGAAATCGGCACCGACTATAGCGCTCGCACCGGCGGCACGAAGAAATGCGAATTGGATGCAATGTCGCTACCGACGCGGCGACGGAAGCTGCCGAGCGCGGCAGCGAAAAATGCATTGGGTGCGGAGAGCCCGGTCAGGCGGCTGCAAGTACCGGAAGCTCGAACAGGCGGGCGTTGCGCGGGAGCGCCTCGTGCAACACCTGTTCGGCAAAATCGGCGCAGGCACCGCAGGTGCCGGCGCAACCCGTACGCATGGTCAACTCCGCCAGCGACGAAACACCGTCGGCAGCTGCCGCGCGAATGGCTTTGTCGGTAACGCCGTTGCAGACACAAACGTACATGCAGTTCTCCAGTGCGATGCATTGGACTGCAAATGAGAATGAGTGTCAACAAGCTTCCGTTTTGGCGACGAAACCTGAACGTGTCCGTCAGCCGACTTCGGCGAGTACCTGCAGCTTGGCGCGCAACGCCTGTTCGATGGCGGGTTGCTCGAGCCGGACGCGGCAGGCGCGCTCGACCGCCGGCGCGAACTGCCGCAGCGCACGCTCATAGACCTGACGCTTGAACGTGACGACGTTCTGCGCCGGATACCAGAAATCGACCCATCGCCAAAGATCGAACTCGGGCTTCTCGTTCGCATCGAGCCGCAGATGACGCTCCTCGCCGAGGAATCGAAGCAGGAACCAGACCTGTTTCTGACCGATGCAGACGGGCCGCTCGTTGCGGCGCAGGTAGCGTCGCGGAAGACGGTAACGCAGCCAGCCCGGCGTGACCGCAAGCACTTCGACGTGCTCGGGAAACAGTCCGGTTTCCTCTTCGAGCTCGCGATACATCGCCTCAAGCGGCGTTTCGTCGCTGCGCATGCCCCCCTGCGGAAACTGCCAGCCGTCGCGATTGATGCGGCGCGCCCAGAACAATCGACCGTCGTCCCGCAAAAGGACTATGCCCACATTGGGCCTGTAGCCATCGGGATCGATCACCGGTCGACTCCAGAAAATACGTGCTGGGACCGATTCTTCCACAGGCCGCGCGACGCCAGCAAGGCAGCGCGGCCATATCCGGCTTGACACCTGTGAAACCAGGGATACAATCCACGCCCTTTCGGGCACGTTCGCCCCAGTGGCTAGGTAGCTCAGCCGGTCAGAGCGCGGCACTCATAATGCTGAGGTCGGCGGTTCGATCCCGCCTCTAGCCACCACTTTATTCTTCTGGATTCGTCCGCTGGCGAGTCCCGGCAGCAGCGCCCCCATGGATCTGTTCAAGACATTTCAGATCGAGGCTGCGCATCGCCTGCCTGCAGTTCCGGCGGGCCACAAGTGTTCCCGCCTCCACGGGCACTCTTTCCGCATCGACATTCACGTATCGGGGCCGATCGACCCGAGGTTCGGCTGGGTCATGGACTTCGCCGACATCAAGCAGGCGTTCGCGCCGGTCTTCGAGGCACTCGATCATCGCTGTCTCAACGAGATCGACGGACTCGAGAACCCGACCAGCGAAGTCCTCGCGGTGTGGATCTGGGCGAAGCTCAAACCGGCACTGCCGTTGCTGAGCCGCGTCGTGGTTCACGAAACCTGCACCTCCGGCTGCAGCTATACCGGCCCCTAGCGCCGTGTGAAGGGCTAAGATTCGCCCCTGATCCGAGGGGACGGTGCCGCATGCGTACCTTGCGTGGTTTCGCACTTCTGCTGCTGTCGTTGTTTGCGTCCACTGCCGGCGCCGTGACCGTAGCCGGCCACGAGTTCGCCGACCGCATGAACGTGCCGGGCGTCGGCAACAACCTGCGTCTTTCCGGCGCCGCCGTACTGGACCGCAACTTCGTTCCGTTCTATGCCGCCGCGCTCTATCTGCCGAACTCGGTACGAAGCCTCGAGCAATTGCAATCGGGCCTCAGTCCGTACCGCATCATCGTCGTCTGGCAGATTCCCGAACTTGAGGAAACCCGCGTCGAAGACTATTGGCGCAAGGCATTCACCGAAGCCGCCGGAGCCGACCGGCTCGGACGCATCAAGTCCGGCGTCGAGCGCTTCGTCGAAATGTTCGGCCCGGCGCGGCACGGCCAGGTGATCCTGTTCGACTACATCCCGGACGCAGGCATGCGGGTCTTCATCGACGACAAGCCGGCGGGCCAGATGCCGGGCGTCGAGTTCAACACGGTTCTGCTGTCGATCTGGCTCGGCGAGAAAGCGCCGCGCGATTTCCGAACCGCTCTTTCGGCTGGACTGACCCCAAATTGACGCGACGCGGAAACTTCTTGAAATCGAAATAAATCCTTCAATATCAGTTAGGTCTTTAATTTTTACGCCTACTGAACGCGAAAGTTTGAAGATTTCTGTTGCGCCGCAACAAAAACCCGGTTAGAGTGCGCCCCGTCATCCCCCCAAACGCCTGACGAGGGCAAGCCAATGATCGAGCAGTACAACAACCAGGTGCTGGCTTTCAGCAAGAGCTTTGCCGAAGCCGCGTTCAAGGTGCAGGGCCTGGCTCTGCAGAACTTCGAAAAGATCGCCGACCTGCAGCTGAAGGCTTTCGAGAACCGCGCCAACGCGACCGCCGCGTTCGTCACCGAAGCGCTCGAAGTCCGCGATTTCGACGGCCTCAAGGCCATCTGGCCGAAGGGCGTCACCCTGGCCAAGGAATCGGCTGAAAAGGCCTACGCGACCAGCCAGGAAGTGTTCGGCATCACCGTCAAGACCAGCGAAGCGCTCGGCGAACTGGCCAAGACCAACTTCGCCGTGACGAACGAAACCATCAAGAGCAACGTGGATTCGTTCAAGAAGGCCACCGCCGCGGTCGCCAAGTAAGACTTCAAGCAAGAGCATCAAGCCGCGCTACGACGACCCTCCCCCTCCCCGTAGTCGTAGCGCCGCTTTGGACCGGATGACGCAAGTCATCCGGTCTTTTTCTTTTGCGATCAGGCTATCGCCGCAACGACGAACAAGCCAATCACGCACGCCAGACCCAGAAACCAGGTGATGCTGCGCAGCGGCGGCTTGTCGGTGAGGTAGAACGCGCCGTAGACGAGCCGCAGCACGATGAATGCGACCGCGAACAGGTCGATCAGACCCTGCGGCGCCCGTACGAACTGCGCGACGAGCACCGCCGCGGCAAACGGCGGAAACGCCTCGATGCCGTTCAGATGCGCCCAATGCGCGCGCGCCCTGTAGCCGGTCAGCTCGGCCTGATACACACGCGGCTGTCGGTTGAGGCGTCGAACTCCGGCCTCATGACCCACTTTCGCGATGATCGTATACGCGAACGGCAGCAGCGCCGCGACCAGGATGCACCACAGCGCTATCGTCATTGCTCGACTCCTTGAGAAACGAAAGATCGGGATCGGATACGCACGCCGCGCGTGCTATTTCGGCCCCAGCAGGCGACGCAGCTTACCGCCGAGACCTTCGTCGGCACCCGGATCGGGTTCGGCGTCGCGTTCAGGCTCGCGCGACGGCGGCAGCGGCGTCGGGGCGCGCGGCGGTTTCGGCACCTCCGGTTGACCCGGCGGCGGTTTGGCATCGAGCAGGCGCGCGGCTTCCTCGCCAAGCGCCGTGGCCTCACCGCCCGAAGGAACGATGACGTCAGCCCCGATCAACCGTGTTGCCACCTGCACGAGCGCAGGATCGAGACCGATGGCCGGATGTGCGACCAACGCCGCCGCGCGATTCGGATAAGTCGGAATCTGCTGCGGCAAGCCCTGTTTGAAGACCGCCTGCAGAGCCGGCGGAATGCCGCCAAGACGAACCGAGCCTTTCGCTCGCGCCACGCGCGAAGCAAACGCGGCGAGCGACTTCAGTCCGGCGCTCGATGCGTAGATCAGCCCAGCCGCATCGATGACGAAATGCTGGCCGCCCTGAGCTTCGAGCTCCTGCAGGCCGAGCTCGAGGTCGACCGCGCCATCGGCGTCCAGACGACCGCCCAGCGCAACGATATGGACCTGTCCCTGCTGCCCGCAGGCGAGCTCGATGGCCATGCCTCAGCCCTCGCGAAATACCCAGCGTGCCGCGCCGATCTGGATGACGTCCTGGTCGCGCAGCAACCGCTCGCGGATCTTTTCGGCATTGACGCGCGTGCCATGCGGCGATCCCAGATCGACGACGGTGTAACCCGCCATGCTGACCGTGAGCTGCGCATGCTTCGCATCGACGCCGGGCCCGCCGACGCGCACGTCGTTGCCGGCGTCGGCACCGATGCTGACCGCGTTGAGGTTCAACACGATGCTGTTCTTTCCCGCTTCAGGGTTCTGCGGCACGAGGCGCGCCGCGCGTACGACGACCGTCGCACCCGACGCGGCCGCGGGCGCCGCGCTGTTGCGCGTCGGCAGCGGAATATCGAGTACCGGCATCATCTGCGTTTCGCTCGGCGGCCGGGCCGGCTTCGCGGGAGCCGCGCCGGAGGTTGGTGCCGGAGGCGGCGCGGAAGCGGTCGGCGGCGGTGACGGCGGCAACGGCGGCAGCGCCGAAAAGACCTGGGTCTGATCGCTGACCGGCTCGGTTTCCAGCGTGCGGAATCCGCCGGGTACGGTAGGGGCGCTCGCCGCAACCGGCGGCGGCACGGTTGCCGGAGGCACTGCCACCGGCGCTGCGGGCGCGCCGAGCTGCAGCTCGGCTTCGGAATGAAATGCTTCGAGAAAGCTCGCTTTCAGATCCTGTGCACGCTTGAGCGCATCCGCGCGCGCGGCAAGCTCGGTTTCGAGATCGGCGATGCGACGCTTGAACTCGGCATCGTCGAATTCGCCGAGCTGATGCCGCAGCTCGATTTCCTGCCGATCGAGCGTGATCGACTCATGATCGCCGGTATAGCGATCGAGCAGCGCGCTCAACTCGTGGTACTGCACGCGCGCCTGCTGTTTGAGCGGCGCGGCCTTCTGCTCGAGTTCGCGGTTGCGCGTCTCGTAATCGCCGCGAACGCGCAGGTAGACCGGCTCGGCAACGGCACTGCGCTTTTCCTCGAGCTGCTGCAGCCGCTCGGTAAGGACGTCCTGCTCGGCCTTCAGCGCTTTGAGCGCATCGACGGCGCTGACATCGATGGCTTCCAGTGCCGCGATCCGATCGTTGCTCATGACGTTCTCCGTACGCGCCTCAGGACGCGACCAATTCTATGTCGATAGTGCCGAAACGCAGTCGGTCGCCGGGCTTGATCGCAACGGCCGCACCGGTCGCGATACGTTGGCCGTTGACGAATGTACCGTTGGCGGTGCCGACCTCCTCGCGCAGGAACAGCGCGCCACCCTGGCGCAGCAGCTTGGCGTGGCGCCGGCTCAGGCTCCGCGCAGTATCGAGCGGCCCCAGATTGATCTCCGGCGTGATCCCGGTGACCGGATCGACCCGACCGATCAGGTATTCCTCGCGCGCGGCATCCAACGCGAAGCGCTGTCCGCTCGCCACATGCAGCAGCGTGCCGCCGCCAGTCGGTACCGCAACTGCCGTTGGCGGCGCTTCGACCGGAACCCGCGCTGCCGGCGGAGCCGGAGCCGCGGCCGGCGGC
>NZ_DATIGT010000265.1:0-11994 GCF_035481375.1 Tahibacter sp.
GCCGTCGGGCGTCGACAGGCCGACGATGTTGGCCCAGATGCGCACGTGGTCCGAATTGCCGCCGGTGATCGCGATGCCGCCCCAGTTGTTGTTCGGATCGTCGAACGCGATGCCCGATCCGCCGCGGTTGTGGCCGACGATGTTGCCCGGTCCGATCACCGCGCTGAGCTGCACCGGGTTGGGCACCGGGTCGCCCGCCGTCGTGATGCGCGCATCCGACACGCGGATGCCGCAGAGCGAATTGCCGAGGTCCGTGATCGGGTTGAGCGGACTGAAGCCGACGAAATTGCCGGCGACGAAATTCGGGAACGGCACCTTGCCGGTGGAAATGTGAATGCCGTCGGACAGCGGCGACGCGTTGTTGCCGGCGATGCGGTTGTCGATGCCGATGAAATTCAGATAGGCCGACGAGTTGATCAGCACGCCGTGGCTCGCGCTGTCCTGACCGTTCGGAATCGCGGCCGTGCCGGCCGCATTGAGCCCGATGATGTTGTCGAACACGACGTTCGTCGCCGTGTACTGGCCGAAGATCTCGATGCCGTCGCCGTCGTTGCCGGAGATCACGTTCGTGACGATGCCGTTCGGCGCGAGCGCCGGCGCCGCGCCCGCGACAAACGCGAGAATCGCGGGCAGGTCGGCCAGTTCGCCCGGCAGCGGAATGCCGGAAAGATCGGGAATGTCGCCGTCGGTGATGTCGGCCGAGATCGACACGCCGTCGCCGCCGTTCGGCGATGCGGTGCCTGCGGGATTGAGGCCGATGACGTTGTTGAACACCACGTAGCCGTGGCCGTCGATCGAGATGCCGTCGCTGACGCAGTTGTGAATGACGAAGTTCTCGACGCGCGAGTTGTTGGCCTGCGGCACCAGCGGATTCGGCGACTGGCCGCCGCCGCCCGGCGACGAAAGATTGAAGCAGCTGTTCGTTCCGTTGCCGTCGATCTCGGCGCGGCCTCCACCGAAGGTGCCGTCGATGACGACGCGCTCGGTCGCCGCCGGCAGGCTCTGCGCGAGCGTGACTTTCGCGCGGCCCAGTGTGATGCGGTCGAAGCCGGCCGTCGCATTGGCCTGCTGCAGCGCGGCGTGCAGCGTGCAGCCGCCGCTGCCGGTGTCGCAGGCGTTGTCGGTGAGATCGTCGTCACTCGCCGAACCGTCGAGCGTCACGTTGAATGTCGCCGCGGACAGGGGCAGGGCGGCGCCGGCGAGCACGACCGCGGCGAGACGCGGTAATGTACAAATGCGCATAGTGGAACTCCCTCGGGCGGACGCTGCGAGGTTGCGTCCGCGTTGTCCAACGCAGTCGCGGGCGCAAAGCGAACAGCGGCGAGGGAGCGGCTGCGCCGGATCGGCGCAGCGAAACAGCGGTCAGCCGATCGAAAGAGGACGCGCGGCGCGCGCTGTGCGAGGCCGGCGGACGGCGCCGGCGGCGAGGTTGGCGAGCGCCGCGACGATGACGAGCCCGGCCGACGGCAGCGAACCGGCGCTCCAGAACGCGTCCTGCCGATCGGCAACGGTGGCGACGGTCGACACGAGCAATGCGGCGCCGGGAACGAGCTGGAGCACCCAGCGGCGCCACGACCAGTGCTGGCGTCCGTGGCGGCTGCGCCACCAGAACGGTCCGGCCAGCATCGGGAAGATCAGACCCAGCGCCGCGGCCCAGGGAAACAACAGGCCGAGCGGCGAACCGAGCAGTACGAGTTCCGCGCCCGATGCGCCGATGACCAGCGCGAAGGCCGCATCCCAGCGACGCGCGTGATCGGCCTGCGGATGACTCCAGGCCGCCGCGCAGGTGAAACCCGCGACGGTCAGGCAGAGCAGAGCGAGCAGCAGCACGGTAGCCATGCGGGCGAGTCTCCGCGGGCGCGATGACAGTCAGACGACAGCGCGGCGACGGTTTCGTTGCCCGCGGCCGAGTCCGCCTCGATCCGGTTTCAGAACGCGCCGCGGTTCTTGCCCTGCCACGGTCGGTAGAACTCGCGGATGCGCGCGATGTCGGCATCGCGATCGTCGGTGAGTTCGAACACCGGACCGATGCCGATGGTTTTTTCGGGATAGTGGAAATAGATCGTCATCACCGGCACTCCGGCCGCGCGCGCGATCTGCCAGAATCCCGATTTCCACTTCGTCACGGCCTTGCGCGTGCCTTCGGCGGCAATGCCGAGCCAGATCCGGTCGCTGCCTTCGAACCGCGCGACCATCTGCTCGACGACGCCATGCGCGGCGCTGCGTTCGATCGGAATCCCGCCGAGCCGGCGCAGCAGCCAGCCGAGCGGCCCGCGGAACAGTTCCTTCTTCGCCATGAACGACGCGTCCAGACCGACGGCGACCTTGAACATCAGGCCCCAGACGCCGTCCCACCACGACGAATGCGGCGCGGCGACGAACACGAGCTTGGGCAGATCCGGAAACTGGCCGACGAGTTTCCAGCCGCAGGTCCGCAGCAGCCAGCCGAAGAAGCGGCGCACCGGCGACTGCGGCGACTGCGGCATCTGCGGCGGCAGCGTACCGGTGTAAGGCAGGCCGTGGTCGCTCACTCGTCCTTCCAGCTCTTGGAGCGCTCGCGCTTGTGCGCCGAACGCGTCTTCTTTTCCTGCAGCCGGCGTTCCTGCGAACCCTTGGTCGGCTTCGTCGCGATGCGCTTCTTCGGCACGATGGTCGCGGCACGCACGATTTCGGCGAGACGTGCGCGCGCATCCTCGCGGTTGCGGCCCTGGTCGCGGAAGCGGTTCGCCGCGATCACGAGCACGCCGTCGTCGGTGAGCCGGCGGTCGCGGCGCGCGAGCAGGCGCTGACGCACCGTCTCGGGCAGCGACGGCGACCGCGCGACGTCGAAACGCAGCTCGACCGCGCTGGCCACCTTGTTCACGTTCTGCCCGCCCGGGCCGGACGAGCGCACGAAGCTCTCGCTGAGCTCATCGTCGGGAATGCGGATCTGCGGCGTCACCTCGAGCATGGCGGCCTCAGTCGCGGAAATTGTCGAACTGCAGCGGCATCTCGATCTCGCTCTTGCGCAGAAACGCGATCGCGACCTGCAGGTCGTCGCGCTTCTTGCCGCTGACGCGCAGCTGGTCGCCCTGGATCTGCGCCTGCACCTTCAGGCCAGCGTCCTTGAGCAGCTTGACGATCTTCTTCGCGAGCGTCTGGTCGATGCCCTGGCGCAGCGTGACCTTTTGACGCGCCGCGGCAAGATTGATCTCAGGATCGGCGGCCTCGGCGCAGCGCACGTCGATGCTGCGCGCCGCAAGTCGCTGGAACAGGATTTCCTGCATCTGCTTGAGCCGGAATTCGGCGTCGGCGCGCAACGTCACGACGCTTTCGGCCAGTTCGAAACTCGCGTTGGCGCCGCGGAAATCGAAGCGCTTGTCGAGTTCGCGATTGGCCTGGTCGACCGCATTGGACACTTCGTGCGGATCGAGCTTGGAAACGATGTCGAAGGAAGGCATGGCGCCGGATTGTAGCCGGGCCGGGGCACGCTTCGTGCAACCCGCGTTGGCTGCGGTCCGGCCCGGTCCGGCCGGCCAGCCCCGCGAGTACACTTTGCGGACGCACCGCGCGTCAGGGGGAAACGCCGCATGCGGAATACGCCAGCCCGTCTCGTCGTCCAACGCAGCCGCCTGCGCGGACCGATCCTGCTTGCCTGCCTGCTCGCCGCCGCGCTGGCGCTGCGCGCATGGCTCGCGGCGGATCCGGTGCCGGTTCCGCCGGCGAATCGTGCCGCCGCTTCGCCGCCGGCGCGCGCCGCGTCCATCGCGACGCCGGCCGGACCGCTCGAATCGTTGCCGGACTCGCATCCGGCGACCGTCATGCTGCAGCCCGGCGCGACGCGGCGCTTCGCGCTGCCGCCGGCAGGGCGCCCGCCGCTGCGCGTGCGCGTGATCGAACAGGGCATCGACGTCGACGCCGAGCTCGTCGTCGGCGAGGCCGCGCTGCCGTTCGCCGACGACGACATCCTGCGCATGGGCGAGCACCGTCTTGCTATCGCCGGCGATACACCGCCGCGCGAACTGCGGCTGCGTGCGCCGCGTCTCGGGTCGCCGCCGGGAGCGGTGAAGGTCGTCGTCGAACCGGTTCCGGCGGACGCGGCCGCCTCGCGCGCGTTCGCGCTCGATCTCGACGAAAGCGCGCTCGCGCAGCGCTTCGCCGATCGCAAGCGCCGGCGCGAGCCGGCGACCGCGGAGCTTGCCGCTGCGCTGTGCACCGCGCGCCGTCAGGCCAGCGACGACGACGGCTATCTGCGCTGCGTCGGGCTGCAGGAACGCATATTCGGCGCGCAGTCGCAGCGCGCGGCGGCCGTCATCGCGATCGAGCGCGCGCTGCCGCTCTGGGAACGGCAGAGCGACCGGCGCCGGCTGGCTTCGGCACTGAACAACCTCGGCATGCACCACTACCACGACGGCGACAGCGCTGCGGCGATTGCACCGCTCAAGCGCTCGCTCGCCGCACTGGACGGCGTCGACGACACGCTGCTGCGCGCGCTCGTGCAGAGCAACCTCTGTCTGGCGGGCCAGGTACACGACAGTGCCGAGGCAACGCGGCAGTGCAACGAAAACGCGCTCGCGCTGTCGCAGGCGAGCGGCGACGGTCCGCGCATCGCGATCGCGCTCAACAATCTCGGCGGCGCGCACTGGCTGCTCGGCGATACCGACAGCGCCGCCGCGCGGTTCGAACAGGCCGCCGCGCTCTCGCAATCGTTCGCCGACCGGCGCGGCAGCGCCGATCCGCTCAACAACATCGCGCTCGTGCAGCTCGCGCGCGGCCGGCTGTCCGATGCCGTGCGCGGCTTCGAGCGCGCCGGCGCGGCCTATGAGGACGATCCGTTCGGCCAGGTGCGCGCGCTCCGCAACCAAGGCTCGGTGCAGGGACTGCTCGGCGAGACCGCGCTCGCGGTCGATCTGCAGCAGCGAGCGCTCGATCTCGTCGCGCGCGTGAACCGTCCCGACGAAACCGTGGCCACACTGACGCGGCTCGCCGAGGCGCAGCTCGACGACGGACGACTGACTGATGCGCGCGCGACGATCGACCGCGCGATCGTCGCGGCGCAGGCCGCGGCATCCCGGCCGCAACTCGTCGTCGAAAGCCGCCTGCGTGCCGCGCGCATCCTGCGGCGCAGCGGCGCGTTCGACGCCGCGTTCGCAACCGCGCAGCAGGCATTCGACGCGAGCGAAGGGCTCGACCGCAAGAACCTGCGCGAGCGCGCCCGCGTCGAACTCGGCCTCGGCGAACTGCGGCGCGGCGGCGCGGCGCAGGCGCAGCGCAACGCCGAGGCGGCGCTCGCATCCGACTGGCTCACGCCGGTGCAGCAGATCGACGCGCAGACGCTGCGTGCCGATGCGCTGCGCGCGCAAAAGCGCGGCGCCGACGCCGAAGCCGCTTACCGCGATGCGATCGCGGCGACCGAGCGGGCCGGTTCCTATGTCTACGATCTCGAGCAGCGCGCGCTGTTCCTCGCCAGCCAGCGCGACGCGCAGATCGGCCTGATCTCGCTGTTGATGGAAGACGTCGACGCGCAAGGCCGTCATCGCCGCGCGGCCGAAGCGCTGCAGCTCAGTGCCGCGTTCCAGGCACGCAGCCTGCGCAGCCGGCTCGATGCGATGCCGCTGCCGGCGGCGACCGACGCCGCTGTCGCATCACAGCGCGAACGCGCGCTCGCGCAACTCGCCGCGTTCGCACTGACGCGGTGGCGGCATCAGGAGACCATGACGGACGAACGGCGCCGCCGCATCGACGCCGACATCCGTCGCGTCGAGGCCGAGCTGCGCGCACTCGACGCCACGGCCGGCGTCGAGCCCGCGCGCTCGGCCGCACCGCTGGAACTCGCGCAGCTGCAGCGCGCGCTGCCCGACGACGCGACGCTCGTGGTGTATCGGACGCTGCCGCGGACCAGCTATGCCTGGGTCGTGCGTCGCGACACCTTCGACGCCGTCGCGCTCGCGCCCGAGGAACAGCTCGCCGCGGCCGTGCGGCAGGCGCGCGCCGCGCTCGGTGCCGACGGCGCAGCGAGCCGCGACTGGAAACGCGATCTCGCGCTGGCCTGCGAACGCATCTGGCAGCCCATCGCCGCACAGGTCGTCACGCGCCGCGTGCTCATCGTCAGCGATACCGCGCTCGACGGGCTGCCGTTCGCTGCCTTGCGCTGCGGCGACGCGCCGGCCTATCTGCTCGAACGCCACGAACTCGCCCTGCTGCCGGCAACCTGGCTGCTGCTGCGCGAACCGCTGCGAGAGGCGCCGCAGGATCCCTCCGCGCTGCTCGTCGGCGATCCGGTCTACACGCGCGACGATCCGCGATTCGGCGGACCGGCGCCGCTCGCAGCGGCGGACGCCGTCGCACTGCGTGGCGCGACCGGCCGCCTGCGCGGCAGCGGCGAGGAAGTGCGGCGTATCCGGGCGCGCCTGGGCACGCTCCGCAGCACGCTGCTCGACGGCTTCGCCGCGAACCTTGGTTCTGTACAGAATACAGCAATACACACCTTTTCCATTATGCATTTCGCAACACACGGAACCGGCGGCGGCGCCAGCGGCGCCGGACTCGTGCTGTCGCTGTTCGACGCGAGCGGCAAGGACATCGACGGATTCCTCTCGGCCCGACGCATCGGCGCGAGCCGCCTGCCCGTGCCGCTCGTCGTGCTCGGCGCCTGCGATACCGCGAGCGGTCGCGCGGTCGCCGGCGAGGGTACGTTCGGCGTCGCGTATGCATTCCTGCAGGCCGGTGCGCGTCATGTCGTCGCGACCCTGTGGCCCGTCGACGACGCGGCCATGCCCGAACTCATGGATCGCTTCTATGTCGATCCGCGGCTTGCGGTGCTGCGTCCCGCACAGGCGTTGCGACAGGCGCAACTCGCACTGCTCGAACAGTATCCGCAGGCCAATCCCGCACTCTGGGCCGGCGTCGCGGTCTGGGGTTGGTAAGCGAAATCGTCGTCACGACAGGTGAGATGTTGCTCCCACTGCGTGCAGTAGGTGATCCGCAGGGCGATCCCTGCGTTCAACCAAATGCCGCAGTGAGGGGGCCTCATGGCACTGACAACGTTTCAAGGCAATTACACGATCACCCATTCGATCCTCAATCCCGACGCCGTCTGTATCGAGCAAGGCGACGTCATGCAGATCCTGCTCAAGGACCATCCGGTCACGGGCGTGAAGATGTTCGACAAGTTCGACCTGCAGACCGGCAATCTGCCATATGAAATTGCGTGGAAGAACGCGACGAATGTCGCCTACGACGCCGCGCACGATCAGCTGGTCGGCACGATCTTCACGCCGGGCCCGCTCGATCCCGAAGACAAGCCCACGTTCATCGAACGCGCGTTCTGCATGAGCCTCGCGGGCGATCCTTCGCAGCGTGCCAACACGCTGAACTGCTACGTGAGTCCGTCGGTCACCGGCGCGAGCCCCGATCCCGACGACGGCTCATGGGCCGGCGACGTCGACTGACGCGCACGCCGCGGCGGGCTACTGCAGGAGCCCGCCCCTCCGACAACCCCCGGGTTTCGCGCAGGAATCCTCCCGCCGGTCGCCGGGACTTCGCACTGAAACCCGCGCCGCGATAGCAGGGTTCGCGCCGAAGTCCGCGCTTCGATAGCGGGGAACTTCCATGTCATCGTTCTCGACGGCCGTCGCGCTCGCGACGCTGCTGGCGGCACTGCTTTGCCCATCGTCCGGCGCCGCGCAGCGCGGCGATCCGCTGCAATTCCACAATGAACGACTCTGGAAATCGATACGCGCACCGGCCGACGGCCCGCCACAGCCCGCGGACCCGGTGATCGTCGCGGTGCTCGACGGTCCCGTGCGCGCCGACCACGAAGACCTGCCGGACGTCGTGTTCATAAGGCCGCGCCTGCGCGATGCCGCCGGGCACTGCGCCGTCGACGACTGCTGTCCAAAGATCGCCGCGCCGGCCGCGAACTGGCACGCGACGCGCGTCGCCGGCGTCATCGGCGCAACGCGCGGCAACGGCAAGGGCACGGCCGGCATCGCGCCGGTAGGCTCCATCGTCTCGATCGTCACGCACCTCGCCGGCCGCGACGGCGAGATCAACCTGGCATCGGCCATCCACTGCGCGATCGACTACCGCGACGCCGCCGGTCGCCGCGTGCGTGTCGCGAACATCAGCATGGGCAGCGTGCAGCGCCCCGCGACGAACGCCGTGAAAACCGCGCTGCAGCGCGCGGCGGCGGCCGATCTGCTGATCGTCGCGAGCGCCGGCAACGACGGCGACAACATCGACACGATGCTGCGCTGGCCCGGGTCGCAGAACCTGCCGAACATCGTCACGGTCGAGACCCGTCGCTACGACGGCCGCCTTGCCCGCAGCGCGAGCGAAGGCTTCGGCACGGTCGATCTCGGCGCGCCGGCACCGATGGCGTACGAAAGCGACGGCCACAGCCTCTGTGCGCCGAGCACGCCGCTGCGCAGCTCGTCGAGCTGCAGCGGCGACTACGGCAGCTTCGAACAGAGTTCGGCCGCGACGGCCGTGGTCTCGGGCGCCGCGGCACTGATCTGGAGCGATCGCCGCTACGCCGGCTGCGATGCCGCGCAGATGCGCACGCTGTTGCGGACGAGCCGCAGCCACTGCCGCCGCGGATACAGCCGCAGCGAGAAAGGCGAGGCCGAGGTCTGCATGCTCGATCTCGCGTTTTTGTCCGAGCCCGGCGTAGTCGAGGGGACGTGCGGGCGATGAGCAAGCAACGGAAAAGACCAGAGGGTAGTGTTCAGGAACCAGAGGTGCTCGTTCGCTGGTCCTCTGCGCTGCCCTCCGGCGCTGCGCGAGAACGAGAGGGTGGTGCCGGGGAGCCAGAGGTCCGCTTTCTCTGGTTCCGAAACACCACTCTCTAGTTCTTCTCCAATGCGCTTCCCCAGCCAAACGCCGCAATCACCCGCTGCCAGCTCGCGTCGAGCGGCGCTTCGATCGCGATGCGCTGCTGCGTCAGCGGATGATCGAAGCGCAGCCGCCAGGCGTGCAACAGCAGGCGGTGCATGCTCCAGTGAATGCGGAACAGCCGGTTGTGGTCGCCGCGGCCGTGGGTGGTGTCGCCGATCAGGTGATGCGAGGCGTGCGCGAAATGGCGCCGGATCTGCTGGTAGCGGCCGGTTTCCGGCGCGACCGCGAGCAGCGCGTAGCGCTGTTGCGGATAGCGGCCCATTTCGACAGGCACCTCGACGGTCGCGAGCCGGCGCCAGTGCGTGCGCGCTTCGCGCAGAGGACCCTTGAGGCTCGCGCCGCTCAGCGGATGATCGATGCAGCCGCTCTCCTCGGGCCAGCCGCGCACGACGGCGAGATACTCCTTGCCGACGCTGCGCTCCATGAGCTGGCGTCCGAGGTCGGCGGCGATCTCGCGCGACTTCGCGACGAGCAGCACGCCGCTCGTCGCGCGATCGAGACGGTGCGCGAGATACAGCGTGCCGTCGACCTGCGCGCGCAGCCGGTCGATCACGTAGTCCTCGTCGGCGCCGACGAGATTGCTGCGGTGGACGGCGAGCCCCGGCGGTTTGTCGACGACGACGAGCGCGTCGTCCTCGTAGAGCAGGTTCAGCGACATCGGCTTTCCCGGTCCGATCAGCGCGACGCGGGCACGCCCATCTCCGCGAGCAGCCAATGCGCGGGATAGACCTTGTCCATGAGCCAGCGCAGGTAGCGCAGGTCGACGTGGACCGCGCGCTTGTAGCGCGGATCGAACCACCAGCTCGCGCTGACCGACTCCCAGTTGCTGTCGAAGTTGAGGCCGACGAGTTCGCCGCGCGCATTGAGCACGGGCGAACCGGAATTGCCGCCGGTCGTGTCGAGGTCGGTCAGGAAATTCACGGTCTGCGTGTTCAGCGCCGGATCGGCGGTCGTGCCGAAATCGCCGCGCGCGATCGCCGCGAGCAGCGGCGCCGGCGCGTCGAACGGGTCCTTGCCGGTGTGCTTCTCGACGATGCCGGCCACGGTCGTGACCGGGCGATAGTCGACGCCGTCGCGCGGACTGAATCCGGCGACGTGGCCGTAGCTGACGCGCAGCGTCGCGTTCGCATCCGGAAACAGCGGCTTGTCGCGTTCGCGATACCAGCGCTTGAGCGCAGCCATGTAGGCCGGGCGCAGGCGCAACAGCTCGCCCTCGCGCTGCTTGCGTTCCTGTTCCAGGCGCAGCAGCGCCGGCTGGATCTTCGCCGCGAGCGCGAGCATCGCGTCGTCGCTCGCGCGCACCGCTGCCGGTTCCGCGCCGAGCTTGGACAGGCGGAATGCCTCGTCGCCGAGCCGCGTCGCGCCGTAGATGCGCGCGAGCGTCGCCTGCGCCGTGTCGGCGTCGGTACCGAAGGCCGCGTCGAATTCAGGAATCCGCTGCGCGGGCGGCAATGCGCGATAGCGGCGCAGCAGCTCGAGCACCAGTGCCTGTTCCGTGCCGGCCGCGTAGCGGCGCTGCACCTGCTTGAGCTGCGCCTCGATGAGATTCTCGTCGCGCTGCTGATAGCCGGTCTCCCGCTTGGGATCGGGCTTGCCGCGTTCGAGCGCGAGGCGCTGCAGGCTGTTGGCCGCACGCAGCAGCTGGGTCTGGTTCTGCATCAGCGTCAGCAGAAGATCGCGCTCGCGCGTGGCCGAGGCCTGCCTGAGCAATGCCTCCACACCGGTAATGTGTTCCAGCGTCGCGGCGCCGTCGAGGCAGCGCTCGCCCTTGCGGCAGCGCGCATCGCTGCGGCCGTCGTGGCGCAGCCACGCGAGCATGGCCTGCTCCGCCTCGGCGCGCTGGCGCTTCGCGTCGCTGCGCAGCAGGCCGGCGAGTTCGCCGCTGAAGCGCTTGCTGCCGTTCTTGAGACTCGCGAGCTGGCTCGCGTATTTGACGGCGGCGTCCTTGTCGCGCGCGCCCTCGCGCTCGATCACCGCGATCAGCGCGTCGAGCGCGTCGACGTTCGCGGCGAGACCCCAGTCGATGCGCTCGGCGAATTCGCTGGCAAGACGATGGCGATACG
The DNA here is from genome assembly GCF_035481375.1 of Tahibacter sp. GTDB lineage: Bacteria > Pseudomonadota > Gammaproteobacteria > Xanthomonadales > Rhodanobacteraceae > Tahibacter. The sequence continues at coordinate 10,941 of NZ_DATIGT010000265.1, forward strand.
TGATGCCCGGATAGCCCGCGAGCATTGCGAAGTCGCCGTCCTTCGGACCGTCGCGGCTGACCGCGAGATGGCCCGGCGGACGATACGGCCGGTTGGCCGCGTCGTAGTCGGCGGGCTTGCCGTCGGTGCCGACATAGGCGCGCAGCAGCGCGAAATCGCCGCTGTGGCGCGGCCACATGAAGTTGTCGATTTCGTCGCCGTACTTGCCGATCGCGCCGGGCGGCGCGTAGACCAGGCGCACGTCGCGCAGTTCGACCTGCTGGATGCGATAGAACTCCGCGCCGTAGTCCATGTTCGCGACGCTGCAGCGGCGTCCTTTCTGCGCTTCGCATTCGGCGACGATGGCCTTGCCCGCGGCGTCGATCGCGTCGAAATACGCCAGCCCCTTCTTGCCCGAGGCGGCCGCGAGCACGCGGTCGGTCACGCGGTCGAAGCGCTCGGTCACGAGCACGCGGAAATCCGGGCTGCCGCGCAGTTCGCCGGGTTGATCGGCTGCCGCGAAACCCTGTTCGAGCAGGTTGCGATCCGGCTTGCTGTTGTACTGGATCACGCCGTAGGCGACGTGGTGGTTGGTCACGAGCAGACCCTGGTCCGAGACGAAGGCGCCGGTGCCGCCGCCGGCCTTGACCACGGCGTTCAGCGGCGCGGCGGTCAGGTCGGCCAGTGCCGCCGGATCGCCTTCGAAACCGGCGGCGCGCAGCTGCGCCGCCAGCTCCGGCAGTTGATTCGCCATCCACATGCCTTCGTCGGCCGCGGCCGGAACGGACAGGAGCAGGCCGAGGACGGCGGCGAGGCGGCGACGCAACACGGGCATGGCGGGGTTCCGGATCCGGGACGGTCCGCCACCATAGCAACCCGATTTCGGTGCCGGTAGTGCGATCAGATCGTCACGGCGCGACCATTGGGCCAGCGCATCGCCGGCAGCAGACGCACGGCGCTCTGCAGGTCGCCGCGCTCCAGCGCCGTGACGAAGGCGCTGCCGTCGTTCAGCGTCAGCAGCCGCGCGCGCGCGGTCGCCCAGGCGCGATCCGGCGATTCCGTGCCGTCGAGATAG
>NZ_DATIGT010000266.1:0-65099 GCF_035481375.1 Tahibacter sp.
CCGGCTCCGCCCGGACGGATTACTGCGCCGGAACGAAACGCTTGTGCAGCGCGTCGAGCTCGGCTTCGTAGCGGTTGATCTGATAGCGCTCGCGCAGCACGTTCTCGCCTTCGACGAAGTCGTGCACGAAGTCGACGCTGATACCGGAGTTCGCCTCGCCGACGGCCCAGGCCGGGCGGTACCGGCACGGATGCACCGACATCACGGCGTAGTGGCCGTCGCTGTCGTTCTGCGCCGGCGCCCCCAGCCAGTCGAGCTTGCCGTCGACCTGATCCTGGCAGTCAGCGAGCGTATTGGCGGAGATCACGTACGTGCCCGGCGTGTTGACCCACTGCCCCGGATTCAGGACCGCCGGCGTGATGTGCTGGAAGTAGATAGTCGCGACATAGGCGCTGCTCGGCTGGGCCTGTTCGGCCTGGACCGAGGCGGCGCCGAACACGGCAAGGGTTGCTGCGGCGATCAGACGGATACGACGAGTCGACATGGAGAACTCCGTGAGGGGTGGGAAGTCCTCGGCCGAGAGGCGGCCGGGGGCGTCGGCAACCCTAGGAATCCCGCCGATTCGGCGCGAGCAAATCCGGGGACCAAGTGCGGACGAGCCGGGACGGTGCGGGCCGAAACGTCGGCGAATGTGCTTGCTGCGGTTGATGTTTTTCCACGCACCGGAAGCGCGGCCCAGCGACCCGGAGCCCCGATCCGGCCGCGGCCGTCGCCGTTCAGCCGTACCGGATCAGCGACTTACGCCGATTCCTGCCCGCTTTGATCCCTGGTAGGCGCTTGCGCACGGACGGCCGTTCGCCGTCTGATGCGCGAACGGGCATCGGATCGGTTCCACGGGGGATTTGCCATGACGCTTCGCCTGCTGCTTTCGGCCTGCCTGCTCGCCGCGTGTGCCGGCGCCTGCGCGCACGGACCAGCCCCTGCCGAGCGCTGGTGCTCGGTCGGCGTGCCCATGAACGTCGCATCGTTCGGCTATTCGCAGACCGACATCTACGACTACCACAGCTGCCTGGAAACCGGAGTCAACTGCACCTCCGCGATGCCGCCCGAAGCGGGCTGCACGCTCGCGACCTGCGGCGAGTTCGACGACGACTACGGCAAGGCGAACCGGCTGGCCTACAACTACTGCGCGACCTTCGAGACCTCGACGTCGCCCGGCGGCATCGGCAGCACGCGGGCACACGTCCAGTCGCCGCAGACCTACCTGGACCCGTCGCATCATTCGGCGTATCAGGCGCTGTCCGGTCTCTACGGCGTCTGTCAGCGCTGCGTGGCCGCGAGCAACACCGTCGGCCGCTGATGTCGCCGAAGTCCGTCAAATCAGACGGTTAACACGATTCCTTCCCGCATTGGCCCGGTCCGGCGCTTGCGCGCCGGGCCGGCGCCGTCGAACGATGGCCTGACGGCGGACGCACTCGCGACCGCCGCCATCGCATCGCCGGCGCCGGGGGGCGCGGCGTGTTTCGAACTCTCGAGGACATCGCAATGAAGCACCACGCCGCTCTGGCCCTCTTCCTGTTCGCCGCGAGCCTGCCGGCCGCGGCCCATAACATCCTGCCCGGCGTCGACTGGTGCGTCGGCGGCAAGGCGATCGAAATCGGCGACATCGCGTTCGGCGGCACCGACACCAAGAGCTACAAGCAGTGTCTGATCCGCAGCGCCGCGCAGCCGCAGCCGTTCTGCCGCCTGTCGACCTCCGTGGTCTCGACCAAGCCGTGCCCCGCGCAGACCTGCGGCGAGTTCGACGACGACTACCGCGCGGCACGCCATCTCGCCCAGAACTACTGCGACGAACTCCCGGCCGTGACCGATCCGGACTCACCCTACTACGGCATGCAGACGGTGCCGATCTTCACCGGCCCGGACGAACTGACCGACATGTCGGCCCACCATTCCACCTACGAGGTCGACGACGGCGTGTTCGGTGCCTGCATGATCTGCGTGAGCAATTCCGTGCGCTGATCGCGGCCGCGCACGGCCGGCGCGCGATCGCGCCGGCCGGCCGCCGGCCTCACAGCAACGCGCGCCGCCGCAGGCTGGCCTGCACGGTCTCGGCGCGCGTGCGCAGCAATTCGCGTTCGTCCATGTCGAGGCGGCACTCCGACAGCACGTAGAACGCCGTGCGCAGCACTTCGCGCCAGCGCGGCTGCCGCGGCAGCTTGGCCAGGCTCAGATACCGCTCCATCGCACGCACGCGCAGCCGCCCCTCGTCGATCGTCACGCGCCAGACGCGGCTCTTCTCGGCAAGGTCGATGCGCGTGCGGCCGCTGACGCGCTCCCAGATCTCGACCGCATAGACCATCAGTTCGACGAGCTGGCGCCGGAAGCGCTCGTTGTCGACTTCGGCCGGCGCGTCGTCGAGCGGCGTCTCCTCGAACGGCACGAGTTCCGCCGCCGGAGCGGGTTCGCCCGCCTCGGTCTCGCCGTCGCGCGCCGCGTCGGTCGCGATCGGCACGACCTGCAGCACGGCGATGTCGCCGTCGGTCGGCAGCACGCCGAGGCGCGCGGCGACGGTCGCAGCCGGCAGCCGCAACTGCAGCGGCACGTCGGCGTCGTGGTCTTCCAGCTCCGACAGCGCGCGCTCCAGCGTCTCGCGCGACGTCGCATCGAGCAGGTCGGCGAACGGCGTACCGAGCGCGGCATCGCGCGAGCGTCCCAGCAGTTCCGCGGCGCGCGCGGTCAACGCGACGAGCGTGCCGCCCGCATCGATCGCGAACAGCGCGGCGTCGCCGCGGTCGAGCAGCGCCTGCACGCGCTCGCTGTCGGCGCGCAGCGCCGCCGCGGCGCGACGGTAGTGGTCGGTTTCCGCCGCGAGCTGCGACTCGCGCACTGCGGCGGCGAGCTGGCTGCGCTGGCGCGCGCGCAGAAACAGGCCGGCGACGAGCAGCAGCACGACGAGCGCGCAGGCGAGCCCGAGCTGCAACTGGGTCGTGCGCTGCTGCAGCGCGAGCGCGGCGAGGCGGTTCTGCGTTTCGAGCTTCTCGATCGCGCGCTCGCGCTCGGCCACGTCGAATTGCACGCGCAGCTGCGCCAGGCGCCGGTCGTGCGCCGCATCGCGCAGGCGCGTGTCCGCGTCGTGGTAGGCATCGAGCAGCGCATAGGCCTGCCCCGCATCGCCGGCAGCCCGCGCCGCTTCGGCGTTCGCACGCAGCAGCGGCACGCGGTCGGCCGAATCGTCGGCGACGCGGTCGAGCACGCTGCCGAGCACGTGGCGCGCGGCGACCGGATCGCCGTCGGCGCGATGCAGCCGCGCGAGCTGCACCGCGAGATTCGGCGGCAGCGGCAGCGACAGTTCACCGGCGAGCGCCTGCGCGCGCGTCAGCGCCGCGCGCGCGGCCTCGACGCCGTCGCGATCGAGTTCGATCGCGGCAAGGCCGACCTGTGCGCGCAGTTCGTCGGCACGCGCGCCGAGGCCGCGAAAGGTTTCGATGACTTGGCGATAGACCGCGATCGCTTCGGCAGTCTCGCCGGTCTTCACGAGCACCGCGGCGAGACTCTCGCGCGTATGCGCGGCATCGCGCGGACGGGCGTCGCGGTCGTGCTCGGCCAGCGCCTCGACATAGCGCTTCTTCGATTCGGCGAGGTCGCCGAGATCGCGGTAGAGATCGCCGAGATTGTTGTACAGCGCGCCCAGCTGCCGGTCGTTGCCGCGGCGCTTGAGTTCGAGGCTCGCGAGATACGCATCGAGCGCGCCGTGATAGTCGCCGATGCGCCGCAGGGTGTTGCCGAGATCGTTCCAGCTCTGCGCGACCGACGTGTCGTCGGCATGCGCGAGCGCGAGTTCGCGCGCGACGCGGAACTGCGGCAGCGCCTCGGCATAGCGCTCCTGGCGATAGGCCAGGATGCCGCGCCGCCGTGCGAGCCGGAAATCGTGCATCCAGCGGCCGGCCTCGACCGGCATCGCCGCGACGCGGTCGAGCGTGGCCGCAGCCTCGGCGAACGCACCGGTGGCGATCTGCGCGTCGCTGCGCCGGAACAGCATTTCTTCGGCCAGCTCGCCGTCGCGCAGCGGGTCGAGCGCGGCGTAGGCGCGCTCGCAGACCGCGATCGCCTCCTTGGGCTGCGGCTGCTGCAGATCGCGGCACTGCGCGACGAGTGCGTCGCGCGCATCCGCATCCGCGGCGGCGGCCTGCCCGGCTGCACACGCCGCCGCCAGCAGTGCAGCGCCGCAGATACAGGCCGTCGACGCGCGCCGGCGCCTCATGCGGCGAGGAAGTTCGCCAGCATCTTGTGGCCGTGCTGCGTCAGGATCGACTCCGGATGGAACTGCACGCCCTCCACGCGCAGCTCGCGATGCCGGAAACCCATGATCTCGTCGACGCGGCCGTCGGCATGCTCGGTCCAGGCCGTCGTCTCGAGACAATCGGGCAAAGAATTCTTTTCCACAACCAGAGAGTGATACCGCGTCGCCTCGAACGGATCCGGCAGCTCGCGGAACACGCCCTGCCCGGTGTGCCGGATCGGCGAGGTCTTGCCGTGCATGATCTGCGCCGCGCGCACGACGTTGCCGCCGAACGCCTGGCCGATGGCCTGATGGCCGAGGCAGACCCCGAAGATCGGAATGCGCCCGCTCAGGTCCTGCAGCAGCTGCAGCGACACGCCGGCCTCGTTCGGCGTACACGGCCCCGGCGAGATCACGATGTGGCTCGGCTGCGCCGCGGCAATCTGCCCGACCGTCCATTCATCGTTGCGTACGACCTTGACCTCGCAGCCGAGCTCGCCGAAGTACTGCACGAGATTCCAGGTGAAGCTGTCGTAGTTGTCGATCATCAGCAGCATGGGACGCGTAGACCTTCTTTCGTTTGTGGGGCCGCCGCCGTGGCGCCGTCTGCCGGACTGAGAATCCGCATGGCACGGGCGCATCGCGACGCGCATCAGCTTACCCGAGCCCGGGGCACCGCCTAAGTCACGAAACCGCATGATAGAGGCCAGGGACCCGGCGTCGCATCCGTCCGCACGCGACAGTCCCGCAACGACATTCCCCCGACATCCGCCTCGCATCATCGTCCGCGACCCGATGCCGGATCCGGCCGGCGGATCGCCGCGTTGCCGGCGCGATCGCCGACAGCGAGGTTCAAGGACTCTCCCCCGAATGAAGCGTGCTCTTCTCGTGCCGGCAGGCGCGGCTCTACTGGTCGTCGCGTTCGTTCTGTTCGCTCGTGCCGGCACCGACGGCGCCGTCGCGCCGAAGCCCTCGGCGCCGCCGGTGCTGGCGGTCACACTGACGCGCGCAGCGGTCTCGACGATGCCGGTTCGCATTCCGGCGAGCGGCACCGTCGCGGCCTGGCAGGAAGCGAGCGTCGGCGCCGAGAGCGACGGTCTGCGGCTCGTCGGTATCGAAGCCGATGTCGGCGACATCGTGCGGCGCGGACAGGTGCTCGCGCGTTTCGACGCGGCCGTCGTCGAAGCGGAACTCGCCGAGGCGCGCGCGTCGGTTGCGCAGGCGCAGGCCGAGCGGGTGCAGGCCGACACCAACGCAACGCGCGCGAAGCGTCTCGACGTGCGCGGCGCGCTGTCGACGCAGCAGGTCGATCAGTACGTCGCGGCCGCGAACACCGCGCGTGCGCGGCTCGATGCGGCGCGGGCCGTCGAGGCGCGGCATCGGTTGCGACTCGCGCAGACGCGCGTGCTCGCGCCGAGCGACGGCATCGTCACGTCGCGGACGGCGACGGTCGGCGCGGTCGTTCCCGCAGGGACGGAACTGTTTCGCCTGATCCGCGACGGCCGGCTCGAATGGCGTGCGGCCGTCGGCAGTGCCGACCTCGAAAAGCTCGCGCCCGGGCAGACAGCGACCATCGAATTGCAGGGCCGCGCAGCGATCCGCGGCACGCTGCGAACCATCGCACCGGTCATCGACGCGGCGACGCTCAGCGGCCTGCTCTACGTCGACCTGCCGCCTGACAGCGCACTCCGCGTCGGCGCGTTCGTGCGCGGCCACGTCGACGCCGGCGAGGCGACGGCGCTCACGCTGCCGCAAAGTGCCGTGCTGCTGCGCGACGGCTTCGCCTACGTCATGCGCGTCGGACCCGCGTCGAACGTCGTGCTGACGAAAGTCGCGCTCGGGCGGCGCGCCGGCGATCGCATCGAGATCGCCGCGGGCATCACCGCGGCCGACGCGGTCATCGCGTCGGGCCTCGGCTTTCTGAGCGAAGGCGACACGGTCAGCGTGGTCGGCGAATCATGAGTCTCGACGTCTCGGCCTGGTCGATCCGCAATCCGGTCGCCACGACCCTGCTGTTCGTGCTGCTGACGCTCGCAGGCGTCGGCGGATTTCTCGCGATGAAGGTGCAGAACTTTCCGGACATCGATTTCCCGATCGTCACCGTGACCGCGGCGCTGCCGGGCGCCTCGCCGCCGCAGCTCGAGAACGACGTGGCGCGAAAGATCGAGAATGCGCTTTTCAGCGTTCGCGGCATCAAGCACGTGACGAGCGCGCTGACCGACGGCGTCGCGACGATCACGGCCGAATTCCATGTCGGCAAGCCGGTGCAGGAAGCGCTGGACGACGTGCGCGACGCGGTCGCGGGAACGCGCGCGAACCTGCCGGCCGACCTGCAGGATCCGGTCGTCCGCAAGCGCGAGCTCGCGGCCGCGCCGGTCGTGACGTTCGCCGTGTCCTCGGCGCACCGCGACGACGAGGCGCTGTCGTGGTTCGTCGACGACCGGGTCGCGCGGCGTCTGCTCGCGATTCCCGGCGTCGGCGCGGTGGCGCGCGTCGGCGGCGTCGATCGCGAACTGCGCGTCGACCTCGATCCCGAGCGGCTGCTCGCGCTCGACACGACGGCGGCCTACATTTCACGCCGCATCCGCGCGCTGCAGCAGGAGGCGTCGGGCGGGCGCGTCGATCTCGGCGGCGCCGAGCAGTCGGTGCGCACGATCGCGACCGTGACGTCGGCGCAGGAGCTGGCTGGCCTCGACCTGTCGCTCGAGGACGGGCGCCGCATCCGTCTCGACCGCATCGCCGAGGTATCCGACGGCACCGCCGAGCCGCGCTCGCTCGCGCTGGTCGACGGCACGCCGGTCGTCGCGTTCGACGTGCTGCGCGCGCGCGGAGCCGGCGAGATCGAGATCGCCGATGCCGCGCGAAAGGCCCTGCGGGCACTGCAGCGCGCCCATCCGGACGTCGTCTTCACCGAAGCGGTGAATCACGTCGATCCGATCGCGGAGAACTACGACGGTTCGATGCTGCTGCTCTACGAAGGCGCGGCGCTCGCGGTGATCGTCGTGTTCCTGTTCCTGCGCAACGGCCGCGCGACGCTGATCGCGGCAGTCGCGCTGCCGCTGTCGGCGATTCCGACGTTCGCCGTCATCCATCTGCTCGGATTCACGCTGAACACGGTGTCGCTGCTCGCGCTGTCGCTCGTGGTCGGCGTGCTCGTCGACGATGCGATCGTCGAGATCGAAAACATCGAACGCCATCTGCGCCTGGGCAAGACGCCGCGGCAGGCCGCGGCGGAGGCCGCCGGCGAAATCGGGCTCGCCGTGATCGCCACGACGTTCACCTTGATCGCGGTATTCGTGCCGACGTCGCTGATGGGCGGAACGGTCGGCCGCTACTTCGTGCAGTTCGGCTGGACCGCGGCCGTCGCCGTGTTCTTCTCGCTCGTCGTCGCGCGCATGCTGACGCCGACGATGGCCGCCTATTTGCTGCAGACACCGGCGACGCATCGCGCGGAGCCGCGCTGGATCGCGTTCTACGCGCGCTGCGCGCAGGCCTGTCTGCGGCATCGCGCCGCGACGCTCGGCGGCGCGGTGCTGCTGATCGGCGGCGGGCTGCTCGTCGCCGCGCACCTCCCCGGCGAATTCATTCCGGCCGACGACGGCCATCAGACGCGCGTGACGATAGACCTGCCGCCCGGCAGCACGCTGCGCGACACGCAGGCCGCCGCGGAGCGCGCGCGACACATCATCGGCACCGTTCCGCATGTCGCGTCGGTCTACACCGCGATCGGCAGCGGCAGCCGCGCGGGGGCGACCGATCCCGACGAAGACGGCATGCAGGCGGCGAGCGTGACGAACGCCGTTCTCACGGCGAACCTGACGCCGCGCAGCGAACGCGGCGGCGTCACGCGCCAGGCGATCGAGCGCCGGCTGCGCAGCGCGCTCGCGCCGCTGCCCGGCGTGCGCATCAGCGTCGGCAGCGATGTCGGCAGCGACGGCTATGAACTCGTGCTCGCTGCGGAAGACGGCGAGCTGCTCGCGCACCATGCAAGCCTCGTCGAGCGCGAGCTGCGCACGATTCCGGGCGTCGGCGCGGTCAGGTCGTCGGCGAGCCTGGTTCGGCCCGAACTCGTCGTGCGCCCCGATTTCGCGCGCGCTGCGGAACTCGGCGTGACTTCGGCGGCGATCGCCGAGACGCTGCGCATCGCGACCTCGGGCGACTACAGCCAGTCGCTCGCGAAACTCAATCTGAGCGAGCGGCAGATTCCGGTCGTCGTGCGGCTCGCGCGCAGCGGCCGCAATGACCCCGACCTGCTGCGGCGCCTGCCGGTGCCCGGCGCGCGCGTGCCGGTGCCGCTCGAAAGCGTCGCCGATCTCGATATCCGCAGCGGCCCGGCGGAAATCACGCGCCGCGACCGCATACGCAACGTCAACCTGACGGTCGAACTCAACGGCCAGCCGCTCGGCACGGTCGAAGCGGCCGCCGCCGCGCTGCCGAGCCTGCGCCACCCGCCGCGCGGCATCGCACACTCTGCCGCCGGCGGCGCCGAGGCGATGGACGAACTCGCGACCGGCTTCGCCGTCGCCATGCTCGCCGGCGTGTTCTGCATCTACGCGGTGCTCGTGCTGCTGCTCAAGGATTTCGCGCAGCCGGCGACCGTGCTCGTCGCGCTGCTGCTGTCGATACCGGGCGCGTTCCTCGCGCTGTTCGCGACGGGATCGAGCCTGTCGATGCCGTCGCTGATCGGGCTGATCATGCTCATGGGCGTGACGACGAAGAACGCGATCCTGCTCGTCGACTACATCGTCATCGCGCGCCGCGACCACGGCCTGGACCGGCGGTCGGCGATCGCCGACGCGTGCCGCAAGCGCGCGCGGCCGATCGTCATGACGACGATCGCGATGGGCGCCGGCATGCTGCCGATCGCGCTCGGCTTCGGCGCCGATCCAAGCTTCCGCGCGCCGATGGCGATCGTCGTGATCGGCGGACTCGTGACGTCGACGATCCTGTGCCTGCTCGTGATCCCGGTCGTCTACAGCGGCATCGACGATGCGGTCGCCTTTATCCGGAGGCGTCGATGAACGCTGCAGGGTGGAACGCGGCACCGGGCCCGACGCGTTCGGGCGGCATTGCCGCGATCCGCGAATGCTGGATGCAGATTCGCGACGAAGCGGTCGCGCTGTATCGCGCCGGAACCATCGACGCGGCGACGAACCTGATTCCGATGCGGCGCGGCGAGCCGCGGCTCCGCGGCCTCTCGGCCGCAGGCTGGAAGCAGTTCCATGTCTGGCAGGGTCAGCCCGGACGCTTCGCGCGGCGGCTGTGTCCGGCTACCGTTGCGATCGTGGAACGCGTACCGGCAATCCGCGGCGCGATGTTCTCGATACTGCCTCCCGGCGCGGATCTGCGGCTGCCTTTCGATCCGGCGGCCGGCTCGCTGCGCTATCACCTGGGCCTCGAAACGCCGAACTCGGAGCGCTGTTTCATCACCGTCGACGGCACGCGCCGCACGTGGCGCGACGGCGAAGACTTCATCATCGACGAGACGCGCGCGCACCACGCGGCGAACGCGACCGACGGCCCGCTGCTGATCCTCGTCTGCGATCTCGACCCGCGTGTCGACGCGCGGATCGACGCGCGTTGCGGACCACCTCCGGTGGCAGACCTGCACGCGGCTGCTATCGTTCGCGCAGGCGGCACGCGTCCGCGACGTTCCGCGCTGCTGCGCGTTTTCCGACTTCCGTTCCGAACGGTCACCCGCGAGCCAGCGCCGTGAGCAAAGAACCTCTCTCCATCCTGATCATCGAAGACAACGCGCAGCTAGCGGCCAATCTCTACGACTATCTGGAGGGCTGCGGACACAGCCTCGACGCGGCGCCCGACGGCCTGTCCGGCCTGCATCTCGCATCGTCGCGCGACTACGACGCGATCGTGCTCGACTGGAACCTGCCGCGGCTCGACGGCCTGACCGTGCTGCGCCGGCTGCGCGGCGAAGCGAAGAAGAAGGTGCCGGTCATCATGCTGACCGCGCGCGACCAGCTTGCCGACAAGATCGACGGCTTCGAATCGGGCCTCGACGACTACCTCGTCAAGCCGGTTGCGCTGGCCGAGATCGAAGTCCGGCTGCGCTCGCTGGTGTCGCGGCTCAGGCAATCCGCGGCGCCCGACGAACGTGCTCGTCGTCGGCGATCTGCGCTTTCATGTCGGGACGCTGGAGATCCACCGCGGCGGCCGGCGCATCGCACTCAGCCGCACGGGTCGCCGGCTGCTCGAACTGCTGATGCGCGAGAGTCCGCAGGTCGTCACGCGCGCGCGCCTGGAGCGCGCCGCCTGGGGCGACGGCACGCCCGGCACCGACCTGCTGCGCTCGCACATGTACGTGCTGCGCCGCGCGATCGAAACCGACGCGGAAAAGCCGCTGCTGCACACCGTCGCAGGTTCCGGCTACAGGCTCTGCGACCTTGAGTAGGTTCGGCTCCCTGGTCGGTTCGCCGCGCAGCCTGCACTGGTGGATCAGCATGGCGCTGATCGTATTCGGCATCGCAATGGTCGCCGCGCTCAGCGTGCAGGCCTTCAGCAGCCAGCGGCTCGTCGAGCACAAGGTCTGGCGCGATCTGCTGGAATCGCTGAGCGCGGATTTCTCGACGCGCGTACGCAACGGCGATCGCGCGTCGCTGCCGGGCACGGGCGTCATCCGCGCGTGGTACGTCGAACCGGCAAACGGCGCGTGGCCGGCCGCGGGCCATCTCGCCGCGCTGCCCCCGGGCTACTACTCGTCGGAAGGATTCACCGACGTGTTCCTGACCGTCGAAGGCTTCTCCGACGCGTTCTCGCCGGGCGAGAGTTTTCATGCGCTGATCGCCGACGTGCCGCCGGGACGCCTCGTCACCGTCATCGACATCACCGAACTCGAGGATCAGCAGAATCTCAATTCGCTGCTCAGCGGGCTCTGGGTATTTGCATTGCTGTTCTACATCGTCGGCGTGATCGCATGGCTGCATGCGAATCTCGTGCGGCCGGTCCGGGACCTCGCCGAACGCATGCAGACGATCGACCCGGGGACGGCCGGCGCGCGGCTGCCGACGACGTATCGCCGCGAGGAAATCCAGGTCATCGCCCGCGCGAGCAACGCGCACCTCGAACGTGTCGAGCGCTTCATCGAGCGCGAACGAAGCCTGCTCGACCAGGCCAGCCACGAATTCCGCACGCCGATCGCCGTGATTTCGGGCGCGGTCGACGTGCTCGCGCAGCAGGCGTTGCCGGATTCCGCGAAGCCCGCGCTCCAGCGCATCGAAGGCGCGGTCGAGGATCTGTCGGAAACCATGGTCGCCCTGCTCTACCTCGCACGCGAGGCCAGCGCCGCCGACGCCGCGGCCGACGTCACCGCGCTGCACGAACTGCTGCCCCGGCTGATTCGCGACCACGAGCATCTGCTGCGCGGCAAACCCGCGCAGCTGCGCATCGGCGACCTGGAACCGACCTTCATCGGGGCGCCCGAAGCCATGGTCCGCATCGCGGTCAGCAATCTGCTGCGCAACGCGATCGAGAACACCGACGCCGGGCACGTCGAGATCGCGCTGTCCGCAGGCGTCATCGCGGTCGCCGATTCGGGCAGCGGCTTCAATCCGGTAGAAGCCGCGCGGCGCTATCGCGAAAGCCTGCGCCACTCGGCGCCGGTCCGCGGACAGGGACTCGGCCTGTTCCTGATCGGCCGCATCTGCGACCGCTTCGGCTGGAAGCTCGCGATCGAACCCGTCGTCATGGGCGGCACGCGCGCGACGCTCGACGTCGGCGCGAGCGTACTCGCGCTGTAAAGCGCGCATTCACGGAAACGCCGCCGGACACGACATTTCGGCGACATCGCCGCTTCATTCTGGCGCAGAGGCCTGCCGTCGCGACGCACGCAAAGGCCCGCATGAAATTTTCCACACTGAATGAGGTCCGGCTTCCCATGATGAAATTTCTGTGGCCCGCGTTGCTGACCTATCTGTCGTGCGGCGCCGCCGCGCAAGCGGCCGGGAGCGACGACGATTCGCCGGACGGCCCGCCGCGCGGCTGGCAGCTCGGCGTGGCGACCGTCGTCTCCGACAGCGTCTATGCCGGCGAAGGATCGCGCGTGATTCCGATTCCGCTGATCGCCTATCAGGGCGAGCGTTTTTACTTTCGCGGCATCTCGGCGGGCTGGAGCCTGTTCGGCATGGAATCCTTCGAAGTCGCGGCACTCGCGAAGCTGCGCTTCGACGGGTTTTCCGTCGACGATCTCGGCCGCGAGGAACTCGCCGCCAACGGCCTCGACTACCGGCTGCTCGAAGACCGCGACAAAGCCGTCGACGTCGGCCTCGGCCTGAAGTGGCGCGGTGCGGCCGGCGAGGTCGAGCTGGAACTGCTGGCCGATGCGACCGACAAGAGCGGCGGCCAGGAGATCTCGCTGCAGTACGGCTACCCCTTCGACCTCGGCGAAGGCACGCTGACGCCGACCGTCGGCGTCAACTGGCTTTCCAAGGACATGGCGAACTACTACTACGGCACGCTCGACGAGGAAGTCGCGCGCGGTGTCGTCGACTACAAACCCGGGTCTGTCGTTATTCCGCATATCGGCGTTTCGTATTTTCGCCCGCTCGGCGAAAAGTGGACGTTGATGTCGCACCTGAAGTACAGCAGTCTGCCCGACGAGATCACCGAAAGCCCGTTCGTCGAGCCGGACACCGACGGCACGGCCTCGGTGTTCATCGGCTTCTCGCGCGCGTTCTGACGCGCGGTGCGGCGGCGGCACGTCGATTTGTCGCGCCGCCGCACCGCCAGCTCCCGTACAGCTTCGCCGCGGCAGTCTCGGCCACGGTCGTGATGGTCGTTCCGGGGGAAGCGAGCAGCGACGGCGTGCCTCGGGCACGCCTGACCCCGACCCCGCGCGATCCGCGTTCCGGCTTCACCACCCGCCAAGGATCCCGCGCCATGAAGCTCCTGTGGAAAGGCCTGCTTGCCGCTGCCACACTGCACGCTGGCGCCGCTTTCGCGCTGCAGCCGCTCCCACCGCAACGCCCGCCGCAGGTCTGGCTCGACCCGTCGCACGCCGCCGAACCGGTGCGCCTGCAGGATGTCGCGATCGACATCCGCATCCAGGGTTTCGTCGCCAGCACGCAGATCGACCTGACGTTCTTCAATCCGAATGCGCGCGTGCTCGAAGGCGAGTTCGTGCTGCCGCTCGCCGAAGGCCAGAGCATCACCGGCTATGCGCTCGAAGTCGAAGGCCGCCTGCGCGAAGGCGTCGTCGTCGAGAAGGAAACCGCGCGCGTCGCCTACGAGACCACGGTGCGCCGCGGCATCGATCCGGGTTTCGCCGAACTGACCCAGGGCAACGTATTTCGCACGAGGCTCTATCCGCTGCCGGCGCACGGTACGAAGCGCGTACGCGTCGCGTTCGATCAGCCGCTCGTCGATGCGGGCAAGAGCTATCGCTATCTGTTGCCGCTCGCGTTCACTGCGCCGCTTGCGCGCTTCAAGGTCCATGCCGAAGCCGTGCGCGGCGATGCGCCGCCGGCCGCGAGCGGCCGCGGCGCGCTGAGCTTCGAGCGCTGGCAGAATCGCTTCGTTGCCGATCTGGATCGCACCGATTTCCTGCCCGAACGCGAACTCGCGTTCGACCTGCCGAAGCCTGCGACACCCGTCACCGTGTTCAACCTGCCCGACCGCGGGCAGCCGCAGTGGCGCCGCTTCGCCGCCCAGGTGCAGTCCGCGCCGCCGGCGAATCTCGCGCCGGCCGCGGCGCCGCGCCGCATCGCGCTGTACTACGACGCGTCGGGCAGCGCCGCGACGCGCGAGCGCGAACGCGAACTCGCGTCCTCGACACCTGGCTCGCGCGGCTGCGCAACGTCGAGGTCGACCTCGTCGCGTTCCGCAACGAGCCCGACGCACCGCGCCGCTTCGTCGTGCGCGACGGCGACAGCCGCGAGTTGCGCGGCGATCGAGGCGCTGCCGCTCGACGGCGCGAGCGCCTACGGCGCGCTGCGCGTCGACACATCGGTGAAACCCGATCTCGTGCTCGTGATCGGCGATGGGCTCAGCAATTTCGGCAGCGGCGAACCGGTCTGGCAGACCGACGGATTCACGCCGCGACTCGTGTTCGCGCACGCGGCACAGACCGTCGACCACGCACGGCTGACGCGCTGGGCCAGGCGCGCCGGCGGCCAGGTGCTGAACCTGCTCGCGCTCGACGACGCCGCGGTGATCGCGAACCTCGACCGTCCGCGCTGGGCGCTGCGCGCGACGCGTGTCGTGCGCGGCGAGTGCGCGGATCTCGCGCCCGCGGCACCGCAGCCGGCCGGCGCGACGTTCTCGCTGTACGGCCGCTGCAGTCCCGACGCGGAACTCGAACTGCGCTTCGGCGACGGCGGCGGTGCGTCGCTCGTGCGCACGATCGCGCCCGCAGCCGGAGAGGCGCTCGACGCCGTCCGCGGCGCGTTCGTCGAGCGCCTCTGGGCGACCGCGCGCATCGCCGATCTCGACGACGCGCCGCAGCGCGACCGCGACGCGATCGTCGCCCTTTCCAAGACCCATGGCGTCGTCACGCGCGATACCTCGCTGCTCGTGCTCGACCGCATCACGGACTATGTGCGCTACCGCGTGCAGCCGCGCGAACCCGATCTCGCCGCGCAGTATCACGCGTTGATGGCGAGTTCGAGCCAGATCCAGACCGAAGCCGGCGCGCGCGACCAGCATCGCGGCCGCGTGCTCGTCGACTGGCAGAGTTTCCGCACCTGGCACGAACGTCCGCACGCCTGGCTCGACACGCTGCTCGAGCCGGCCGCCGAACTCGAAGTCGTGCGCTGGGAAACCGCACCGCAACTGAGCGACGACAAGGCCGGCCAGAAACTCGCGCGCGAGATCGCACACGAGGCAGCCACGCTGAGAAAGCGCCGGGCCGGCGGCAGTGCCGGCCAGACCGCGCCGGCAATCTGGAAGCGTGATGCCGCCGCGCTGATGCTGCGTCTCGACACGCTGCGCCAGCGTCGCCTCGAACGTGCGCCGACTTCCGATGCGATCACGCAACCGCCGGTCCGCGAGGAACGTCCGGCGCGCATCGGCGGAGGCGGTGCGCGCGCCAAGATGACCGTGCAGATGGCGCCGCCGGCCATGGCGCCCGCGCCCGCTGCCACGGAAGCCGCCGCGCCCGCGCGCGCCGACGACGTGCACATTGCGGCACAGGAAAGCGCGCGGGACGCCGATGGCGGCACACCCGGCAGCGCCGAACTCGGCATCGTGCTGCGCGAATGGGATCCGCAGACGCCGTACCTTGCGCGGCTGCGTGACGCGAAGGACCCATATGCGGCCTACTTGCAGGAGCGCCGCGAGCAGGCATCGACGCCGGCCTTCTTCCTCGACTGCGCGAACTATTTCCACAACGAGGCAAAGGACGCTCGCCTCGCGCTGCGCGTACTGTCCAACCTGGCCGAGATCGACTTCGAGAGCGCGCCGCTGCTGCGCGTGCTCGCCGCACGCCTGCAGCAGTGGAACCGCTTCGACCTCGCCGTGCCGCTGTTCGAGCAGGTGCTGACCTTGCGCGGCGAGGAGCCGCAGAGCCGCCGCGATCTCGCACTCGCGCTGTCGCACCGCGAGCGGCCCGACTTCGTGCGCGCCGTCACGCTGCTCTGGGAAGTCGCGGACCGCCAGTGGGACGCCCGCTTCCCCGAAGTCGAAATCATCGCGCTGCACGAACTCGGCGACGTGCTCGCGCGCGCACCGACCGCGCAGCGGCCCGCGCTGGACGCACTGACGAAGCGGCTCGGCATTCCGCCGGCGCTGCTGGAACCGCTGCCGGTCGACCTGCGCGTCGTGCTCGGCTGGGACGCCGACAACGTCGACATCGATCTCTGGGTCGTCGATCCGCTCGGCGACGTCGCGATCTTCCGCAATCCGCGCACGAAGACCGGCGGCCACCTGAGCCGCGACTTCACCGGCGGCTACGGCCCCGAGGTGTTCACGATCCGGCGGCCGATTCCGGGCACTTACGTCGTGAAGACGCACTACTTTTCGAGCCGGGCGCAGAAGCTCACGGGCGCGGTCACGCTGCAGCTCGAATTCCTGACGCGCTTCGCGAGCGGCGACAGCCGGCGCGAGGCGGCGACGCGCCGTCTCGACGACGTCAACGGCGAAATCGAGATCGGCCGGTTCACCGTCGGGGCAGAGTGAGTGCGAGAGGACTACTGACGACGATTTCCCGCGGAGGCCGCCGCGACGAGCCGGCACTCCGCAGGAGTCGATTTCCCGATTTCCACAAACAAACTACGCGACGGCGCGGGTCCCCGCGAAACCGCGGAACCCCGGCGATGGCCTCACCCCGCGCGCCGCGGAAACAGCGCCGACAGTCGCTGCGGCAGCGCCTGCAGCGGCGGATGCGCGGCGGCCCGCCGCGACGGCGATCTGTCCGAGTCGGCGGGCTCGCCGTCCTCGTCGTTCGCCGCGGAGCGCGCGGCGACGCCGGGATAGTCGGCGGCGGCAATGGCCGCGGTGTAGTTCGCAAACGTCGGCTCAGGCTCTTCGGCGTACCTGTCGGCCGCCGCGCGGTGTGCGGCGGCGAGCCGCGCCGTGACGTGGGCCGGCAGGGCGTCGATGCGCGTGCGTGCCTGACGCGGCGGTCCGACGCGCGCCAGCAGCGCCGAGATTTCGCCGGCGGACAGCGCATTGAGAATCCGCGCGATCGCGGCGACGTCGTGCTGGACGAAGAACGCGACGCCGTCGTCGGTGCCGACCGCGCGTGCGCCGAAGGCGAGCGAGAGTCCGCAGATCGGGCTCGACCGCGGCGCCCACCAGAGCGCACGCCGCGCCGATTGCGCGACGCCGAGGTCGAACAGCGGCTTCAGCAGTTGCTTGAGCGGCGAGAATCCGTAGCGATAGCTCGGATCGAGACCGATCTCCGACAGCACGAGCGTGTCGCGTTCGCCGAGCGCGGCCGCAACGGCGCCCCAGTCGCGCTCGGCGACGGCGGCGAGGCTCGGCAGCAGGCGCAGCGAAGCCAGCGCTTCGGTGCCGGCCTCGACCCGACCCCAGGCATAGCCGCCGGTGACGTGCCTGCCGGCGCCGAGCACGACGGCGCAGGCGCGCGGACCGAGTTCGCGGCGCAGCCGCTTGCGCACGTCATCGGCCGTCGTGCCGACGAGCCCGGGCGTGGACATGCTGAGCGCTTCGGCGAGTTCGCAAAGCGAGTCCGCATGACCGCGCTGCTCCATCGCCGCGAAGTTCATGAACACGCCGGCGGCGTTGGCGGTCTCGGCCGCAGCGACCTTGCGCAGGCGCCATGCCTGCCAGACCCAGTACAGCCGCGTCCGCAAATTCGAACCCGTATTTACCGCTGCCGTCGAAGTTTTCACGTGACGCCCCTGCCCATGTCGGTTGCATGACATGGTCCGTGTACGCGCCGTCACACGCGAGTCAACAATCGTTGCAAGCGGTACAGGTTTACAAAGCGACACGATTGCATTGATCCGCTTTGCCGGCGAACGGCTTTTTGGCGAACGCGGCGGCGGAAAACGTCCGGGGGTGGCATGCGCGTTCGAGGTTCGCCGGGCCGCTTGAACGCGGGCGCGAACACCGACGAACCGCCCGGCGAAGCAGAGCAGCGTTGTGAAGCGAACCGATCAGAGCCCACCGACCGCCTGAGCGACTGCGCGAAACAGCGCACGCCCCTTGTTCATCGTCTCGGCCCATTCGGCTTCCGGGTCCGAGTCGTAGACGATGCCGGCACCGGCCTGCACATGCAGGCGGCCGTCCTGGATCACGGCGGTACGGATCGCGATGGCGGTGTCGCCGTCGCCCCACCAGCCAATGTAGCCGACCGCGCCCGAATAGATGTTGCGGCGCACGGGTTCGAGTTCCTGGATGACCTCGAGCGCGCGGATCTTCGGCGCGCCGCTGACCGTGCCGGCCGGAAAGCTCGCGCGCAGCACGTCCATGTAGCTGAGCCCGTCGGCGAGATCGCCTTCGACCTGCGAGACGATGTGCATCACGTGCGAATAGCGCTCGATCGCGAAGCGCTCGGTCACCTCGACCGTGCCCGTGCGCGAGATGCGGCCGACGTCGTTGCGGCCGAGGTCGATCAGCATCAGGTGTTCGGCGCGCTCCTTCGGATCGGCGAGCAGTTCGGCTTCGAGCGCCTGGTCCTGTTCCGGCGTCGCGCCGCGCGGCCGCGTGCCCGCGATCGGGCGCAGCACGACGCGGCCCTGCTTCAGGCGCACGAGGATTTCCGGCGACGAGCCGACGATCTGGTAGCCGCCGAGATCGAGGAAGTACATGTACGGCGACGGATTCAGCGAACGCAGCGCACGGTAGACGTCGACCGGACGCGCGCGGAACGGCACGCTCATGCGCTGCGACAGCACGACCTGGAACACGTCGCCGGAACGAATGTATTCCTTGCTTTTTTCGACCGCGCCGATGAAGCCCTCGCGCGTGAAGCCGGAAACGAAGTCGCTTTCATCGAGCAGCTTCGGATCGAGCACGTCCGGGTAGCTCGACCCCGAACGGCGCAGGCGGAAGCTCAGTTCGTCCAGACGCCGCACCGCGCGCGCGTAGGCCCGCGGCTCGGACGGATCCGCATGCACGATCAGGTACAGGCGTCCCTTGAGGTTGTCGAACACGGCGACTTCCTCGGACAGCATCAGCAGCGCATCGGGCGTGCCGAGCTGGTCGGGCTTGTCCCAGCCGGCCAGCCGCGGCTCGATGTAGCCGATCGTCTCGAAGCCGAAGAAGCCGACGAGGCCGCCGCTGAACGCCGGCAGCTGCGGCAGGCGCGGCACGCGGAACTGCCGGCGCAGGGTTTCGATGTCGTGCAGCGGATCGGCGAGCTCGCGCGTTTCCACGACGTCACCGAGTTCCGACACGGTCAGCGTGTTGCCGCGCAGCGAGTACACGCGCCGGCACGGCAGGCCGATGATCGAGTGACGCCCCCAGGACTCGCCGCCCTCGACCGATTCGAGCAGATAGGTGTACGGGCCGTCGGCCAGCTTCAGATAGACCGACAGCGGCGTGTCGAGGTCGGACAGCACTTCGCGCACGAGCGGTATGCGGTTGTAGCCGTCCGCGGCCAACGCCTGGAATTCGTCCTGGGAAATCACGGCACATCTCTGCGGGCAGGGCCGTTCAAGATAACAAGAGACGGCGGGGGGCGAAATCGTGGGGTGGAATAAGGCCGCGAATCGGGAATCGTAAGCGCCAACGGAGCGCCTTCGGGGGCGGCCAGACCGCGGCCGGGTGCAGGCCAGTGAAGAAGTGATCAGTGTAGAGAAGTGAGAAACGAGTAAAAACGGAACGCACCGGCTGGGAACTCGTTTCCCTCCTCTCCACGCTTCGCTATCGAAGACATCCGCATCGGCGGCGACGGGCCCCCTTGCGCCGGCCTGCGCAAACGCCGGGATGCCGCAACGCCTAATGCCTCGTCCGACGGCGCGACGGCGGCAGCTCGCCCGCCATGCCGCGCAGACGCAGGCTGAACTCCACGCCTTCGCCGCTCGCGAGGTTGTGCGCGGCGGCGCTGCCGCCGTGACGTTCGGTGACGAGGCGCACGACGTACAGGCCGAACCCGAGGTGCGGCGCCTCGCCGCGCGAGGGGCCTTCGCGCAGGCTCACGAGCGAGTCGAACAGGCGGCCCTGCATCGCGAGCGGCAGTTCCGGGCCCTGGTTGGCGACGCGCAGCAGGACGCCGTCGGGCGTGACGTCGAGCGCGATGCGGATCCAGCCGGTTTCCGGCGTGAACGAGCGCGCGTTGTCGAACAGCTTGTCGAGCGCCTGCGCGATGAGTTCCGGCGCGCCGTGCATCGGTACCGGCTGCGCCGGCACGTCGCAGTCGACGCGGCGCGGTGCGGCGAGCGGGCGGTAGGCGTCGGCGCAGCCGCGCACGACCTCGGCAAGATCGAAGTCCTCGGCATCGGCCGAGGCGATCGCACGCTCCATGCGGCTCGATTCGCTCATCGCACGGACGATGTGCGTGAGGCGGTCGACGCCGTCGCGCGCACGTACGACGTAGGCGCGCGCGTCGGAGGAGATCGGATGGTGCTCGAGGTTGTCGAGCGAGGACTTCACGATCGCGAGCGGCGTGTGCAGTTCGTGCGACAGCTTGGACGCGAGCGTTCGCAGGTAGTCCGTATACGCGCCGACCGCGTCGAGCAGCTGCTGGAAGCTGCGCGCGAGATCGCCGAGTTCGTCGCGCGTGTCGGTCAGCGGCACGCGGCCCTGGATGCGGCCGTCGGCGGCGAGTGCGCGCTCGGCACCGTCGCGCAGGCGCCGGATGCGCACCGACAGCCAGGTCGCGAACACGAACAGCACGCCGCCGGCCAGCAGCAACGCGGCGACGCTGATCACGGCGAGGCGCTGCAGCGCGGCGTCGGTCAGCAGCGGCAGCGCGGTGTTGACCTGCTCCAGCACGATCGCGCCGCGCGTCTCGCCGCGCACCTGCAGCGGCAGCGCGGCAACCAGCACGACATCGCCCTGGCTTGCGCCGGCGCGCCAGCTCGTCGACGGCACGCCCGACAGCGCCTGCCAGAGTTCGGCCGCGTCGAGCCGCGGCCTGCGTTCGGCGAGTGCGCGCGTGCCCTGCAGCGCGGGTGCGATCAGCCAGCGGTACGACCAGCGCGCGAGTGCGGAGGGTTCCTGGGCCGGCGCGGCCGCGACGACGTCGAGTCCGCCGCTCTCGGCGAGCAGCCAGCCTTCGCCGCTGACGAGCCGCGCGCGCGTCGCCTCCGGCGCGAACTGCGCGAGTTCGTCCGCGAGCGCTTCGGAATAGGCCAGCAGCGGCAGGCGTTCGAGCGCGACGACGCTGTCGCTGCTGCCGCCGGCATCGACGAGACGCAGCGAGATCCGCTCGGGCCGCTGCGCACGCGGCAGGCGCAGCTCGACGCGATAGCCGGCCGCGTCTTCCTGCCACTCGCCGTTGAGCGTCAGCGGCAGGCCGGCGCCGTCGGCGCCCTGCGCGACCGCGTCGAACGACCCCGGCGCGGCGCTCGCGATCAGATAGCTGCGTTCGGCTGTCGCACGCACGAGGCCGAGTTCGACGCGATCGGCCAGCCGCACCTGTACGTCACGCGCATCCGCGCGGCGCCGCGTCGTGTCGCGCACTTCGATCAGCAGATAGAGCCAGCCCGCGTCTTCGGCCAGCGTGAGCTTGAGCTTCTGCGCATCCTGCGGCGGGCCGAGGTTCTGCGAATAGCCGCGCAGGTCGAGCCAATCGTCCGCATAGCCGTCGATCTGCAGCGGCGTCTCCAGCGCATGCACGTAGAGCGCACCGCCGGGCGGCGGCAGCTCGGCGTTGATCGCCGCGAGACTGCGCGCGAGCGCCTTGCCCGAGGCGATCAGCGTCTGTTCCTGCCCCTGCCGCAGCAGCACTTCCATCTGCCGCACGAACTGCCAGCCGGCCCAGGGCAGGGCCAGCATCGCGAGCGCGACGAGCAGGAGTTTGCGGCGCAGGGACATGGGAGGAAATAGAGGTCAGGAGTTGGTGGCTAGAGGGAAGGCGTGGCACCGCTTCTCCGCAGACGCCGGCGTTGCGAACAAAAAAGCTTTGTCCACGAGTACCGAAGTACCAAAGCGATCGGCACAGCACCTCTATTCACTGGCCGCTCACCTCGACTTTCTGCTTTCAAGGCTTCCAGCGATACCCCACCCCATGCACGGTATCGATCGCATCGAACTCTGCGTCGATCGCGAGAAACTTCTTGCGGATCCGCTTGATGTGCGACGTGATCGTCGCGTCGTCGACGACGACCTGCGCCTCGCGCATGAGCTGGTCGCGGTTCTTCACGTGGCCGGGGAAGCGCACCATCGTGTGGACCATCCAGAACTCGGTCACGGTCAGCGGCACTTCCTCGCCGTTCCAGGTCACGCGCATGCGTTCCTGTTCGAGCTTCAGCGGACCGTGCGCGATGACGCTTTCGGATTCGGCCGGCTTGCGCAGCGCGTCGATGCGCCGCAGCAGCGCGCTGATGCGCGCGGCGAGCTGGTGCAGCGACACATCCTTGGTCAGGTAGTCGTCGGCGCCCAGGCGCAGGCCCGAGATCACGTCGAGATCCGAATCGCGCGCGGTCAGGAACAGGATCGGCAGAGTCGCCGCCCGCGTGCGCAGCGCGCGGCAGAGGTCGAAGCCGCCTTCGGGTTCGTCGCCGAGGCCGACGTCGATGATCACGAGTTCCGGCAGCCGCAGCGCGAACGCCGCCTCGGCCTCGGTGCGCGAGGCGTAGCCGCGGACTTCATAGCCGAAGCGCGTCAGCGCCTCGACGTAGTTGGCGCGGATCAGCGGTTCGTCTTCGACGATGGCGATGCTGCGGGGCATGAGGCGGACTCGTATTGGCTGGGCCGACTGTATCGGCCCGGCGCGACCGGCCGCAACGCCGCCGCGACGATTGCCCGCGAATTGCCAGAAATCGTTGCTGGAATGTCCGTCACGCTCAGCAGACCGGCCGCAGCCGGCGCTTCAATGGCCACACCGACCCGGGACACCGTCATGCAGAACCGCAACGCCGAACCGCCCAACGCCGAACTCAAGAGCAGCTTCGAACCGCTGCGCGTGATCTTCGCCGTCGGCGCATTGCTGCTCGGCTTCCTTGCGGCGCTGCAGGGCGGCTGACCGGGCCGGACCCATTCCCGCCTTGAAGGTCGCCCCATGGACGTCTGCCTGCCCGAAGAACTGCTGCGCCTCTCCGGCGCCCACGATGACCACGACACGCCGTCGGCCGCCGACTGGCTCGGTGCCGAAGCCTGGATTGCGCCGGTCGCCCCGCAGCGCAAGCCCCGCGCCCCGCGCACGGCGCGCCAGGACGATCCGACCTGGGCGGTGGTGTGACGGCGATCGGGGCTGCCGCAGGGCGGACCCGATGCCGAAAAGACAGTAACCAGGGGTAGTGTTCAGGAACTTGAGGGCGATGCCGGCATCGTCCTGTTCCTGAACACTACCCTCCAGTTCTTCACGTGGATCGTTTCCGCGAACCGCAAGTCGCGAACGCCAGTCCGCAAACCGCCACATCTGCGCGGCAAACCGCCCGCGCTGCGCAACGCCGGCTCCATCTGACGCCACGAATCTGCGCCCACGGCAACCGCCGTCTTTTTTACCGGGCGCATCATGTATACGACGCTACGCTTCGTCTTCGCCGCGGCCGTGCTGGCCGCGGCCGCACTCTTCCACGTGGCCCGCGCCGACAGCGGCGCGCTGCATGCCACCGACGCCGGCGGCAGCCGCCTCGAGGTCGCGAGCCTCGACACGACGGCCGAGCTTGAGATCCACGGTCTCGTCGCCCAAGTGCGCGTGAAGCAGCGCTTCCGCAACGACGGCGCGCGCTGGCAGCAGGGCGAATACGTGCTGCCGCTGCCCGCAGGCGCCGCGGTGCATGCGATGACCCTGCGCGTCGGCAACCGCCTCATCGTCGGCGAGATCCGCGAAAAGGACATCGCGCGCAGCGAGTTCGCGCAGGCCGTCGCGACCGGACGCAAGGCGAGTCTCGTCGAGGCGCAGAGCGCGAACCTGTTCCGCACCGCGATCGCGAACGTCGCGCCCGGCGAAACCGTCGAGGTCGAGGTCGGCTACTGGCAGCAGGTCGATTTTCGCGACGGCGCGTTCTCGATCGTGTTTCCGCTGACCTACACGCCGCGCTACGGCGCGGCCGGCGATCCGGCCGCGGTCGAGGACGCCGATGCCGCGGCCCGCGCGGCGACCGCGGCGCACGTCGGTCCGCCGACCGTCGTGATCACCGCAACGCTCGATGCCGGCGTGCCGCTGGCGCGCGTCGAATCGGGCACGCACGCGCTCGCGATCCGCGAAAACGGCCGGCGCTACGCGATCCGCCTCGCCGACGACGTCGTCGCTGCGGATCGCGACTTCGTGCTGCGCTGGACGCCGAAGCCGTCGGCGACGCCGACTGCCGCGCTCTTGCGCGAGCACGCCGGCGACGAGCAGTTCGCGCTGCTGATGCTGCTGCCGCCGACCCAGCCGGCGGCGCCGCTGCCGCGCGAACTCATCCTGGTCATCGACACCTCGGGCTCGATGGAAGGCAAGTCCATCGTGCAGGCGCGCGCGGCGCTCGATCTCGCGCTGCAACGCCTGACGCCGCGCGACCGCTTCAACGTGATCCAGTTCAACTCGGTCACGACGCCGCTGTTCGATCGCGCGGTCGAGGCGGCACCCAAGGACGTCGCGCTCGCGCGCGACTGGGTCGCGCAACTGCGCGCGACGGGCGGCACCGAGATGCTGCCGGCGCTGGAACTGGCGCTGCGCGACGACGCGCCGTCCGGCTATCTGCGCCAGATCGTGTTCGCGACCGACGGCGCCGTCGAACAGGCCGACGCGCTGTACCAGACCATGGAAACGCAGCTGCGCGATTCGCGCCTGTTCCCGGTCGGCATCGGCAGCGCGCCGAACGCGCAGTTCCTGCGCAAGGCCGGCGAACTCGGCCGCGGCAGTTCGCTCGTGATCCGCGACCTCGACGCGGTCGACGAGACCATGGAAAAGCTGTTCGCGAAGCTCGACCGGCCGGCCGTGCGCGATCTGCAATTGAATCTGCCGGCCCAAGCCGAGATCTATCCGCAACGCCTGCCCGATCTCTATCACGGCGAGCCGCTGCTCGCGATCGCGAAACTGTCGGCGAATGCGGCGTCCGGCCGCGCGCAGGTCGAAGGCCAGCTCGCCGGCGCAGCCTGGTCGCAGCCGCTGTCGCTCGACCTGCGCGGCAACGCGCAGGGGCTGGGCCGCCTCTGGGCGCAGCGCAAGATCGAAGCGATCGAAGACGCGATGCGCCGCGGCGGCGACGAGAGCGCGCTGCGCGGCGACCTGGTCGCGGTCGCGCTGCGCTACCATCTCGTGAGCCGCTACACGAGCCTCGTCGCCGTCGACCGGACGCCGCAGCGGCCCGCCGACGAAGCGCTGGAGCAGGTCGCCGTCGACAACGCGCTGCCCGACGGCAGTGTCGCGTTCGCGCAGACGGCGACTTCGTCGAAGCGGTGGCTCGCGCTCGGCCTGCTCGCGCTGCTGCTGGGCTTCGCGCTGCGCGAACGCAACGGTGCGCTGCGGTGAGCGCCGTCCCGCGCCGCCGCCTGCGCGGCCTGCTGCTGGCCTGCGCCGTGCTGCTGATCGGCAACGCCGGCTATTTGCAGGCCAAGGCCGCGCTCGCGCAGGTACTGCTCGAACGCGCCTGGCAGCGCAGCGAAGCCGGCGAAACCGCCGCGAAGCCCTGGCCCTGGGCCGACACGCGCCCGGTCGCGCGGTTGCGCGTGGCCGCGCTCGGCGTCGACCAGATCGTGCTCGCCGGCGACTCGGGCCGCACGCTCGCCTTCGGTCCGGCCTGGAACGAGGCGAGCGCCCTGCCCGGCGCCGTCGGCACCAGCGTGATCAGCGGGCACCGCGATACGCATTTTTCCTTTTTGCGCCTTGTGAAGGATCGCGAGACGATCACGATCGAACGCGGCGGCGCGCAGCACAGCTATCGCGTGACCGCGCGCCGCGTCGTCGATGCGCACACGACGCGCATCGCGGTCGACGCCGCCGGCGGCGAACGCCTGCTGCTCGTGACCTGCTTTCCGTTCGACGACTGGACTGCGGGCGGACCGCTGCGCTACGTCGTCGAGGCCGTGCGCCTGCAGGCCTCAGGCGGCGCGCGCGATCTCGGCGCGCATCGCGCGCACGACCTCGGCATAGTCCGGCTTGCCGAAGATCGCCGAGCCCGCAACGAAGGTATCGGCGCCGGCCGCGGCGATCTCGCGGATGTTGTCGGGCTTCACGCCGCCGTCGATCTCCAGCCGGATCTCGCGGCCGCTGCGGTCGATCATCTCGCGCACGCGGCGCAGCTTGTCGAGCGCCGAGGGAATGAAGCTCTGGCCGCCGAAGCCGGGATTGACCGACATGATCAGCACGAGGTCGAGCTGGTCGAGCGTGTAGTCGAGATAGGACAGCGGCGTCGCCGGATTGAACACGAGGCCGGGCCTGCAGCCGTGCGAGCGGATCAGCTGGATCGTGCGGTCGACATGATCGGAGGCTTCGGGATGGAACGTGATGCAGGTGGCGCCGGCCTTCGCGAAGTCGGGCACGATGCGGTCGACCGGCTTGACCATGAGGTGCACGTCGATCGGCGCGGTGACGCCGTGCTTGCGCAGCGCCTCGCAGACCAGCGGACCGATGGTCAGGTTCGGCACGTAGTGGTTGTCCATCACGTCGAAGTGCACCCAGTCGGCGCCGGCGTTGATGACCGCAGTCACTTCGTCGCCGAGGCGCGCGAAGTCGGCGGACAGGATGGACGGAGCGATCACGGCGGGCTGGCGGGACATGGCGGGTCTCGAAGGGTAGTGGACGGATGGGCGGCGCTCAGCGGAAGCCGCGCTCGCTCTTGATGCGTTCGTAGGCGGTGTTGATGTCGCGCGCGCGCTGCTCGGCGCGTTCGCGCAGTGCGGCCGGCACGTCGCCGAGCTTGTCGGGGTGGTGCTCGCTCATGAGCTTGCGCCAGGCGCGCTTGACGCTGCGCTCGTCGGCATCGCGCGCGACGCCGAGCACGGCATAGGGATCGGGACCGCTGCGCGTGCGCGGCGGCGGCGGCGCGTGGCCCGGCCCCGGTCCCTGCGACCAGGTCCACGACTGTGCCGTCCACGCGTGCCCCTTCATCGCGGCGAGCACGGCGAGTTCGTGTTCCTGCACGCCGAGCGCGGCGCAGAGACGTCGCAGCAGCTGCATGCGCGCCGCGCCCGCGCCGTCGGCGAAGACCACGTCGAGCACGACGTCGATGAGCACGTAGGCGTGGTCGCGGCGGCCGAGGCACCAGACGCGCAGGTCGTTGATGTTGCGCTCGACATCGAAGCCCGGCGTCTTGCCCGCGTTGAACCGGTGGATGGCGTCGCGGCGCTGCGCGGCGTCGAGACCGAGGCGCTGCATCAGCTGTTCGGTCGCCGCGATCTCGCGCTCGGACACGCGGCCGTCGGCCTTGGCCAGCGCGCCGACGAAGGCGAACAGGTGATCGAAGAAGCTCTGCGCGACGCGGCGGCGCGGCGAGGAACGCAGCGCGAACGTGCCGTTGTCGAACAGGTGCCCCGCGAGCATGCCGAGCACGGCGCCGAGCGGATGGCGCAGCAGCAGCAGGCCGATCAGTCCGCCGACGATCTTGCCCAGCCATTGCCTCATGGCGGCGCGGGCGGCTGCGCGGCGTACCAGGCCGCGAGTTCGTCGAGTTCGGCCGGCGTCAGCGCGCCGACCGCGGCGCGCATCACCGCGACGTCGCGCGCGCCGCTGCGATACGCGGCCAGCGCGGTTTTCAGATACTCGAGATCCTGCCCGGCCAGGTGCGGCGTGCCCTTCATGAGCGCGCGTCCGCTCTCGCCGTGGCACGACGCGCAGAGCCCGAGCCGGGCCGGTTTCGCCGGCGGCTGCGCGGTCGCGGCGGACGCAAGGACGGCGACGAGGACAAGCGGGCTCAGGGCCGCGGCGGCGGCCGAAACGGGACGGGACATGGCGATACCGCGGCGGAAACGGCGCGATTCTAGCCGGGCCGCCCGCTACAATGCGCGTTTTCCGCGGAGCCCGGCTGTGCCTACGACCCTGAGCGAATCCCACCTGCCCGGCCTGAACCTGATCCACCGCGGCAAGGTGCGCGATGTCTACGCGCTGTCGGCGCAGGAATTGCTCATCGTCGCGAGCGACCGGCTCAGCGCCTTCGACGTCGTGCTCCCCGACCCGATTCCGGGCAAGGGCGAAATGCTCTGCCAGATCTCCAACTTCTGGTTCGGCAAGACCGCGCACCTGTGTCCCAATCATCTGACCGGCAAGGACATCGCGACCGTGCTGCCGGCCGGCACCGACCTTGCCACCTATGCGCGCCGCAGCGTGATCACGAAGCGGCTCAAGCCCGTACCGGTCGAGGCCATCGCACGCGGCTATCTGATCGGTTCGGGCTGGAAGGATTACCAGGCGACCGGATCGCTCTGCGGCATCGCGCTGCCGGCCGGACTGCGTCAGGCCGAGCAACTGCCCGAACCGATCTTCACGCCGTCGACCAAGGCCGCCGTCGGCGACCACGACGAGAACATCAGCTTCGACGCACTCGTGTCGCGCGTCGGTGCCGATCTTGCCGAACAGGTCCGCGACGCGACGCTGCGCATCTACCGCTGGGCCGCCGCCTATGCCGCCGAACGCGGCATCCTGATCGCCGACACCAAGTTCGAGTTCGGTACCGACGAGGACGGCCGGCTCTACATCATGGACGAGATGCTGACGCCGGATTCCTCGCGCTTCTGGCCCGCCGACGAATACCGGGTCGGTATCAGCCCGCCGAGCTACGACAAGCAGTTCGTCCGCGACTATCTGGAAACGCTGGACTGGAACAAGACCGCGCCCGGCCCGCACGTGCCCGCGCCCGTGATCGCCGCGACGGCGGCGAAGTATGCGGAGGCGTTGAAGCGGCTGGCGGATATCGCGATCGACTAGTCGATCGCGGGGGAAATGGGGAGTCGGGAATCGGAAGTGCGACGCTTCAGCCCGCGCCTCCAGGCTCGCTTGGGGGGACGGAGCGATGCACCCCGATTGACCCAGGTCAAAAAGCGCGGCCCCGCCGGCGCCTACGCTGCAAGGCATCGCCCCTCCGGCCGCCTTCCATGCCCACCGAGCTGTTCCGCAAAGACAATCACGCCGTCATCGCGTTCCACGACCTGGTCCGCGGCGACGACGGCGTGCAGGCCAATCAGTTCCTCATCCTCCGCGGCACGAACTCGGCGCTGATCGATCCGGGCGGCGCGCTGGTCTACACGCCGCTGAGTCTCGCGGTGTCGCGCTACGTGCCACTGCGCGAGCTGACCTACGTGCTGGCCTCGCATCAGGACCCGGACATCATCGGCTCGGTCGACCGCTGGCTGCTGTACACGCCCGCGACCGTGGTCTGCTCGCGGCTCTGGGGCCGCTTCATCCCGCATGCCGTGCCGCACTACCAGAAGGACTCGGGCGCGGACCGCTATCTGCTGCTGCCCGACCACGGCGCCGACATTCCGTTCGGCAGCTCGCACATCCGCGCGCTGCCCGCGCACTTTCTGCACAGCGTCGGCAATTTCCACTTTTTCGACCCGGTCAGCCGCATCCTGTTTTCCGGCGACATGGGCGCGTCGATGGTCGACGCCGAATACCGCCCGGTCACCGACTTCGACGCGCACGTGCCGACCATGGCGGCGTTCCACCGGCGCTACATGGCGTCGAACAAGGTCTGCCGGCTCTGGGCGCGGCGCATCCGCGCGCTCGCGCCGAGCATGATCGTGCCGCAGCACGGCCTGCCGTTCGCCGACCCGGTCACGATAGGCCGCTTCCTCGACTGGGTCGAAAACCTCGCCTGCGGCATCGACCTCATCGACGAGCACGAAGCCGTGTTCGCCTGAGCGGCGTGCGTGCGCGCACGGGATCGCGCTAAGCTTGCGCAGTCCCCTCGCCAGCCTGCGGGAGTGCTCGATGAACGCCACGGTCCACACCGATTCCGACCCGCGCCGCGAGGTCGATCGCTGGCTCGGCAACTACGCCGAAGATCACCGCAATCCGACCAACGTGCTGATCCACTGGATCTGCGTGCCGGCCATCCTGTGGACCGTGATCGCGGCGCTCTGGGTCGTGCCGGTGCCCTCGCTGCTCGGCCGCGCCGGGCTCTGGGCCGGCGTTGCGATGTTCTTCGCGCTCGCGTTCTATCTGCGCCTGTCGCGCACGCTCGGGCTCGCGATGTTCGCCGTGTTCGTCGTGCTCGGCGCGATCACCGAACTTCTGTACCGGCAGCTCGGTCCAGCCAACCTGCTCTACCTCGCGATCGGCGTGTTCGTCGCCGCCTGGATCGCCCAGTTCATCGGCCATCACATCGAAGGCAAGCGGCCGTCGTTCCTGACAGATCTGGCCTACCTGCTGATAGGACCGGCCTGGATCGTCGCGAAGCTGCTGCGCAGGGCCGGCATTTCCTACTGATCCTGTCGCGCATGGAAGCGAACGGCATCGCATTCGAAGGGATGCCCGATCCGGCGGCGCTGGCCGAACTCGCGAATTCGATCCGGACGCCCTGCTGCCGCTGCTGGCCCGGCTGCCGAAACTGCGACGGCTCGAACTCGACGGCATCGCGCTCGACGTGCGGCAACACGCGGCCTGCGCGAGCCGCTTCGCGCTAGCGCTCGTGGAGCGGTGACCAGACCGCAGGTTGGCGCTGAGCGCAGCGAAGCCCAACACCGAGGTGCCGCCGCAGCGAGACCGCGTGACAAAGGAATGGCGGGGTTTTCGGCGGGCGAACTCGCGCATGCGACGACGCAACGGCATCCGTTCGACCCGCGATCGGCGCGGCGAAAAAATCTCGATGTAACGCTTCGCCTGCGGGTCAGCCCGACCGACGTGTCAGTCGCGCTGTTCGTCGATCGCCGAGATGTTGCCGTTGCGGATCTCGAACGTGACGGTCTTGCCGTCCAGCGCATACTGCCAGCGCTCGCCGACATAGCCGCCCTGCCTGCTCTCGATCGGTTCCTTGAACGACGGCGCGCCGATGATCTGGTTCAGCTTCGTCGCGCTGTCGCCGACGCTGATGACACGGGTGCCGCTGCGGTAAGTATCGGCGGCGAGGGACGCGCCGGCCGCGAGCAGGCCGGCAGCGAGGATCAGGCAACGCATCGGAATTCTCCCCGGGAGATACGGGTAGTCGACCCGCGGCGCTGGAACGGACTGCCGGCGCAGACTAAGGGCGCCCGGCTGAAGGCCGGCTTTCCGGTTTGGCTCAGAGCGAGCGGCCGTCGTAGTGCTGCACCGGAACGGCATCGAGATCCACGCCGTCGAGGCACCTGATGTTGACCGCGGCCATGCGATTGCCCTTCGGATCGGTGCCTTCGCCGAAGACATGGATGCCGCAGTTCGGGCAGAAGCGATGCTTGATCACGTGGTGATTGAAGGTATAGGTCGCGAGGTCCGATTCGTCCGTCTGCAGCGTGACCGCGTCGCGCGGCAGAAACCAGAGCAGCGAGCCGCGCCGCCGGCACATCGAGCAGTTGCAGGCCATCGCGCCGTCGATCGCGCCTTCGGCCTCGAATTTCACATTGCCGCAATGACAACTTCCGCTGTAGTTCATGGGTTGCTCCGGTCGGGAATGTCGCTCAGGCGAAGCGGGCGACGAGGCGCACTATGGTATTCCAGGCGCGCGTCGTCGCCGGTGCGCCGCCGGCTTTTTCGAGCAGCGCATTCGGACTGCCGGGGCTGCTGCCGAGCTTCAGGCAGGTGCTGAACGCCTCGCTGCCGTTGGTGGACAG
Source organism: Tahibacter sp. (assembly GCF_035481375.1). GTDB lineage: Bacteria > Pseudomonadota > Gammaproteobacteria > Xanthomonadales > Rhodanobacteraceae > Tahibacter. The sequence goes on from NZ_DATIGT010000266.1 coordinate 31,415, forward strand.
CACCTCGACGTCGCCGCGGCTCGATCCGAACGGCAGCGCCGGCAGCGTCACGCGCGGGGACAGGAAGGTCACCGCACATTCGTAGACCGCGTTGCGGTCGACGGCGACGAACGGGTCGGCGTCGACGAGCCGCGCGAGCGCGTCGACGCGGCGCAGGAAGGCGGGCTCGACGAGGCCGCAGGTCTCGTGCAATGAGGCCAGCGCCTGTTTCAGCACGGCATTCGCGCGCGGCGCCGGCGCGGCGAACACGAGCGTGCCGTTGACGAGGAACGAGGCGGCCTCGGTGGCTCCGGCGGCCTCGAAGGCCTGCTCGAACTGCATCTTGGTCGGACAGCGCGGCCGGCCGAGATTCACGTTGCGCAGGAACACGGCGAATTTCACGTCGACGGCCTCGTCGGTGTGGTGCGAGACACGAGCGTCGCAACGCGCGCGCGAACGCGCAAGCACCCGGTCTTTACGTCGTCGCGGCTAGTGTTGCCCCGACTTCGCAGGGAGCGCGCCATGGCTCGCATTATCGTCGACATCGACGTACCCGACCTCGCGAGCGGCTGCGCGTTCTACTGCGCGGCGCTCGATCTGCAGGTCGCGCGTTATCTGTTCGACCGCAGCGTCGCCGAACTCGTCGGCGCGAACGCGACGATCTATCTGCTCGAGGAAGCCGCCGGAACGATCGCCGCGGCGGCGCACCGGCGCGACTATGCGCGGCACTGGACGCCGGTGCATCTGGACGTCGCCGTCGACGATCTCGACGCGGCGCTCGCGCGCGCCGTCGCCGCCGGCGCAACCGTCGAAGGCAACATCGACGACGCGTCGTGGGGCCGCATCGTGCGCCTCGCCGATCCGTTCGGCCACGGCCTCTGCCTGATCCAGTTCAGCGCCGAAGGCTATGACACGGTCGTAGCCGGGTGACGCAAGGCGCAATGACCGAAGGCATTGCGCCGTATCCGTTCTGCCTTGCTGCCTCGGTTGTCGGCGCGCGCGGCTTTGCCGCACGCGCGGCCGATCACGTCTTCTCGAACGGTCTCAACAACCACCGGCACAGCGCCGGCAGGAAGATCAGCGCCGCAAACATGTTCACGACGAACATGAAGGTCAGCATCAGACCCATGTCGGCCTGGAACTTCAGATCGGAGAAGATCCACATCGCCACGCCGACCGCGAGCGTCAGCGCGGTGTAGAAGATCGCGATGCCGGTGGTCTTGAGCGCGCCGAAATAGGCCTCGGTCAGCGGCGCACCGGCCTGCATCGATTCGCGCATGCGCGCAAAGATGTAGATCGCATAGTCCACACCGATACCGACACCGAGCGCGACGACGGTCAGCGTGTTGACCTTGAGGCCGATGCCGAGCTTCACCATGAGCGCATGGCCGAGTTCCGTGACGAGCACCAGCGGCAGCACGATGCAGAGCGCGGCGAGCGGATTGCGGAAGCTCAGCAGGCACATGACGAAGACCGCGCCGTAGAGCAGGTACAGCATCACCGCGTCGACTTCGCGCACCTTGTCGTTGATCGCGGCGAGCACGCCGACGTTGCCGGTCGCCAGACGCAGATTGACCTGGTCGCTGTGGAAGGTCTCGCCTTTCTCGGTCGCGGCATTGGCCTGGTCGGTCAGCTGCTTCATGAGATTCACGTTGCCGCCGGACCACGTGCCGTTGCTTTCGCGGAAGTCCTTGACCGCCGCGACGACGCGGTCGATCGTCGTCGCGCGATGGTCGCCGAGGAACATCATGATCGGCATCGCGCTGCAGTCGTTGTTGAGGAGGCCCGAGTCGGTCTCGAAGCCCTGCGTGGCCATGCGCAAGGTATCGGGATCGCGAGGCAGCGCACGCCAGCGCAGGTTGCCCTCGTTCCAGCCTGCATTCACGATCTTCGCGGCCATCGGCAGCGTCATGACCTGCTCGACGCCTTCGACGTTGCGCATGTGCCAGGCGAAGCGGTCGATGGTTTCCATGACCGGATAGCTCGTCGTGCAGGCCGACGGCTGCGCTTCGGCGATCACGTTGAGCATGTCGACGCCAAGCGAGAACTTCTCGCTGATCAGCACGGCGTCCTTGTTGTAGCGCGCTTCGGGACGCAGTTCGGCCACGCCCTTCTCGGCGTCGCCGATCATGACCTGATGGCCGTACTGCTTGGCGAAGAACCAGATCGCGACGCCGACGAGAATGATCAGCGCGGCCGGCACGGGGCGGCTGAATTTCGCGAGCAGCGACCAGATCTTGTCGAACTGCGTGAGCTGGCGCAGACGGTATTCGCGCTTCTTTTCCAGATGGCGCAGCTGGCAGTACGACAGCATGACCGGCAACAGGACCAGGTCGGTCAGGATCGTGATCGCGACGCCGACGGTCGCGGTGATCGCAAGCTCGTAGATGATCTGGATCGGAATGATCAGGATCGTCGCGAAGCCGATGCAGCCGGCGATCAGCGCGACCGAGCCCGGCACGAGCAGCATGCGGAATGCGAGGCGCGCGGCGGTCTGCGCGTCGACCCCGCGGCGCTGGCGCAGTTCCTCGACCGTGCCTTCCTCGAGGCCGCCGAAGAAGATCTCGCCGCGGAAGCGGTTGATCATCTGCTCGCCGTGGCTGACCGCGATCGCGAAGATCAGGAACGGCGTCAGCATGTTCATCGGATCGATGCCGAAGCCGAGCAGCCGCAGCGCGCCCAGCATCCAGAGCACGGCGACGAGCGCGCAGAACACGGTCAGCGTCGCGAGCTTGGCCGACGACGAATACAGGAACAGCAGGATCCAGGTGAACGCGATCGTCAGGAAGAAGAAGATGATGACCGATCGCGCGCCGTCGCTGATGTCGCCGACCATCTTCGCGAAGCCGATGATGTGGACGCTGGTCGCGTCGTTCTCGTATTTCGCGCGGATGTCTTCGAGCTGTTTCGCGACTTTCTGGTAGTCGAGCTTGACCTGGCCCTCGCCGCCCTCGGGCACGAGTTCGGCCCACACCATCGCGCCGCTGAAGTCCTTGGCGACGAGGCGGCCGACGATGTTGGCCTTCTCGATGTTGGCCTTGATCGTGGCGAACTGCTCGCTCGTGGATTCGAAGCCCTCGACGTTCGGCGTGAACTCCTGCGGGATCACGTTGCCGCCGGCGAAGCCGTCCTCGACGACTTCGACGAAGCGCACGTTCGGCGTGAAGATCGAGCGGATGCGCGCCTCGTCGACGTTGTCGATCGACTTCACGTCCTGCGTGATCTTCTCCATAGTCTGCATGAACGGCTGGTTGAACATGTCGCCGTTCCTGGCCATGACCGCGATCAGGATGCGGTTGGCGCCGCCGAACTCCTTCTCGTAGTCGAGAAAGGTCTGCATGTATTCGTGGGCGAGCGGAATCTGCTTCTTGAAGCCCGCGTCGACGCGCAGCTGCGAGGCGAACCAGCCCATCGCGACCGTGACGAGCGCGAACAGCACGAGCACGATCATCCGGTTGCCGAAAATGAGCCGTTCGGCGAAGCGGTGGAACGCGCTGGGATTGTCTACCGCCTTGATCGAACCCGCCATGTCTTCCCCTCGTGCTGCGGCGGCCCGTCGCGACGCGTCGCGCGCAGGCCGGAATTTCTGGAATGCTGGATTTTTCCCCGACGCGTCAGCGCGGCCGGAAGCGCGCGACGCCGTTCTCGCCGGCCACGAGGAAGGCGGCGCCGCCCTCGATCGGCAGTACCGCGGCAAGCGCGCCGGCCGGATCGATCGCACCGGCGCGCAGCGGCTCGGTCGCCGAGCGGCGCACGAGCACGATGCCGTTCGCGCCGACCAGCGCGACGCCGCCGCCGGCGAGCTTCACGCCGCCGAGCAGGCTCAGTTCCGTATCGGTCGCGACTTCGCGCCAGGTGTCGCCGAGGTTTTCGGTCTCGAACGCATGGCCGCGCAGGCCGAACACGATCGCGCGCTGTCCTTCGAAGCCGATCGCGCCGAACATCGAGCCGTCGTACGGCAGCTTCATGCGCTGCCAGTTCGCGCCGTTGTCGCGCGAACGCAGCAGGCTGCCGCGCTCGCCGGCGATCAGCAGCGAGCCGTCGCTCGTGCGTGCGATCGCGTTGAAGTGCGGCTCGGACTCGTCCTCGATCTTGAGTTCCTCTTTTGAAAACGTCCACTTCTCCCCACTGCCGGCCGCGGCGGCGGTCGCCGCGGGTGCGGCGGCGGTGAGGATCTGGCGCTCGTTCCAGGTCAGGCCGCCGTCGGCGGTCTCGAGGAACAGGCTGTAGGCGCCGACCGCGAAACCGCGGCTCTCGTCGAGAAACACGACATCGAGCAGCGGCGCGCCATGGCGCGCGTTGTCGCCGGCCGACGCATCGGTCGCCGGCTTCCAGGGATCGCTGCGCTGGACCTTCCAGTGTTCGCCGGCATCCTCGCTCGCGAGGATCACGCCGTCGCGGCCGACCGCCCAGACCTTGCTGCCGACGCTCGCGGCCGCCGTCAGCGTCGCGCGCGTCGGCACGTCGGCGATCTGGCGCCAGGTGCTGCGGTCGTCGGACACGACGACGGCGCCGCGCTCGCCGACGGCGATCGCGCGGTTGCCGGATTCGACGAGATCGAGCAGCAGCGACTGCGTCGCGAGCGGCATGAGTTCCGCCGCGCTGCGGGCCGGTTCGGGCCAGGCGACGCCCGGTGCGGCCTTCGCCATCGGCGCGGCGTCGGCGGCCGCCGCGGCCGGTGCTCCGGACGCGGGCTCAGCCGCCGGCGCGTTCGCCGCCTCGGGCGCGGCGCTCTGCTGCGCGAGCGCGAGTCCGCTGACGAGCAGCGACGACCACAGCACGGAACGCCACAGGCGCGGCGCCGCGTTCAACGATTCCTGCAAACCACGTCCCATCAGCCAGCCCCTCGCAGTCTGTGGGACGGACCGTTGCGGCCCATCCCGAGCGGCGCCGGCCTGCGGCGCCGTTGTTCGTAGTCGTCGCGGCGGCCGCATCGGCGTCGCGGTCGTTGCCGGCGCTTGCGCCCGGCGTTTTTCGCCTCTTCCCTCGCCGCTTCACCTTAGCGCAATCGCACGCCGTCGCGGAATGCCCGCGAACGGATTGCGCGATGCGGCGACATGCGGCAGCACCGCCGCAGGCGCGGCTCCGCGACGTTCCCCAAAACGCAATCAGCCGCCCCGGAACGGCGGCGGCTGACGAATGCGTACCCGCGTTGCAGGAATTACTGGAAGCCGCGCTGACGCAGAGACTGCGGCGTGAACATGTCCGGCGTGGTCTGGTACGAGAAGTCGTACATCGCTTCCTGGTTGTCGAGGCCCGACACGATGTAGCGGCCCGACTTCAGGTCGTGATGCGTTTCCAGCGTCGACCACAGCAGCGGCACTTCGTAGTAGGTCACGCTCGGCGCTTCGGAATAGCGCCACAGCTTGCCGGCCGAGTCGTAGTGATCCATCGTGAGGATCTGCCAGCTGTCCTCGTCGATGTAGAACGTGCGGCGCGGATTGATGTGGCGCTGGCCGGCCTTCAGGGTCGCTTCGACGACGTAGACGCGGTGCAGCTCATAGCGCAGCAGGTCGGGATTGATGAAGCCCGGCTTCACGAGGTCGTCGAGCTTGACCTTGTCGCTGTGCGCCTTGTACGAGTTGTACGGCACGTACATTTCTTTCTTGCCGACGAACTTCCAGTCGTAACGGTCCATCGCGCCGTTGTACATGTCGGTCTGGTCGTTCGTGCGCAGGCCGTCGGACGCGGTGCCCGGATTGTCGTAGGCGACGTTCGGCGCGCGGCGCACGCGGCGCTGGCCCGGGTTGTACACCCACGCCTGGCGCGGCTCCTTCTTCGAATCCAGGGTTTCGTGCACGAGCAGCACCTGGCCCGCGAGGCGCGGCGGCGCGACGACTTCCTGGTAGAAATAGATCAGGACGTTGTTGATGTCCTTGAGCGTGTTGCCGGGCTTGTAATAAAGGCCGAGCAGTTCTTCCTTGATGCGCGTCAGCGTGTAGGCGCCGGTCGCGGTCGGTGCGGCCTGGTTGGCCCAGCGCAGGCCGGCGACGCCCTTGAACTTGAGCTTGTGGTTCCAGACCGCCTCGTAGCCGGCCTTGACCGGATCCTTGTCGAGAATCGGGAACGGTACGCCCTCGGCCACGTTCGCCACGCCTTCGCCGTCGTCGACGAGTTCGCCGGTCGTGGCGTTCTTGATCGTCATTTCATACGTGCGCGCCGGATACGACGCGCTGCGGCGCGTCGGATAAACGACCATTTTCCAGTTCTTGTATTTTTCAAACATGCCGATCTGGCCGGCACTGACCTTGTCGCCGTAGTCCTTGTAGTTCTGCGCCGTGATCGTGAACAGCGGCTTGTCGGCGGCGAACGGATCGGGGTGGTGATCGCCGACCTTGTAGCCCGACGGCGGCGTCGTGACGCCGCCGTTCCATTCGGGGATCGTGCCGTCCTTGTTGCCGGCGCGCTCGGCGCCCATCGGCGTCAGCGGCGTCCCGGTCATGCCGAGTTTCGCCGCTTCCTGCGGGCTGACCTTGGCCAGTGCCGCGGTGGATATCAGCGCGAAAGCCACCAACGCCGCTGTCCGGGTCTTCTTGAGCATCGTCATGTATTTCCCTCCCGCAGAGAATGCTTAGAACGAATACTTGACCGAGAACGCGACGAAGTCGCGGTCGTTGATCAGGTTCAACTTGCCGGCGCCGAAGAAATTCGTGTAGCTCAGATCGAACGCGAGCTTGTTGAGGTAGTTGGCCTCGGTGCCGAGCGTGACGGACTTGCGGTCTTCGATGAAGTTGCCGCCCGGGCCCGGGCTGATGCCGTTGACGTCATGATTGAACGCGATGCGCGGCGACAGCGTGAACGCACCGCCGAAGGCGTTGTTGTAGTCGGCGCGCGCGGCGATGCGATAGCCCCACGAGAACGCGGTCGGGAAACCGTCGAGCTGCGTCTGCGGATTGCGCAGCGCACCCGAGGTCACGTCGAAGCCGCCGCCGGTATCGGTACCGTCGCCCTGGTAGCGCAGCACGGACGGATCCGGCAGATCCCAGACGTTGGTGAAGCCGACTTCGCCGACGAGCGAGATCTGGTCGGCGCCGACGAAGTTGCCCGGGCCGAACACCTTGGTCGCGGTGACCTGCAGCTGCGAGACCTTGTGACGGTCCCAGCCGCGGATTTCCTCGCCCGGCGCGTACTGGCCGAGCTGGCTGCCGAAGCGCAGGCCCGGCGCCGGGATCACGGCGTTGAGAGGGCTCAGCGCAGCGAACAGCAGTTCGACGTCGTCGATCTGCAGCGGCGAGTTCGGGCGGTACGACAGTTCGCCCTGCAGCGCGACGCCCGGACCTTCGAGCGGCATGTTGAAGCTGACCGCATACATGCGGATGTCTTCGGGATATTCGGCGAAGTAGCGGCCCGTGTTGACGGCCGTGCTCGTGACCGCGCGGCCCGACAGCAGCGGCAGGCGGCTGTGGTAGTTCAGCGCATAGAAGCCGATTTCGGCGTTGTTGAGCCAGTCGGCCAGATAGTTGAGGCGCAGGCCGTACTGGCCCGAGTCCTTGGCGAAGCGGTCCGGCGAGCGCGGCACGGCGGCGCCGCAGGCGGCGGGCTTGAGCTGCGCGGGCAGGTTCGGATTGTCCGTGCCGCTGCCGCCGAAGCAGTAGCCGTAGTAGAAATCCGGATTGATGACGGGCTGCGGGATCGTGCCGAAGTTCAGCATGACGTAGCTGCCGCCGAGCGTCGCGAAGTCGTTCGTCGAGAAATACGTACCGGCCGGATCGGCTTCGGTCTGCTCGAACTCGAACATGTACAGCGCTTCGGCCGACAGGTTGTCGGTCAGGTTGACCGAGCCCCAGAGCATGTTGACCGGCAGGAACGCTTCCTTCAGTTCGGCACCGGCCACGCGCAGCTTCGACACGTCGATCGGATTGATGACGTTGACGCCACCCTGGATGAAGGTGCTTTCGCCCCAGCTGACGACCTGCTGGCCAAGACGCACCGACGCCGACGTGCCGCCGATGTTGAAGTTGTGGAACACGAACGCGTCGAGGATCTTGGTGTCCTTGCCGACCTTTTCCTTGGCTTCTTCGGACAGGTCGTAGCGGCTCGCGTTTTCCCAGTCGTAGAAGCTGTAGGCGCGCACGAACGCGCCGGTGTTCGCGCCGTACATCAGGCTCAGTTCGACGGTTGCCTTCACGGCGTTCGTGAACACGTCGCCGTCGTCCCACTTCATGTCACCGTCGTCGCTGTTGACCGAAAAGCGGCCGCGCGCGGCGCGCTGTTCCGGACTGCCGAGCGAGAACGGCGCGAGACTGATCGCCGGATTGAACTGCGCCTTGCCGATCAGATCGTCGTCCTGCGACGCGACGCGCCACGCGGCGCCATAGGTGAAGGTGGAATTGACGGTGCCGTGGAAACCGTCCTGCTCGCCGAATTCGAAAGCCTGGGCGGGCAGGACGACGGCGGCGCCGAGGGCGACGGCGACGGCCGTCGCCAGCGGGCGCAGCGAGCCGCGGAAGCTGGTGTTGTTCTTCATGTTCGGATTCCCCAAGTTCCTGGTCGGTCGCTTACTGCGTTCTGATGACGGACGTGTTGGTGACCTGCACCGCCGCGCCGCCGCTGACGATCATGCTCGCCATTTCGGTCTGCATTTCGACCGTGGCCGCCGCCGAAGCGGTCGGATCGAGCAGCGAACCGTGGTTGCCCTGCGTGAAGCGCGTCGCGCCCCGCACGCCGGTCGCCGACTGCACCGAGGCCGTGATCGCGCTCAGGCCGAGCGTGCGGATCAGCGCCTCGGTACCCGCGAGCGGCGCACCCGGCACCGTGTTCGGAATGACCTGGTCGGGCAGCACCGTACCGCCGCCGACGACCTCGTGCAGCAGCACGCGCTTGCCGGCCAGCGCGAACGCGGTGTTCAGCGGATCGGCCGAGTCGACCGCCTGCTGCGCCGCGCCCATGAAGCGGTCGAAGTCCGGCGTGCCGGCATTGACGCCGGCCGCCGCGAGACCGGCGCGAATGCGCGGGCCGAACGTGGCCGAACCGTCGAGCAGGCGCGCGATGCCGCCGCCCGGCACGCTGAACACGGCCGTGTTGATGCTGGGTTCGAACGCCGTGAAGCTGACGCCGATGATGCTGCCGAGCGACTGACCGACGAAGCTGATGCGCGAGCCGTCGAAGTCGGCGCCAGCGGCGCCGTCGTAGTTGATCGTCGGTACGGCCTTGGCCAGCGAGAACAGGTCGACGATGCCCTGGCGCAGGTTGTCGCGCGAGGTCAGCAGGCTGCCGAGGTTGATCATGTGCGCGCCGGACGGATCGGGCTGACCATCGGGGCAGATCGCCTGGCCGGTCGGGCACGCCGTGCCGTCGTTCTTGATCAGGTCGACGTTGAACGTGCGCTCACGCGCGCCGGTCGCCGCGAGCGGCGTCGACTCGATGTTGAACGGATGGCCCGGCGGCAGGCCGTGCAGCGGAATGTCGATCGCGATGACCGCGAAGCCCTGCGAGGCCAGCGTCTGCGAGATCGCGAACGCGTCGGTGCGGTTGCGCGTGATGCCGTGCTGGTAGATCACGATCGGCCAGCCGGCAGCCGGACGCGTCTTGCCGGACGCGGCGTTCGGCACGGTCAGCACCAGCGGAATCGTCTCGGTCTTGGTCGCGACCGGGAACGGATTCGCGAACGTCACGTTGGTCGAGGTCGGCGACAGGCCGGCCGCATTGAACGGCGGCACGTAGGCGCCCGGTGCGGCCTGCCAGAAGCCCTGCAGCACGGCAGCGGCCTGCGCCGGCGGCGTCGCCGCAGCGGGCGCCTTCAGGTAGTACGGCGCATCAAGCGTACCGATATAGATGTCGGCGATCGGCGCGAGACCGAGGCCGAGATCGCCGATGGTCCTGCCGGTCGGCGCGACGCGCGTCAGCGGCGCGGGCGACTGCTGCACCTTGCCGACGGCTGCCTGCAGTACCGGCGTGACGCTCTGGGTCGTGAACACCCAGCTCACGACGACCTTGTCCGGCGTAATGCCCTTGCTCGCCGCAGCGGCGAGGTGGGAATTCGTCAGCAGGCGCAGCGGTTCGAGCGCACAGGCCGTCGCGGCCGGCAGCAGCGGTTCGGTCGAGGCGCCGTTGACGCAGAGCGGGCTCGTGCGCTTGGCGAGGAAATAGGTCTGGTCCGGCGTCGCGTCGTTGCCGTTGTTGTCGGTGACGCCCGTCGTGACGACGGCCATGTAGCTGGTCAGCTGCTTCAGCGGCTTGGTCGGCACGATCGCGACGGTGCGGCTGGAGGTGTCCGACGGCGCGACGGCCGTGACGAAATCGGTGGCCGGCGCGAGTTCGCGCACGATGCCGGTGACGCCGCCGCCCGGACCGGTCAGGGTGACTTCGAAGACGCGGATCGTGTCGCCCGGCACGATGGTGCTGGCCTTCGGTGCCGCGGAGAACTGCACCTGGCCCGGACCGATCGTGCTCCAGCCGTCGAGCGCGTTCACGGCGACCTGCGGATCGGCGAAGTTGTTCGGATTGGCGACCGGAATGTTGAGCGTGAGGTCGGTCGTGCCCGACAGCAGCAGGTTGTTCGGCAGCGGGATCACGCGCTGCGCCGGATCGGCGTTGGACGGATCGAAGCGGGCCGCGATGACGCCGGTAACGGGCGTGCCGTTGCCGTTGTTCGCCGGCGGCGTTGGGGTAGCGCGCGGACTGTTGCTGCCGCCGCCACAAGCGGCCAACAGCGCAGACGACAACGCCAGTGCCAAACTCTTTCGGGCCTGCATAGGGAGATTTCCTTGAACAAGGTGGAGAAGCGACGCTTTCGTATCTTAGGGAGTTCAAACGCTCGTTGGCAACGTGGATTTAACGAACTCGCCGGGACAGTTTCTACTGTTGCGCCGCAGCAAAATAAGCACAATTAGCGGCAAAGTCCACTTTGCTACTTCATGTCCGTGCACGGCCATGCAGGCGCCGCCGTCACGACGCGGACGGCTGCCAGCAATCGGGGCCGGGCCGAAATGCGCGCGGCGAAATGCCGAGCCGTTCGACTAGCGGTGCGTTGTCCGCGACGAGATCGTGCGTGAGGCGCTGCAGCATCCCGCTGCCGCGGCCTGTGACGCGGCTCGCAAGTCGCAAAAGATTAATGTCGAGCGGCAGCGGAATCGTGCGCCGACCCAGCCCTTCGCGCACGCGCGCGAGCATCTGCGCGAAGCTCAGGCGCTCGCCGCCGCCGAGCGGCAGTACCTGGCCGGCGGCCGCGTCGGACAGCGCGGCGACGCAGGCGGCGGCGACATCGTCGGCGTGGACCGGCTGGCGCAGGCCATGGGCGCCGCGGATCAACGGGAAGACGCGCGCGCGGCGCGCGAACTGCGCGATCGGCGTGAGGCTGCGGTCGACGCCGGCACCGTAGATCAACGTCGGACGCAGCACGGTCGCCGGGATGGTATGCCGCGACGCATAAGCCATGAGGCGCTGCTCGGCATCGGCGAGGCGCGCGGCCAGCGCGCGCTCGGCCGCATCGAGCGACTCGCGCTTGCTGTCGGCGCTCATCGAACTCAGGGCGACGACGCGGCGCGGCGCCGGCGTTGGGGAGGCTTCGAGCCAGGCCACGCAGTGGTCGAGCGGGCCGACGCAGACGATCGCATCGACGGGCGGCGCGACGACTGACGTGTCGAGGCCGCCACGCAGCCAGGTCACGCCGTCGCGCGGCGCGCATTCTTTTCGGCTGAGGGCGACGATTGCCGTGCCCGTCGCGGCGAGTCGCGGCAGCAGGAAGCGCCCGACCGCACCGCTGCCGCCGATGACGAAAGCCGTCGAGGTCATGCGATTTCGGCGTGCGCCGGCGAAAACGTTCGCGATACGGCTCGCTGAGGTTCCCACGCCTCTCCCCCGACGCGGTCGGGAGAGAGGGCTGGCTGAGGGGGAGAGTCGTCAGCGTTCCGCTGCGCCGGGTTTTCGCGGTACGCGCCGCCTGCGGCCACGCCCGAACCGTCCGAGCCGCTCAGATGCGCATGCCGCCGAAGATCCGCGCCGGCAGCGAGCGGATGCGGCTCAGCAGCGAATTGGGCAGCTTGCTCTGCGCCTGCAGCGTCTGCGCGGTCGGCGAGACGCCGTAGCGGCGCACCGATTTCGGCGTCTGCTTGAGCTTCCAGTAGCGGCCGAGCGCGGAGTCCACGCTGAGGCGGCACGAGCCCATGCGGATCGGCTTGATCAGCATGCGGTAGACCTGGCCTTCGTTGATGAGCTCGATCACGGTCTGCGCATTGGCGCGCTCGGTGATGACGACGGTCGCGATGTGCGGGTGGTACTGCTTGAGCGCCTTGAGCATCAGCGTGAGGTCGGCGCCGTGGTTCGTCGCGGTCTCGGAGATGACCACGCCGGTCTCGTGCTGTTCGAGCACCTGCAGCGCGCGCTCGGCGGTATTCGCGAAGCGGACCTGATAGTGCGGCTGCAGGATCTCGCGCAGCCGCTGCTGCGCGGTCGTGTCGTCCTCGATCACGAGCACGCCGACCTGCGAGCGCGCGATGTTCTGTTCGTTCGGCGACAGCTGGTCGGTCGCCACGGCCGGCGACTCGCGCGAGATCTCGCCGGCTTCGAGCACGAGCGAACGCAGTTCGCTGTTGACCCAGGGCTTGTTGACGAAGCGATAGACCTCGCCTTCGTTGACCGACCCGAGCACGGCCTTGAGATCGGAATAGCCGGTCAGCAGGATGCGCATCGCGCGCGGATGCTTCTCGCGGATTTCGCGCAGCACGTCGACGCCGAGCACCTCGGGCATGCGCTGGTCGCAGACGACGACGTCGACGTTGTGCCTGACCGCGAGCGCCGGCGCCTCGCGCGGCTCGGTCGTCGTGTAGACCTCGAGGTCGCGGAACAGCGCCTTGAGCGCACGCAGGATGCGCGCCTCGTCGTCGATGAACAGTACGCGCAGCGTTCCCGCGTTGGGGTCGCCGAGCGGCATGTCGAAGTCCTGTCCTAGCATGAACGGGCGGCCTCAGTGCAGGGTCGTTCGCGCTGCATTTTCGACGGGCAGCATGACGGTGAATTCGGAGCCGCGGTTCGGCGTGGTTCGCACTTTGATCGAACCGCCGTGCGATTTGATGATCTTGTGAACGATCGACAGCCCGAGACCGGTCCCCTCGCCGGGAGCCTTGGTCGTGAAAAACGGATCGAAGATCTTCGGCAGCACGTCGTCGGGAATGCCGCAGCCGGTGTCGGTGAAGCTGATTTCGACGTTGCCGTCGTTCGCGCGCGTGGCGACGGTCAGCGTGCCTTCGTCTTCCATCGCCTGCGACGCGTTCGTGATGAGGTTCAGGAAGACCTGGTTGAGCTGCGAGGGCATTCCGCGCACGCGCGGCACGCTGTCGAGGCGACGCACCACCTTGATGCGATCGCGCAGCTGGTGCGCGGCGATCATCAGCGCGCTCTCGAGCCCTTCGTTCACATCCATGAGATCCATGCCGTCGCGATCGACGCGCGCGAATCCCTTGAGGTTCTGCACGAGCGAGGCGAGCTGGGTGATGCCGTCGGCCGAATCGGCGAGCAGCTCCTTCGCCTCCTTGAGCAGCGGGCTCTTCTCGACCGCGCGGCGCGCGTCGAACAGCTTGCGCCGCGATTCCTCGACATGCTTGACGAGCTTGTCGAGCGATTCCTTGTCGGCGCCGAACATCAGGTCGACCGGCTGCTGGCAGTACTGCACGGCGACGTCGTAATCCTTGACGAGTTTGCGGTAGTCGTCGAGCAGATCGCCGATGACCTCGACGTTGCTCTTGACGAAGCCGAGCGGCGTGTTCAGTTCGTGCGCGACGCCGGCCACCATCTGGCCGAGCGAGGCGAGCTTGGTCGTGTGGATGACCTGCGACTGGCTCGACTGGAGCTGCTTGAGTTCGACTTCGGTCTGCTGGTGCTCGGCCTGCAACTGCGCCTTGGCCGCTTCTGCCCGGCGCAGCCGCCAGTACAGGGCGCCGGCGGCGGCCGCCAGAGCCAGCACGAGAATCACGAGCACTACGGTCACGAAACCCTCCCCATCGATTCCCCCCGTTCGCGCGACCGACCCTGGTCGCGGTCGACGGGCGGCAAGACATCCTGCATGCGGCCCGCCGGGGTTGCCTCGCCAGGCGTTGACGAAACGCTAACATCCGTACAACGCACGACTTTCCCGGCCGAAGTATAAGCATGGCGGCCGGTTGCCCATTCCCGCTAATGTACCGTCTGTCGGCGCTTTCGTGACCAGAGTCACCAAAAGCCCTACGCCGGCGTCGTCGTGAACGGTGCGGCCGCGGCGAACGCCTGATTTCCCGGCCTTTCGGGTTTCGCCCGGACGGCTGCCGAACGATCCTCGACCGGAGACTGTGCATGATTGCCCGCGTCTGGCGTGGTGTGACCCTGGCCGCCAGGGCCGACGACTATCTGGAGCACCTGCGCGAGACCGGCCTGCGCGACTTCGTGCAGACGCCGGGCAATCGCGGCGTACAGGTGATCCGGCGCGTTCAGGGCGAGCACTGCGAATTCCAGATCATCTCGTTCTGGGATTCGATGGATGCGGTGCGGCGCTTCGCCGGCAAGGAGGCCGAACGGTCGCGCTACTGGGACGCCGACGAGGAATTCCTGCTCGAAATGGAACCGCTCGTCCGCCATTACGAGGTGGCCGAACGCATCGAGGACCCCGGCAACGGCAAGAACTGAGTGTTTCAGCGCACCGCGATGCGCGGCACCGACTTGCCCTTGCCCTGGTAGAAGCCCAGGACCTGACGGCGCAGACCGTCGTAGTCGACCTGCCACAGCCCGAGCCCGCCGCGCCGCAGATAGAACGACTGCTCGGCGCCGGGTTGCAACTGCGCGCAGAACTCATCCGCGTTGATGACGCGCAGGTCCGGCGTCCCCGACTGCACCGGCTTGAAGACGCAGGCGCCGTCATGGAAATACGGCGTGTCCGTGAACAGGCCGTCGCCGCTCGACCGGTCGATGCGCTTGAGCAGCGGAATCGTCGCGAGGCCCGCGGCGAAGCCGAGCAGCAGCGGCATCAGCAGCACCTCGCGCGGCGGCAGGCGCGAACGCCGGAACAGCGGCAGGAGCAGCAGCCCGGCCGGAATCAGCGCGAGCGCCGTGAACGTGACCCAGCGATGATCGCCTACCAGGGCGACGCGTTCTATCAGATAGTCGTAGCCCGCGTAGAGCATCAGCGCGATCAGCAGCAGCGTCGCGACGAGGCTCAGCGGCTGGCTCTGCAGATGGAACTTCTCGCGCCGCGACGGCGGCCGCGAGCCCGCGAAGATCTGCCGGTACAGCGCCGAAGTCGCCTGCAGCGAATGCCATCCGAGGGCGGTGTCCGCCGCGAGCCGCAGCGCCGGTTCGCCGAGCGAGAACCAGTAGAGGTGATCGCCGCTGTTCCCGATCCGGCCGGCCCAGGCCTGTGCGGCCTTGTCGCGCGGAATGTCCCGCTCGACGCTCGTACCGTCCCCGAGCACGCCGACGATGCGGATGCGCTGCGCGTCGAAGCCGATCCAGCCCTCGCCGGTCGCGGCGACCGCGCGCGATTCGTCGAACCATTCCGGACGCGCGAGATGCACGCGCGCCACCTGCAGTCCTTCGAGCGCCGCGGCCGCCTGCACGCGCAAGGCGTCCTGCCGCGCATGCCGCCGGCGCGCGCGGCGCAGGTCGAAGAACAGCGGGATCAGGAACACGAGCGCCGCGAGGGGCGCGAACAGCAGGTACTCGAACATCGATCGGCGCGCCCCGGCAACGAGGCGCGCAGCTTAGCGTGCCGCGCCCGCGCATGTCAGCGCGGGCGCGGCGCTGCGGTCAGGCCGCCTTCTTGGCCTGCGCCTCGACGTCCAGCGCCTCGGCGACGGCCGGCCGCGCGGCGACGCGCTCGACGAACTTCGCGATGCCGGGCCACTGATTCAGATCGATGTGGAAATAGCGGCTCCAGCCCAGCACGGTGAACAGATACGCATCGGCCACGCCGAAACGCTCGCCGGTCAGATAGTCCTGCTTCTCCAGCACCGGCGAAATCTCGCCGAAGCGCTGCGCGAGCCGGGCTTTCTGGACTTCCTTGTAGGCATCCGGCGTGTCCGGCTTGAACAGCGGGCTGAACTGCTTGTGGATTTCGGTAGAAATGAAATTCAGCCATTCCTGCAGGCGATAGCGCTCGAAGCTGCCGTTGGCCGGCGCGAGCTGCTTGTCCGGCACGAGATCGGCGAGGTACTGCACGATCGCCGGGCCTTCGGTCAGCACCTGGCCGTTGTCGAGCTGCAGCGCCGGCACGTAGCCCTTCGGATTGACCGTCTTGAAATCGGTGCCGTCGGCGGCCTGCTTCGTGGCGAGATCGACCTTGATCGCTTCGAACGGCAGGCCGAGTTCGCGCAGCACGATGTGCGGGGACAGCGAGCAGGCGCCCGGGGAGAAATACAGTTTCATGCGGTCACTCCTGATGGGGAAAGGAAAACGCCCGGCGTCCCTGAATGCCGCAGCACCGGCGCGTGGCAGGCAGATGCGGCTGTGCTCCCTTCGATCAAGAGCGATCGTGCGGCTCACGGTGTAAATGCACTGTTTACCTGTGCGCAACGACCGCGACGGACCGCTCAGTCCAGCGCCCAGTCCGCCGCGGCCTCGGCGTGGATGCGGGTCGTGTCGAACGTCGGCACGGTCGTGTCGGCGGCGCCGACGAGCAGGCCGATCTCGGTGCAGCCGAGAATGATGCCCTCGGCGCCGCGCGCGACGAGATCGGCCATGATCGCGCGGTAGCGCTCGCGCGAATCGTCGCGGATCTCGCCGCGGCACAGCTCCCCGTAGATGATCCGGTGCACGTCGTCGCGCTGCGCCGCGTCCGGCACGAGCGACGCGATCCCGTGGGTCTGCAGCCGCGCGCGGTAGAAATCCTGCTCCATCGTGAAGCGTGTGCCGAGCAGGCCGATGCGCCCGATGCCGGCCGCGTGAATGCGCGCCGCGGTCGCATCGGCGATGTGCAGCAGCGGCAGCCCGCTGCCCGCCTCCACCGCCGCAGCCACGTTGTGCATGGTGTTCGTGCAGATGACGATCGCCTGCGCGCCGGCGCGCGCAAGTGCACCGGCCGCCGCGCCGAGCTGCCGCCCGGCTTCGTCCCAGTCGCCCTGCCGCTGCAACTGCTCGATGCCGGCGAAATCGACGCTGTAGAGCACGAGCCGCGCCGAATGCAGCCCGCCGAGCCGCTCGCGCAGGCGTTCGTTGATGATGCGGTAGTAGGGAATCGTCGATTCCCAGCTCATGCCGCCGAGGAGGCCGAGGGTTTTCATAGAGAGTTCCTTCGCAAGTGAGCGCACCATTTTCCATGCCCGCGCGGGCAATGTGGGGCCTTGCGCACGTCAATTGCCTGACTTCATGCTCATGCGCCCGACCAGCGAGCCGACATGGGCCTGTTTTCGACAACGTCACCGCATTCGCTCGACGACCTGCTGGAGTCGATGAAGTCCTACAGCGGCCATGCGCGCGAGCGCGCCGTGCGAATGCTCGCCGACCGCGAAGACATCCGCGCGCTGCCGGCGCTGATCGGGCGCGCCAATGACTGGGTGCCGCAGGTGCGCGAGGCGGCGGCCGACGCGATCACGCGGCTGCTCGTGCCGCGCAACGCCACGACCTTCGTCGACGCGCTGCCGTCGATCATGGCCTTGCGCACGGGACGTCGTGCGGATCATTCGGCCCTGATCGACGCGATCGAGCGCTTTCTGCAGGCCCGCGCATCCGCCGACGCCATCATGGCCGGACTGCGCGGTGCGCGAACCGACATCGCCTGGTTCTGCGTACCGATCGCAGCGGCCAATCCCGCGCTCGATGCATCGAGCGTCGTTCGTGCCGTCCTCGCCTGCTCCGATGCGCGCGTGCGCGTCCGCGCCGTGCCGCTGCTCGAACGACTCGACGGCGAGGCGCGCCGCGAATTGATCGCACGCGCGCTGCGCGATCCCTGCCCGCCGCTGCGCCGCGCCGCGCTCGTTCTGAAGCTTCGCGAGAACGGCGAGTCGGAGGTCGACGCAACCCTGTTGTTCGACCGACACGCGTCGGTCCGCGGCATCGTCGCCGAGCGGCTCCGGCACAATGGCACCGACGTCGTTGCGATCTACCGGCGCGCGGCCGACAGCGACGCATCACCGCATCGCCGCGCCGTCGCGATCGCGGCACTCGGCAGTTACGGCCAGACCCAGGACCTGCCGCTGCTGTCCGCTGCGCTGCTCGATGCACTGCCGTCGCTGCGACGCCCCCGCACTGGTCGCTTACGCCCGGATCCGCGGCCTGCAGGCGCGCGACGTCGTGATTGCAGCACTCGGCGATCCGTCGCCTGCCGTCGCCAAGACCGCCGCACAGCTGTGTCGCCAGCTCGCCTTGTCGCCGACGGTGCGCGAGCTGGCGCGATTCATCGAATCGGCGGGCAGCGAACGCCGCATTCGCCAGCTCGTGTCGGCGAGCTATCACTCCGACAAATGGGAGCGGCTCGCGCTGCTGTTCGCACTGCGCCGGCAACCGATGATTACGCCGACGCTCCTGCGCGGGCTCGAAGACGACTGGGAGGCGCGCGTGAACCGCAGCTACATGAGCGCCTCGCCGGATCAACGCGAACGCCTGCGACACGAACTCTCACTGGCCCCAGCAGGCGCGCTTCCGAACAGCTACTTCTGGCAGGGCGTCGTCGCGCTGCTGCGCGCCGAGGGCATTGCCGGCTGATCAGTCGCGCCCGGGAAAGCCGAACCAGAGCAACCGCGCGTCCTCGATGCCCCAGACGGTTCGCGGCGGTTGCGTCAGCGGCGCGCCGCTCGCCGCATGCTGTGCCAGTCCGTCGAGAAAGCGCGAGACCTCGCTGCGCGAGCGGTGCAGCGAAAACGGGCCAAAGAATCCGCTGCAGTAGTTGACGACATTGGAGGCGCGATCGAGCAGCACGACGTAGCTCATGTCCACGACCAGCGGCACGCCGCAGTCGCCGAAACCGTATCCGGCGTCGAGCGTGGCATGCGCGGTCATGTCGCCCTTGAGCGTGCGCTCGACCGCATACGTCGCGCGCTGCGGCGCTCGCACATCGTCACCGTCGACGCGCTGCACGCCGAGAACGGTCACGAGCGCAATGTCATCGACGCCGGCCAGCCGCTCCGCCGGGGTCGCACGCACGCAGGAACAGGCCATCGCCTGCCCGGCGGCGAGCAGTGCAGCCAGTGCGAACACCACGCGCAGCGCGATCGTGGCCATGACCTATTTCTTCTTCGGCGCGACGATGTCGGTACACGTCCCTTCGTACACTTCTGCCGCCATGCCGACGGATTCGCTCAGGGTCGGGTGCGGGTGGATGGTCAGGCCGATGTCGGCCGCTTCGGCGCCCATCTCGATCGCGAGCGCGATTTCGGCGATGAGGTCGCCCGCATTCGGCGCGATGATGCCCGCGCCGATCACGCGGTGGGTCGCCTCGTCGAAGATCAGCTTCGTGAAGCCTTCGGTGCGGCCGATGCCGATCGCGCGGCCCGAAGCCGCATGCGGGAACTTGCCGACGCCGTAGGCGATGCCGGCCTTCTTCGCTTCGGCCTCGGTGACGCCGACCCAGGACACTTCCGGATCGGTGTAGGCGACGCTTGGAATCACGCGCGCGACGAATTCGCTCTTGTGGCCGGCAGCGACTTCGGCGGCGACCTTGCCTTCGTGCGTCGCCTTGTGCGCGAGCATCGGATTGCCGACGAGATCGCCGATCGCAAAGATATGCGGCACATTCGTGCGCATCTGCTTGTCGACCGGAATGAAGCCGCGCTCGGTCACGGTGACGCCGGCCTTGTGCGCGTCGAGCTTGCCGCCGTTCGGCGAGCGGCCGACGGCCACGAGCACGCGGTCGTACAGCGTCGGCGCCGGCGCCTTTTCGCCTTCGAACGTCGCGAGCAGACCGTCGGGCTTCGCTTCGATCTTGGTCACCTTGGTCTTCAGGTGAATGCCGGCGTAGCGCTTCTGCAGGCGCTGCTGCAGCGGGCGCACGAGATCCGGATCGGCGCCGGGCATGAGCTGGTCGAGGAGTTCCACGACGGTGACCTTCGCGCCGAGCGCCTCGTACACGCAGGCCATTTCGAGACCGATGATGCCGCCGCCGACGACGAGCAGGCTCTTGGGCACGTCGGCGAGATCGAGCGCATCGGTCGAATCCATCATGCGCGTGTCGTCCCACGGAAAGCCCGGCAGCTTCACGGCCTGGGAACCCGCGGCGATGATCGCGTTGTCGAAGCGCACGAGCTGCTTGCCGTTCTCGCCTTCCACTTCGAGTTCGTTCGGCGACACGAATTTCGCAGTGCCGGTGACGACCGTGACCTTGCGCTGCTTGGCCATGCCGGCGAGCCCGCCGGTCAGCTGCGCGACGACGGACGACTTGTGCGCGCGCAGCTTGTCGAGATCGACGACGGGTTCGCCGAACGTGATGCCGTGATGGCCGAACTGGCGCGCTTCGTCGACGACGCGCGCGGCGTGCAGCAGCGCCTTCGACGGAATGCACCCGACGTTGAGGCAGACGCCGCCGAGCACGGGATAGCGCTCGACGAGCACGACTTTCTGGCCGAGATCGGCCGCGCGGAACGCCGCGGTGTAGCCGCCGGGACCGGCGCCGATGACGACGACCTGCGCCTCGACATCGGCCTTGCGGCCGGTTGCGGGCGCAGCGTTCGGACCCGGCGCCGCAGCGGCCGGTGCCGGTGCCGAAGGTGCCGGCGCGGCGGCTTTCGGCGCGTCCTTCGGCGCTGGGGCTTCCTTCGCTGCCGGCGCGGCCGCTGCGGCCGCCGGCGCGGACGTCGCCGCAGCCGCGCCTTCCGTTTCGATCAGCGCGACGACCGCGCCTTCGGCGAGTTCGTCGCCGAGCTTGACCTTGATCTCCTTGACGACGCCGGCGACCGTGGACGGCACTTCCATCGTCGCCTTGTCGGATTCGAGCGTGACGAGTCCCTGTTCTTTCTTGATCGTGTCGCCGACCTTGACCAGGACTTCGATCACCGGCACCGAAACGCCGCCGATATCCGGCACTTTGACTTCTGTCGTTGCCATTATTTCTGCTCCTTGTCCTGGGAAGCCGCGTTGCGGAAGGCCTGCTTCAGCGCATTGCGGCGCACTTCGAATTCGTCGAGCACGTCGCGCGCATCGGCCGGCGGCGGCGCGACCGGTTCCGCCGCCGCTTCGGCGACGGCATCGGGAACGCTCTCGGGAACGACGACGGGCGCGATTTCCGCGCGCGTTGCCGGCGCTTCCGCCGGAGCCTGCGCACCATCGAACATGCCGCGCAGACGCGCCTGCAGCGCGAGCATCTCGTCGCGTTCGCTGCGCTGTTCGGCGAGCGTGTCCAGACGCTTGCGCTGCCGCTGCGCGGCGAGTTCGCGATACTTGCGGTTCGCATAGTTCAGCGACTGCCGGATGTCCGGCAGGTGGATCTTTTCCACTTCTTCGGGGAGCGAATCGAAGCTGATGTAGTCGTCCTCGATCCACAGCCCGCGGCGGCGCGCGACGATGCGGCTTTCGCGTTCCTCGAAGAACAGGCGCGGCCAGTCGTTGTCCGGAGGCACGCGGTCCAGGCGCAGGAACATCACGCGCAGCGAATCGTGCACGCGCGACCAGGTCGTCCGGCTGAGATCCAGATCGACGATGCGGATGTCCTCGAAGTCCGCGTCCATGACGTCCATGCGCCGCGCAACGATCAAAGCAGCGTGCGACGCATGTCGGCGAGCAGCTGGCCGAGATAGCTCGTGAACCGCGCCGCCGACGCACCGTCGATGACGCGGTGGTCGTAGCTCAGGCTCAGCGGCAGCATCAGGCGCGGCTGGAACGCCTTGCCGTCCCAGACGGGTTTCGTCGCCGACCTGGACACGCCGAGGATCGCGACCTCCGGCGCGTTGACGATCGGCGTGAACGCGGTGCCGCCGATGCCGCCGAGCGAGGAGATGGAGAAGCAGCCGCCGGACATGTCGGCCGGGCCGAGCTTGCCGTCGCGCGCCTTCGCCGCGAGTTCGCCGGTTTCCTTCGCGATCTCGAACACGCCCTTCCTGTCCGCGTCGCGCAGCACCGGAACGACGAGGCCGTTCGGCGTGTCGGCGGCAAAGCCGATGTGGAAATATTTCTTGAGGATCAGGTTTTCGCCCGAGGCGTCGAGCGAGGCGTTGAAGTCGGGGAATTTCTTCAGCGCCGACACCACGGCCTTCATGAGGAACGCGAGCATGGTCAGCTTCAGGCCGGCCTTCTCGTTTTCCTTGTTCAGTGCGACGCGCAGCGCCTCGAGGTCGGTGATGTCGGCCTCGTCGTGCTGCGTCACGTGCGGAATCATGACCCAGTTGCGCGCGAGGTTCGCGCCGGAGATCTTCTTGATGCGCGACAGCGCGCGTGTCTCGGTTTCGCCGAATTTCGAGAAATCGACCTGCGGCCACGGCAGCAGGTTCAGACCGCCGCCGGCCGCGACCGGCGCCGCCGCGGCACGGGTTGCGCCGCCGGCGAGCGCCTGCTTCACGTAGTTCTGCACGTCTTCGCGCGTGATGCGCGCCTTGCGGCCGCTGCCGCTGACCGCGGCGAGATCGACGCCGAGTTCGCGCGCGAACAGGCGCACGGCCGGGCTCGCATGCGGCACCTTGTCGGGCATCACGACGCTCGCGTCGAACGGCACGGGCGGCGTGCGCGGACCGGCGATCTCGGCGTCGATGCCGGGCCGGGCCGCTTCGGCGACCGCGGGTGCCGCGGCCGGCGTTTCGGGCTTGGCCGGAGCCGGTTCGGCCTTGGCCGGAGCGGCGGCCTTCGCCGGCGCGTCGGCCTTGGCGGGCGCGGCTGCCGATTTGGCATCGGCAGCGCCGTCGGCGGCGTCGACGACCGCAACGACCGAGCCTTCCGAGACTTCGTCGCCGACCTTCACGCGGATTTCCTTGACCACGCCCGCGAACGGCGCCGGCACTTCCATCGTCGCCTTGTCGGATTCGAGCGTCAGCAGGCCCTGGTCTTTCTTCACGGTATCGCCGGGCGCGACGAGGATCTCGATAACCGGCACGTTGGCGTAATTGCCGATGTCGGGAACCTTCACTTCTTGTGACATACGCCCTCCCAGGCGGCAGATTTCGGGCAAGGCGGCTATTGTGGCGACGAAGCCATGCCTGTACCAGAGCGGATAGAGCGGACAACCCAGCACGCGCCGGCGCATATTCTCTTTGGTTCGCACACCCTCGCCTGCCGGCCGCTAAGCTGGCCGCCGATCGTTGCGGACTGAACACATGGACATTACGGAATTGCGCGCGGAACTTGATCGCATCGATCGCGATCTCGTGCGACTCGCGGCCGAGCGGCAGCGCATCGTCGCCGAGATCGGCCGCAGCAAGCGCGGCACGGGCCGGCCGCTGCGCGACTTCCGCCGCGAGAAGGAAGTCCTCGACAACGTGCGCGGCCACGCGCGCGACGCCGGCATCGATCCGGAACTCGCCGCCGGGCTCATGGAACTGCTGATCGCCGCGTCGCTGACGCGGCAGGAACAGGACACCGTGCGCGCGCTGTCGCAGGGCGACGGCAAGCGCGCGCTCGTGATCGGCGGCAGCGGCCGCATGGGCGCGTGGTTCGCGCGGTTCCTCGACGCGCAGGGCTACGCCGTCGACATCGCCGACCCGGCGCCCAACGCGGCCGGATTCGCCCGGCGCGAGCACTGGGACGACGGCGCGATCGATCACGACCTCATCGTCGTCGCGACGCCGCTGCGTGCGGCCGCGCGGATTCTCGGCGAGCTCGCGCTGCGCAAGCCGCCGGGCATCGTGTTCGATCTCGGCTCGATCAAGACGCCGCTGCGCGACGCGCTGCAGAGCCTCGCCGCGGCCGGCGTGCGCGCGACCTCGATCCATCCGATGTTCGGCCCCTCGGCGAACGTGCTTGCCGGCCGCCACGTCGTGCTCATCGATACCGGCGACCGCGAGGCGCTGGAGACCGCGCGCGGCCTGTTCGCGTCGACGACCGCGATCACGGTCGAGATGGATCTCGATGAACACGACCGGCTGATCGCGCTCGTGCTCGGCCTGTCGCATGCGCTCAACATCGCGTTCACCGCGGCGCTCGCCGGCAGCGGCATCGAGCCGGAACGGCTCAAGGCCGTGTCGTCGACGACGTTCGGCGCGCAGCTGCAGATCGCCGAAGGCGTCGCGCGCGAGAACCCGCATCTGTATTTCGAGATCCAGTCGCTGAATCAGCACAACGGCCCGGCGCTGACCGCGCTCGACGAGGCCGTGCACGCGCTGCTCGCTGCCGTGCGCAACGGCGACGAACCGGGCTTCGTCGCGCTGATGCAGCGCGGCCGCGACTATCTGCACGAGCGCGCCGAATAGCGCCGCCCCCTACGCGACCAAAGTCGCAGTCGATCGCGTGGCGGACAGGACTGGTGAGCGCGCCGGGTGTTTGCGTAGTCTCGGGCTTTCCCTGCCGGAATCCGCCATGTCGCGTTCGTCCGTTCTGCGCCAGTCGCTGCTGGCTGCCGTCGCCGCCCTCGCCGTCTCGCCGGCCGCGTTCGCCGAGCGCATTGCCGTCACCGCCGACCGTCTCGTCGATGTCGACAGCGGCGCGCTGCGCGAGAAGGCCGTCGTCGTCGTCGACGGCGAACGCATCGTCGAGGTGCGCACCGACGGACAGGTGCCGGCCGACGCGCGCCGCATCGATCTCGGCGACGTGACCCTGATGCCGGGCCTCATCGACTGCCACGTGCACATCGACGGCCAGTCCGGCGACTTCTACACCGAGGCTTTCCGTCGCAGCCCGATCGACAATGCGGTCAAGGCGCATCTCTACGCGCGCCGCACGCTGCTCGCGGGCTTCACGACAGTGCGCAACGTCGGCTCGGCGGAATTCATCGACGTCGCGCTGCGCAATGCGATCAACCGCGGCGAAGTGCAGGGACCGCGCATCCTCGCGAGCGGCGTCGCGCTCGGCGCGACCGGCGGACACGCCGACGGCGGCACCGGCTTCTCGCCGTATCTGCGTTTCGAAGGCTACAGCGGCATCGCCGACGGTGTCGACGCGATCCGCGCGAAAGTGCGCTTCGACGTGAAGTATGGCGCGGACGTCATCAAGTTCATGGCCAGCGCGGGAGTGCTCAGCGAAGAGGAATCGGTCGGCGAGCCGCAATATTCGCAGGAAGAAATGAATGCACTCGTCGACGAGGCGCACCGCTGGCACCGCAAGGTCGCCGCGCACGCGCACGGCACCGAGGCGATCAAGATGGCCGTGCGCGCCGGCGTCGATTCGGTCGAACACGGCAGCTTCCTCGACGACGAGGCGATCGCGCTGATGAACAAGCACGGCACCTGGCTCGTCGCCGACATCTACAACGACGACTACATCCTGTCGGAATTCGCGCGCCTGAAGTATCCGGAAAGCATGATCGAGAAGGAGCGCAAGGTCGGCCGCATCCAGCGCGAAAGTTTCCAGCGCGCGGTCAAGGCCGGCGTGAAGATCGCCTACGGCACCGATGCCGGCGTCTATCCGCACGGCGACAACGCCAAGCAGTTCGCGAAGATGACGCAGTGGGGACAGACGCCGATGCAGGCGCTGCAGTCGGCGACCGTGCGTGCCGCGGAACTGCTGGGACGCAGCGACCAGGTCGGCGCAGTGCGCAAGGGCCTCTATGCCGATCTCGTCGCAGTGCCGGGCAATCCGCTGAACGACATCGCCGTCATGGAAAACGTGTCGTTCGTGATGAAGGGCGGCAAGGTCGAGAAACCCGCGGCGCCGTGAACGAACGAGGCCCGCGCAGGCGGGCCCTTAGAGAACATCCGGTCGTTCTCGGGATCAGGCGGGAGGCGCCAGTCGTCGTGTGCGTCAGCCGCCCGCCTCATCCGTCGAATCGAGCGGTCAGAACGCGATCGAGAAACCGAGGAACAGTCCCGCCAGCGCAAGCAGCAGCAGGACGAGGAAGATCGCGAAGATGATCTTGGCGATGCCGCCGGAGGCACCGGCGATGCCGGTGAAGCCGAGTGCGCCGGCGACGAGCGAGATCAGTCCGAAGATGATGGCGAGTTTCAACATGGCCGTGCTCCTCAGCCCCAGGCGTTCAGCGCGAGCCAGAGCGACTCGTCGACGGGCTGGGACGGCTGCCGGCCGGGTTCGAGCCCGCGCGCGATCGCCTCGGGACCTTCATCGCGCCAGCTGGCGGTGGTTTCGTTGCGGATATCGTCGACCTGCATGACATCTCTCCGTTGGGGCGAGATGTGTTCCGCAAAGCGCATGCCATGCCGGGAACCGACGCCAAGTTGGCGCCGGCCCTCGGAATTTCCGGATCGGACGACGACCCGCGAGATTGCGCCCTGCACGACCCGCGAAACCGGTCACGTGCAGTTCGCGGCGGAAACGCGCAGCGGCGAAGCCCGCTCCCACGATGCTGGTTTCCCGATTCCCGACGTCAGTCGTCAAGATTGAGCAGGTTCAGACGCGCGCCGTCGGCAAGGCGCAGATCCAGACCGTCTTCGAGACTGTCGAGCTTGACCACCATCGGACACAGCGCGGCGACACGCGACGCGAGCTGCGCGGTCTGCGTGTCGATGCGGCGTTCGATGTCGCGCTCGAGCTTCTCCGCGCGTTTTTCCAGCTCGGCCGCGCGGGCTTCGTCGCCGCTCAGCGCGATCGCGATCGCATTGCCGGCGACTTCGGCGAGCACGACCGGCATCAGGTCGCCCATCGCCTTTTCCACCAGCGAATCGAATTCGTCTTCGTTCCAGGGACGCTTTTCGAAGGTGTCGTCGATGCGCAGCTTGAATTCGTCGCGCAGCCCGGCCAGGCGGTTGCGCGTCGCGGAGCTGTCGGCGGTACTGGAGAACGCCGCGGCGACTTCGGTCACGGCGACGTAGGCGACGTCGATCGCGTCGCGCGCGATCGCCTTGGCCTGCGGCACCAGCGCGCGCACGGTCGCTTCGTACTCGGCGACGCGTGCACGGTCGGCATCGCTGATCGCGAGCGGCCGGCCGTCGACGATGAGCTGGCCCTTGCTCATGACGATGATTCCGGGCTTGCCGCCTTCGTGGCGAAAGGTCAGGCCGGATTTGTCCAGCGTGACGTCGTAGTCGCTGTCCAGGCCGCAGGAGTCGATGCTGTGGCTGCGCGCCTGCGCGGCGAACGTCAGACCCAGACTCAGAGCGGCGGCGAGCAGCAGGCGTTTCATGGCGGTTCCTCGGCTTTTCGTGGGGACGCGTCGCGGCGTCCGGGCTGTGGCGGCTTCGATGCGGATTCTCGCGCCAGGGTTGCAAGGCATGCATCGGCCGGGCGGCAGCATGACTTTCGGCAGGGACCGCGGCGCAGTCCGGCGAATGCGGGAAGCGGTAGGAAAGAGTATCGAGAAGTGAGAAACGAGCAGGGGTGTTGCGTTGCCCGACTTACTCCGGCATCCGTCTCGCGTTTCCCGACATCGCGTCATCGCATGCGACCGGCCGCGGAGCGGCCTGTATGCTGGCGCGCCATCCCACGGAGCGTCCCATGTATACCCTGTACTACTCGCCCGGCGCGGCCAGCCTGCTGCCGCATCTGCTGCTCATCGAAATCGGCGCGCCGCATGAACTCAAGCGCGTGGATACCGCCGCCGGCGAACAGCGCGGCGCGGAATATCTGCGACTCAATCCGAACGGCGTCGTGCCGACGATGATCGTCGACGGTCGCCCTTGCGCGGAGACGGCCGCACTCGTGCTGCTGCTCTGCGAACGGCATCCGGAAGCCGGACTCGCGCCCGCCGTCGACGCGCCGGATCGCGCCGCATTCCTGCAGGGCATTCTGTACCTTGCCAACACACTGCAGCCGGCGTTCCGGCTCTGGTTCTATCCGGGCGACGCCGGCAATGTCGATCACGCGGCGCTGAAGGACGGCCTGCGCGTTCGGATCGAGAAATGCTTCGACCAGCTCGCGGCCCAGCTCGCCGACGGGCGCACGTATCTCCTCGGCGAAACGCCGAGCGCACTCGACTTCTACGCGACGATGCTGATGCGCTGGTCGCGCAACATGCCCAGGCCCGCAACCGAATGGCCGGCGCTGAAGGCGCTCGCCGACCGCATCCGCGCGCGACCGAGCTGGCAGCGGCTGTACGAAGTCGAAGGACTGACGGAGTGGGTCTAGGCTTCGGCGTGCGGCGCAACGGTTTCCTCGCGCCGCTTTAACAATTCCCGCTTGTCCATTCCCGATTTCCGCCGCACCAAAGACATCGGCTAAACAACTGCATCGATAACCTCGCGGCGGTCCATCGAGGAACGCCGCTCATGACATCGTTCGACGAAGCGCAGTTATTGATCCGCCTGCTTCGCGAAGGCCGCGAGTATTACGCCTTCGCGCGGGACGAAACGCGCGATCCGGAAATCACCGAAGTGTTCGCGCTGGCGGTCAAGGCTCGCACCGATCTGCTCGACGACCTCGTCGCGACCCGGCTGCTGTTCCAGACTTCCCCGGCGCATCCGACGCGGGTGCTGTCGGCCGACCTCGGCTACGAGGAGCTGCGGCACCAGTTCGACCCGCTGCATCCGCTCGCTCATGCGGCCGCGCTGCACGAACGCGAGCGTCGGGTCGTGCATCTGATGGACGACCTGTTCGAGGCCGACAGCTCGGAAAAGCTGCATGCGGCCATGAGTGCGCACTACGCGCAATTTACTGAAGTGGAAGATTGCCTGGCGCGCTGGAGCCAGCCGTACCAGGCGGCCGTCGCCTGAGCCGCGCGGCTCAGTCGCCGAAATCGAGCGCCACCGCGAGCGGCCGCGCCGACAGGTCGATGCGCGGATTGTCGCGCCGCCACTCCCGCTTGTCGGGCAGCCGCAGGATGTCGCGCTCATCGGCGGCATAGCGCAGCACGCCCGAACTCAGATGGACCGTCGCGCGCGCGTCGGTGCCGGGCGCGAACCGGATCAGCAGCCCCTGCGGTCCCGGTGCGATGATGCGATCGAGCAGGTCGCGCTCGGACAGCCGCGCGGCGTAGTCGGCCGCCATCTGCGTGTACATCGAATAGGCGAACGACTGCGGCGGCGCGTCGGCGGCAAGTGCCGGCAGCGCGAGGATTCCGAACAGGACCGGCAGAAAGCGCACGACGAGACTCCCGGCGAACGATGCCGGGCGACGCTAGCAAGGCGCGCCTGAACCCAGGTTGGCGGAGGCGGCGCGGGCAGGCCGGACGTATCAGGCCGGACGTATCTGACCGCAGCGCTCAGCCGACGGAACGGAATGTCACGACGAGCACGTCGCGAAACGCCGGCTGGTCCGGATCGACGGCTTGCACCGGCGTGACGCCGTGGCAGACGCGCGCATCGTCGACGAGCGCCGCGTCGAACGGCGCGGTCAGCGTGAAGCGGCCCAGCAGTTCGCCGTCCGGCCGATGGATCGTCGTCGTGCCGCTCGCGATGTTCGTGCGCGCGATCAGCAGCACGAGCACGTAGTCGACGCCGTCGCGATGCACGCCCTCGGGCGTGGGCAGGCCCTGCTCGCCGGGACGCGCCTCGATGCGGAATTGATGCGTTTCGACGTGCCACGTCGAAACCGACGGCGCGAGCGCGCCGAACAGATCGCGGCAGTAGCGCAGCACCGTGGGCAGGCTCTGCCCCGAGTCCCAGCACGCATCGACCGGCTCGAACCAGCGCTCGATGCCGCCGTGCAGCGCGTTGTACTCGAGCGCCTGATAGTGCGGCCGGTGCGCTTCGCGGCGGATGCCGGCCGCGTCGGCGGCGTACACGGCGTGACGCCGGCGGCGGTAGCGGCCCTGGTCGGCCATGTAGGTGTCGACGGCGAGATCGTTCCAGCTCGCGGCGAATGCGGGCCAGTCGTCCAGTGCGCCGGCACGGGACAATTCTGTCTTCATCGTCGCGCCGTCGACGAAGGCGAAGCCGACGCGGCGCAGTGCCGGTTCTATCGTCGGCAGCAGTGCGGAAGCCAATTCCTCGGTATTCATCGGCTGACGGTAGCAGAGCGCGCGCGCGGCGCGATGGTCGATCGTCATATGCGCCGGGGCCGCGCGGAAGCATGGCCCTCCTAAGGGCGCCGCGAATGGTTCCTGCTGCCCTGTTCCGTAAATACGTCAAAAAAATTCCGGATGGGTTTCGTCGCGGGACCGGGGCGCGAGGCGCCGCAGCGGCGCTACGGCAACGAGGTGCGACGACGTATCGCGGCGAAAGACACGGGAATCGCTCGACAGTTATTTACGGAACAGGACGCTAGCGCCCGGCGCTGGCCTTGAGTGCGCTGCGGCTGCCGAGGCAGCGCGCGAGATTCGCGCGCGCGGCGCCGTCGCAGCGCTCGTGGAACCAGTCCGAAACAAAGATGCGCGGCGACGCGAGCAGCCCGCGCAGGAAGCGCCGGCGATAGTGCCGGAACATCCAGGCGGGCAGCTTGCCGCGGTATTCCTGCGCGATCGCCGTGTCATAGGCGTCAAAGCGCGCGGGCTCGGCCGCGAGTATCGCCATGTCGCAATCGAGGAACAGCGCCGCGTCGCGGTCGACGGCTTCGCCGCCCCAGTGGCCGTGGCGCGCGGTCATGCGGATCAGTTCGGCGACGCGCGCCGCATCGACGCCGGCGTCGGGAAGCCAGCGCGCGATCGCGGCCTGCGCGAGTTCGGCGCTGCGCGCCTCGTTGTCCTTGCGGCCGGCTTCGTAGATCGCATCGTGATAGAGCAGCGCGAGAAACACCTCGGCCGGCCGGTCCCACCCCGGCCCTTCGGCGACCGCGTCGAACCAGCCGAGCACTTCGCGCACATGGGCGAAATCGTGATAAGCGCGCGGCGGCGTGGCATAGCAGGCGCGCACCTCGTCGAGCAGTCCGGACGGCAGCGGCAGCGGTGCCGGAAATTCGGATTCGGAACGGCGATTCATGACAACCCAACTCGTGGCCCATGCCGGCGTCGACGGCGATTGCAACACTGGCACAGATGCCCGCCTACTTTCATCCCCGCCTGCAGGAAACCCGCCGCGTCGCGGCGAACCGCCTGCGCCGCCTGCTGCGATTCTGGCCGCAGACGCTGTTCCATCTCGTCGCCTGGTCGGCGCTGCTCGCGCTGATCGGCGCCGGCGTCGCGCGCATCGACGGCGACCGCATCGGCCTCGTGCTGCGCCTGCTCGCGCAGCAGCCGTTCGTGATCGCGCTCGCGTTCGCAGCCTTCGGTTTCGCGATGTGCCGCAGCGCGACGCTCGCGCTGCTGACCGAACTGCGCCTGGGCTGGTGGGGCGCCGCACCCGTGCCCGAACGCGCGACGCGACGCAGCCTGCATCTGAACGCGATCCTGCTGACCGTGTTCGGCAATGTCGTGATCCTGTTCGTACTCGGCGGCATCGTGCTGCTGTCGCGCCGCTCGACGCCGTGGTTCGCGCCGATCTTCGCGGCCGCCAGCGTCGGCTTCTGGCTCGGCAGCGGGGCCGGCTATCTCGTCGTGCGCCGGCTCGGCAAGCTCAGGCAGGCGCGCGTCGCGCAGACCCATTCGAGCGCGGCGCTGTTGCCGCTGCCGATGCTCGATCATCCGCAGTTGCGCAATCTGCCGGACTGGCAGCGCCGCGAAACCGTGCGGCGCTGGCGCTCGGGCGGCCGCAACTGGCAGTTCATCGCGCTCGGCATCCTCGTGCCGATGGGCATGCCGCTGCTGCCGCTGGGCGGACTGCTGCTGCTCGGCGCCGCATTGATCTGGTACGGCCTCGCGTTGCGGTCGAGCGAGGACACGCTCGTGCGCGCGACGCAGTTGTTCGCCGCGCTGCCGCTGCCGTTCGCGCGCTTCGCCGCGGGCACGCTGCGCTATCCGCTGTTCGCCTGGGTCTGCACGAGCGTGTTCGGCGCGCTCGGACTGCTGCTGCAGTCGGCGAAGTGGCCGGTCGTCGTCGCGTTCGTCGCGACGATCGGCCTCGGCGGCCTGTTGTCGCTGTGCCTGAGCTGGCGCTATCGCCATCGCCCGCACCTGGCGCGCGTGCGCGCGGGCGCGGAAGTCGCACTGTTGCTGCTGCTCGGCTACCAGTTCCCGTTCCTTGCGCCGCCGCTCGCCGCGGCGCTCGCGGCGCGCCACTACTACGTTGCCCGGAGTCTCGCTTGATGCCCGCTTTGGAAATCGCCGGC
This sequence comes from Tahibacter sp., assembly GCF_035481375.1. GTDB lineage: Bacteria > Pseudomonadota > Gammaproteobacteria > Xanthomonadales > Rhodanobacteraceae > Tahibacter. The sequence goes on from NZ_DATIGT010000266.1 coordinate 63,332, forward strand.
CTCGTTCATGCCTATGGCCCGCAGCGCGTGCTCGACGGCGTGGATCTCGTGCTGCGGCCCGGCGAGTTCGCCGCGCTGATCGGCCCGAATGGTTCGGGCAAGACCACGCTGCTGCGCTGCCTCGCCGGAATCCTGCAGCCGCAGCAGGGCCGCATCGCGATCGCCGGCGCCGAGATGGGCAGCGATGCGCTCGCGGCGAAGCAGCGCCTGGGCTTCGCCGTCGATCCGACGCTGCTGCCGCTGCTGCTGACCGGGCGCCAGTGTCTCGAACTGTTCGCCGGCGCGCGCGGCCTCGACCGCATTCCGTCGGCGACGCTCGAACTCGCCGAAGCGCTCGCGTTCGCACGCTGGCTCGACCATGAAGTGCAGGCGTATTCGCTCGGCACGCGGCAGAAGCTCGGCATCCTGCTCGGACTGATCGGCGAGCCGCCGCTGATCGTGCTCGACGAACCGATGAACGGCCTCGATCCGCTGAGCGCGTTCGCGCTCAAGCAGCATCTCGTGAAACTCACGCGCGAACACGGCTGCGCCGTGCTGCTCGCCACGCACGCGCTCGAAGTCGCCGAGCGCTTCATTGACCGCTGCGTGCTGCTGCTCGGCGGCAAACTCGTGCAGGACTGGGACACTGCCGCCCTCGACGCGATCCGCCACGACCCGGACACGTCGCTCGAACAGGTCATGGTCGAGGCGCTGCAGCGTTTCGGCGCCGCGCCGACCGACTAAAAAGGGAAAATAGTGATTAGTGGATAGAACCTGGAGAAAGCGCCCGGCGCGTTCTCCAGTTCCTGCCTGCTCACCTCTGCTTCCCCGCTCTTCAGCGCGACGCCGGAGCAGCAAAAATCCCGGTTTTCCCTGCGACTCGCTCCACTCCCCTCTTTCCGGTCGTCACGGCACTGCGCACGACCGCTCCGCCGGCGAGTTCACGAAACCATCGAAGAAGATCCGGTCGCAGACATAGACCACGGCCGTGCCGGTGCCGGCGCCGCTCGACGCCGGTCCGCCGAGCACGACCATGTTGCGCGACATGGCGACGGATCGGCCGAGGTTGACGTTGCCCAGGCCCGGAAACCGCAGGTCCTCGCGCCACGGCCAGTCGACGAGGCTCGGCAGCACGCGGCGCTCGAACACGTAGCCGCGGCCTTCGTCGAGCACCGTGTCGTTGCGCGCGCGGCCGTCCGCGCCGACGACGACGCGGTCGCCGTCGACACCGACGGCGATGCCGAAGCGATCGCCCGTTGCCGCGTCGGGATGCTGGATCAGCGCCTCGAATGCGTAGGTGCCCTCGCCGACGAGTCGCGAATAGATGAACGCACCGCCGCCCGGCGTGCCGTCCACGGCGCGGCCCGGCGCACCGAGCACGATGTAGCCGTTGACGTCGGACGAATCGCGGTCGATCGCGACGCTGGTTCCCATGGCGTCCGCAATGCCCGGCGTCGTATTGGCGAACTGCTGCTCGAAGTCCCAGGTCGTGCCGAGCGTCGTGCGTTGATAGAGATACGCGCGCCCGGCCAGACCGAAGCCGCCGCTGTTGACGTACGTCGGCGCGCCGACGAGCAGCGAACGCGACCCGGTCAGCGGCGAACCGCCGGAGGTCGCGGCGATCGCGAGCGCCTGCCCGAAACGCGAGCCGGCCGGCGATTCCGGACCGAACAGCACTTGGTCCCAGACGACGGCGCTGCCGTCGAAGCGTCCGGTCGCGACGGCGCCGCGCTCGACGCCGTTGGCGCTGCTGCGAGCCAGCGGCGCGCCGATCGCGACGAAGCTGCCG
>NZ_DATIGT010000267.1:0-8416 GCF_035481375.1 Tahibacter sp.
CGCGCGCCGGCCGCAGGCCGGCGGCGGCTACGTCTATCTGCGCGAGTCCTATGGGCCGCTGATCGCGTTCCTGTTCGGCTGGATCATGCTGCTCGTCAACTACTCGGGCTCGATCGCGGCCGTCGCGACGACGTTCGCGACGTATTTCTGCCAGGTCGCCGGCCTCGCCCCGACCCTGGTGAAGCCGGTCGCGGTCGGCGCGATCCTGCTGCTCGCCGGCATCAATTTCTTCGGTATCCGCGCGGGCGCGTTCGTGCAGAACCTCGCCACGCTGCTGAAGCTGCTCGCGGTTATCGCCGTCGTCGTGGCCGGGCTCGCCTTCAGCGGCGTCGCCGCATCGCCGCCGCCGGCCAATCTCGGATCGAGCAGTTTCGGCAGCGCGCTGCTGCCGGTGCTGTTCGCCTACAGCGGCTGGTTCTACATCAACAACATCGCCGGCGAGATCCGCGATCCGCAGCGCAGCATTCCGCGCGCGCTCCTGCTCGGCATGCTGACCTGCACCGCCTGCTATCTGCTCGCGAACTACGCCTATCTGCACGTGCTCGGCCACGGCGGCCTCGCCGCGAGCACGGCACCTGCCGCCGAACTCATGCAGCGCGCGTTCGGTCCGACCGGCGCGGTCGTCATCGCCGCCGGCATCGCCATCTCGACGTTCGGGTTCTGCAACATCGCGATCCTCGGCGGCTCGCGCATGTTCCAGGTGATGGGCGCCGACGGCGTGTTTTTCCGCGCCGCGGCACATCTGCATCCGACCTACCGCTCGCCCGACATCGCGCTCGGCGTGCTCGCGCTGTGGGCGGCGGCGCTCGTGATCCTCGGCAACTACGGCGAGCTGCTCGACTACGCGACGGTCGGCGACTGGATCGGCAGCGCGATGGTCGCCGCGACGCTGTTCCACTACCGCCGCGTCGAAGGCGCCGCCGCGATCTTCCGCGCGCCGCTGCATCCGCTGCTGCCGCTCGCGTTCATCGCCGCGGTCGCGTTCGTCGTGATCTCCAGCGCACTGGCCCAGCCACGCCAGACGCTGATCGGACTCGGCATCATCGTCGCCGGCATTCCGGCCTACTACCTCTGGCGGCGCATCTACCCGCAGCGCTGAAGCGAAGGCGCGCTGCGGCAGGCGCACGTCCTGCCGCGGCAGCCCGCACGGCAAGCCCCTGTTCGCTCCCGGCCGCTGCTGCGACAATCCGTGTCTGCACTGCGGAGAGTTACATGCGCGAAGCCCCTGCCAAGGCCGACACGGACGCCGCCCGCGCGGCAATACCGGGACCGATCGAACTCACGATCAACGGCGAGAAGTTCCGCCACACCGGCGCTCCCGACATGCCGCTGCTCTGGTATCTGCGCGACATCCTGCGCCTGACCGGCAGCAAGTTCGGCTGCGGCGTCGGCCAGTGCGGCGCCTGCACGGTGCATGTCGGCGGCAAGGCGCAGCGCTCCTGCCTGCTGCCGATGAGTGCGCTGGAGGGCCAGTCGGTCACGACGATCGAAGGCATCGCGAGCGGTGAAGATCTGCATGCGGTACAGCAGGCCTGGATCGAGGAAGACGTGCCGCAGTGCGGCTACTGCCAGGCCGGACAGATCATGGCGACGGTCGATCTGCTCAAGCGCAAGGCGCAGCCGAGCGACGCCGATATCAGCCAGCTCACTAACCTGTGCCGCTGCGGCACGTATCCGCGCATCCGCAAGGCGGTCAAGCGCGCGGCGCAGCTGATCGCCGAAGCCAAGGTTGCCGAATCGAAGGCGGCCGAGACGAAGGCCGCCGCGGAGGCGAAAGCGGCCGAGGCGAAAGCCGCGGAAGCCAGGCCGAACGAGGACAAGCCATGAGTGGCCTGACCCGTCGTCAGTTCGTCAGCGTGATGCTGACCGCGAGCGGTGCGCTGCTCGTCGGCGTCCGCGCCGCGTCGGCCGCGGCCGATCCCAAGGTGCCGATGGATCTGTTGGGCGAACCGCTAACCTCGCTCGGCGCATTCGTGCGCATCGAACGCAACAACCGCATCGTGATCGGCGCGCGCGGCTGCGAGATCGGCCAGGGCGTCATGACCTCGCTGCCGATGCTGATCGCCGACGAACTCGACGCCGACTGGAACCGCGTGCGCGTCGAACAGCTGCCCTACGGCTACGAGATCGGTCCCGACGGTCCGACCAATCGCTACGGGCCGCAGGGCGCCGGCGGCAGTACGAGCGTCACCGACGGCTGGAAGGATCTGCGCCAGGCCGGCGCCGTCGCGCGCTGGCTGCTGATCGAAGCCGCCGCACAGCACTGGCAATTGCCGCACGAGCGGCTCGACACCGAGGCCGGGCATGTCGTGCATCCCGACGGAACACGCCTGGCCTACGCCGAACTCGTCGAGCGCGCCGCAGCGATCCTGCCGCCGGCCGAACCGGTTGGGCTGAAGAAGCCCGAGCAGTTCCGCATCATCGGCAAGCCCGCCAAGACGGTCGACGCGCGCGCGATCGTGACCGGCCGTGCGACGTTCGGCATCGACTGCTACATGGGTGGCGCGCTGACCGCGGTCATGCTGCGATGCCCGCATCTGGACGGCGGCGTCGAATCGCTCGACGACAGCGAAGCGCGCAAGGTCGCCGGCGTGCGCGACGTGTTCGTGATCGACGGCCCGGTGCCGGGTTCGTCGTTCGACACGAATCTCGCGACCGGCGTGGCCGTCGTCGCCGACAACACCTGGGCCGCGATCAAGGGCCGCAATGCGCTGAAGGTGACCTGGAAACCCGGGCCGTGGGCGCAGGAATCCAGCGCCGCGCTCGAAGCGCAGGCGACCGAGGCGCTCAAGGGCGAAGGCGTGTCCGTGCGCCGCGACGGCGACATGGCTGCCGCGCGCAAGACGGCCAAGCGCACGCTGGAAGCGAAATACCAGGTGCCGTTCCTCGCCCACGCGACGATGGAACCGCCGCATGCGCTGATCAAGATCGAACCCGACCGCGCGCTGTTCATCGGTTCGCTGCAGAGCCCGGGCGGCGCGTCGACCGTCATCGCGAACCTGACCGGCCTCGCGCGCGAAAAGATCGAGATCCGCATGACGCGCGCGGGCGGCGGCTTCGGCCGGCGCCTCGAGAACGACTACGTCGCCGAAGCGGTCATGATCGCGAAGAAGGCCGGCAAGCCGATCAAGCTGCTGTGGACGCGCGACGACGACCTGCGTCACGACTTCTACCGCCCCTACGGCCTGCATCAGCTGTCCGCAACGCTCGATCGCAAGAATCAGCTGACCGGCTTCGCGCACCTGTGCGCGGCGACGTCGATGAACTATCGCATCGCGCGCAAGAAGGAACGGCCGCCGGGCCAGGGCTGCCTCGAAGCCGACGATTTCCCGGCCGGGCTCGTGCCGAATCTCGACAAGCGCTTCTTCCCGCTCGAATCGGGCATGCCGCGCGGCCCGTGGCGCGCGCCGCTGCACACGTTCCATGCGTTCGCCGTGCAGAGCTTCATCGACGAGATCGCGCACGAGACGAAGCAGGACGCCGTCGAGCTGCGCCTGAAGCTGCTCGGCGAAGCGCGCGAACTCGACTACTCCGGCCACGGCGGCCCGAAATTCGATACCGGCCGGCTTGCCGCCGTACTGACGCGCTGCGCCGAGGCGATCGAGTGGAAGCGCAAGCGTACCGACGGCCGCGGCGTCGGCATCGCCTGCCACTTCACGTTCGGCGGCTATGCGGCGCATGCGTTCGAAGTCTCCGTCGACGGACGCGACCTGCGCATCCATCGCGCGATCTGCGTCGTCGACGTCGGCCGCGTCGTCAATCCGCTCGGCGTCGACGCGATGATGGTCGGCGGCACGATAGACGGTCTTTCGACGGCACTGAATCTCGCGATCACGGTCAAGGACGGCCAGGTGCAGCAGTCGAGCTTCGGCGACTACGCGGTCGCGCGCATGGCGCAGATGCCCCATGAAGTCGAAGTCATCGTGATGCCGAGCGAACGCGAACCTTCCGGCGCCGGCGAAATGGGCATACCGAGCGTCGCGCCGGCGCTCGCGAACGCGATCTTCGCGGCGACGACGGTGCGCGTGCGCAAGCTGCCGCTGCTGGCGGAGCTCAATCGCCGGCTTTGACGTTGCGGACGGGCGGAACATTGAGACAATTCCATTCTTGATCATCCGCTCGCAATGTCCGGCGCCGTCATTTACCGCGAACTGAGCCCCTGCGCGCCGCTGCGCGCATTGCTGCGCTGCTGCTGGTCGCTGCGCGGCAACGGGCTCGCGGCCGCGCCGCCGCAGCGCGTGCTGCCCGACGGCTGCGCCGATCTGCTGTTCGATTTCGGCAGCGCGCAGCCGCAGGCGCACTGGATCGGCACGATGACGCGCGCCGTCGTCGTTCCGCCGCAGCGCGGCCGCGTCGACCTGTTCGGCCTGCGCTTCGCGCCGGGCGGACTGCATGCGTTGCTCGGGGTCCCGTTGTCCGACGCCACGGACCGTCGCGTCGAGCTGCATCAGTGGTCGGCGGCGTGGGCGCGCGAACTGATGGATCGTCTTGCGGCAGAGCCCTCGCCGACGGCGCGGCTGCGCCATGTCGAAACCGCATTGCTGCGCCAGCGGCCGAACACGGATGCGCTGGGCGCCGTGACGGCACTGGCGACGCTGGAGCGCGATCGACTGCCGGCCGGCGTGCGCGATCTCGCGGCGCGCTGGGGCCTGACCGAGCGCACGCTCGAGCGGCGTTTCGGCGTCTGGCTCGGCGTGCGGCCGAAACAGCATCTGCGCTATCTGCGCTTCGAGCGCCTGTTGCCGCATCTTCTCGGCGGCGAATCCTGCGCCGCGCTGGCGACGGATTTCGGCTTCGCCGTTCAGTCGCACCTGATACGCGAAGTCCGCGCGTTCGCGGACGCGAGTCCGACCGAGCTCGTGCGCGAGAACCCGCGCCGCGGCTGAGCTGCCGTGTCGGAATTGTCCAATACGCGCAGTCGGCACTGCCGGCATGCTGGACTCCCTCGCAACGCCCGGAATCCGCCATGACCCTGATACGCCGTTCCACGCCCGTGCTCGCGGTTGCCTCGGTCGAACCGACCTGCGCATTCTTCGAAAAACTCGGCCTCGCCGTCACGGTCGGCGTGCCGCACGGCGATCGGCTCGGCTTCGCGATCCTGGCCGACGGCGCCGTCGAAATCATGGTGCAGAGCCACGACTCGATCGGCGACGACCTCGGCGCATCGCTGACGATCGGACGCAACACGGCGCTGTTCGTCGAGGTGTCCGATCTCGATGCGGCGCTCGCCGCGCTCGGCGACGCGCCGGTGTTCCTGCCGCGGCGCCGGACGTTCTACGGCTCGGTCGAAGTCGGCGTCGTCGAGCCCGGCGGCCACCACGTGACGCTGGCGCAGTTCGAACGCGAAGGCACGTAGCGGCGCCTTCGCGAACGCCTCATCCCGCGATATCGAGCGCGTCGGCGAGCAGCCCCTGCGCGGTCACGTCGGCGCCGGCGCCCGGACCGACGACGACGAGCGGACGTTCCCGATAGCGCTCGGTCGTGAACGCGAACAGATTGTCGGCGCCGCGCAGCGCCGCACACGGGTGATCGGCGTCGACCGCACGCAGTCCCACGCGCGCGCGACCGTCGGTGTCGAGCGACGCGAGGTAGCGCAGCACCTTGCCCTGCGCCTGCGCTGTACGGAAATGCGTGTCGACGACCGCGTCGATTTCGCCGAGCCGCGCCTGGAACTCGACGCTGTCGAGCCGCGCGAGGTGCGCGGGCACGAGCCCTTCGACCTCGACGGCGGCTTCGTCGAGTTCGACGCCGGCCGCACGCGCGAGGATCAGCAGTTTGCGCGCGACGTCGGCGCCGGAAAGATCGGCGCGCGGATCGGGTTCGGTGTAGCCGCGCTCGCGCGCCTCCTGCAGCAGCGCCGAGAACGGCTGCGTGCCGTCGTAGCGGTTGAACAGGAACGACAGCGAACCGGACAGCACGCCGTCGAGCGCGACGAGGCGATCGCCCGTGCGGCCGAGTCGGCGCAGGCTCGCCAGCGCCGGCAGGCCGGCACCGACCGTCGCGCTGTCGCCGTACTGCGCGCCGCCGTGACGGCGCGCGCGCTGCAGTTCGTGCCAGTCCTGCAGCCGCCCGCCCTGCGCGATCTTGTTCGCCGTCACGACGTGAATGCCCTGCGCGAGCCAGCGTGCATGGCGCTGCGCGACCGCCGCGGCCGGCGTCGCATCGATGACGACGCGCACCGGCGCATCGCAGGCCAGCAGCACGGCAGCCACGGCGTCGAGATCGCAGCCGGCGGCAAGTTCGAGGCGCTCGATCACCGGCGGTGCAAGTCCGTCCTTGTCGAACAGGCTGTGCCGCGAATTCGCGACGCCGACGAGACGCAGGCCGCGACGCCGGCCGGCGGTCTCATCGAGCAGGCGCAGCAGCGCGCCGCCGACGAGCCCGGTGCCGAGCACCACGGCGGCGATGTCGGCATCGTCGTGGCGCGCGCGCGGCGGGTTCGAAACGGCGAGAGCCAGGGCGCTCATGCGCGGATCCTTTCTTTCTTCGCGTTCGCCGCCTCGGCGCGCGCGAGCCCCGCGGCGACGTCGGCCAGCAGATCGGCCGCATCTTCGATGCCGACCGACAGGCGCAGCAGATTGTCGGCGATGCCCGCGGCGCGGCGCGCCTCGACCGCCATGGCCGCATGCGTCATCGACGCCGGATGGGCGACGAGGCTTTCGACGCCGCCGAGCGACTCGGCCAGCGAGAAACAGCGCAGCCCGTCGAGAAACGCGGCGATGCCGTCGTTGTCGGCATCGAGTTCGAAACTCAGCATCGCGCCGAAGCCGCTCTGCTGACGCGCGGCGAGTGCATGGCCGGCGTGATCGGCGAGGCCCGGATAGTAGACGCGCGCGACAGCCGGATGACCGGCGAGCAGTTCGGCCAGCGCCTGCGCGTTCTCCTGGTGCGCACGCAGACGCGGACCGAGCGTGCGCAGCCCGCGCAGCGTCAGGAAACTGTCGAACGGCGCGCCGGTCAGGCCGATGCAGTTGGCCCACCACGTGAGCTGCTGCGCGACCGCGGGATCCTTCGCGATGACCGCGCCGCCGACGACGTCGCTGTGGCCGTTGATGTACTTCGTCGTCGAGTGCACGACGATGTCGGCGCCGAGCGCGATCGGCTGCTGCAGCGCCGGCGACAGGAACGTGTTGTCGACGACGACGAGCGCGCCGGCCGCGTGCGCGGCCTGTGCGACATGGCGCACGTCGGTGATGCGCAGCAGCGGGTTCGACGGCGTCTCGACCCAGACCAGTGCCGGCTTGTCGGCCAGCGCCTCGGCCAGCGCGAGCGGATCGGTCAGGTTGACGAAGCGCACCGTGAAGCGGCCCTTTTTCTGCCAGGCGTCGAGCAGGCGCCAGGTGCCGCCGTAGCAGTCGTGCGCGGCGATGACGGTTGCGCCGGCCGGCACGAGTTCGAGCACGAGCGCGACTGCCGCCATACCGCTCGCCGTCACCACGGCGCCCGCGCCGAGTTCGAGCTCGGCCAGTGCGTTGCCGAGCAGGTCGCGCGTCGGGTTGCCGCTGCGCGAATAGTCGTAGGCGCGCTTCTGGCCGAACCCGGCAAAAGTGTAGTTCGTCGACAGGTGCAGCGCGGGCACGACGGCGCCGTGCTGCGTGTCGGATTCGATGCCGGCGCGGACGGCGCGGGTCGTGGCGGTCAGATCGCTCATGAGGTCGGTCCTTCGTTCAACAGCAGGAAAGTGATTCGGAAACCAGCGCGGAAACGCGTGCGGTTTCCTTCAGAAAGGCGTCGTGGCCGTAAAGCGAATCGATCGCATGAAAGCGCGCCGGCGCCGCGGCGGATGCGGCGAGCGCGCGCAGGTCGTCGATCGGCACGAGGCGGTCGCTCGTGACCGCGACGATGTCGCAGGGCACGCGCACCGCGGCCGCATCGACGCGATGCAGGTCGATCGATTCGGACAGGCTCAGGTAGCGCGCCGCATCGAAGCGCGCGACGAACTTGCGGCCGGCCGCGGCGAGATAGTCCTCGACCGGAAAATGGAAGCGGCCGTCGCGGAATTCCGGTTCGGCGTCGAAACGCTCGGCGAATTCGTCGGCACCGCGGTACGTGGTCATGGCGAGCTGCCGCGCGAGACCGAGCGCGCCGGCGACGTCGCCGCTCGCGATGCCGCCGCGCACGATCTGGCGCTGGATCGCGCGCAGCGCGGTCGCGAGCGGATGCGCGCGGTGCGCGCCGCTGATCGCGACGAGGCGGCCGAGCCGTTGCGGATGCCGCGCAGCGAACGCGAGTCCGACCATCGCGCCGTAGGACGCGCCGACGAAAGCCTGCGCGCGATCGATGCCGAGTGCGGCGAGCAGCGCGGCGAGCGCGTCGGCCTGATCCTCGCTGGAGACCGCGTCTGCGCCGGCGAGATCGCCGGCGGCGAGCCAGTCGATGCTGAGCACGCGGCAGCGGTCGAGGTCGATCGCACGGC
>NZ_DATIGT010000268.1:0-6108 GCF_035481375.1 Tahibacter sp.
GGGCTATGTGCTGCACCTGCGCCACGGCATCGCCGAGTTCATCGAGGAAACCGCCGGCGGAAAACCCCTGACCGAAACCGACGTCGCCGCCGCCGACTTCCCGGTCTCGATGACCAAACCCGCGCTCGACGCCCTGCCGCAGGCCGAGGCGCAAGGCCAGGCGGAATTCGCGAAAGCCTGGGAAGCCGCGACGAAATCCGGCCAGATCCAGTGCCTCAAGCGCGCCGATGCCGCCGACGCCTGCCTCGAAAAATTCGCCACGCATTTCAAGCTGTACTTCGACCCGAAGCCGACCGGGCTGCCGCCGCTCGCGGGGCGTTAGGAATGTCGCGGTGTCGGCGCTCCATCGACACCGCGACGTTGCGATTCGCCTCCGGCTCGTCACAACTCGGTAAATCATCACGACGCGAAACACGCAGGCCGCGCCGAGCGCAGCGAGCCGCAACATCGAGGTGCCTGTGCAACGTCGAGACCGCGACGTTGCGGTTCGCCTTCGGCTCACACGACCGACGCCGCGGGGGGCGGCGCGCGTGAAGAACGGTTCACGCCGGCCCGCGGGCTTCAGCGGCCTCGTCAGTGCCGGGGATGCCGTCAGCATGCGCCCGGATCGCACGCACACCTTGCGAGCACGCGCACCTGGAATACCATCGCAGGCGACTTCTCGAGCACCATCGAGGTCACCGTGAGCGCACAGATTCGCCTTCCGATCGATCGGGCGTGCGGCCGGCTCTTCGGCACGGCGTTGCTGCTTCTGCTGCTGAGCGCGGCACCGGCGCTGGCGCTCGATCCCGACGCGAAGTTCCGCGACTACGCGGTCGACAACTGGAGCGTCGACGACGGGCTGCCGCAGGTATCGGTCCTGAGCATCACCCAGGACCCGATCGGCTATATCTGGATCGGCACGCAGAACGGTCTCGCGCGCTTCGACGGGCTGCGATTCCAAATCTTCGACCGCCGCAACAGCGACGGTGCCAATCCCACGAACGTACATGCGAGCCTGCGCGACCGGCGCGGCCGGCTGTGGTTCGCGACGCCGGCCGGACTGACCCTCTACGAAAACCAGCGCTTCCGCACCGTCGCGATCGATCCGCCGACCAAGCCCGTCTATGCCGTCGCCGAGAACGCCGACGGCGAAATCTGGATTGCGACGCCCAATGGCGCCATGCGCCTCGCCGGCGAAAAGATGATTCCCGTCGACGGCGCCGGCACGCCGGCCTACAGCCTCATCCGCAGCGGCGAAGACCTCTGGGTCGGCGGCCTCGGTACCGTGTCGCGCCATTCCGCGGAAGGCAGCCGCAGCTACACGATTCCGGCTGCCGGCACGGTCCAGGTGACGCGTCTCGCCGTCGTCGACGGCAATGTCTGGATCGGCACGGCCAACGGCCTGTTCCTGCTGATCAAGGGCGCGGAAACGCCGGTCGCGCAGCCGCTCGATCTGCAGGCGAAAGGACAGGCCTCCGAAGCCCTGCGCGTGGAAAACCTGCATGTCGATCGCAACGCGAATCTTTGGATCAGCACGCCGTCGACCGTCTATCGTCGACGGCCCAACGGCGAAGTCGAAGTGATCGACAACCGCGATTTCGTCAGCAACGCCTATGTCGTCAGCGCTTTCGAGGATCGCGAAGGCAATCTGTGGCTCGGCAGCCGCACCGAGGGACTGTTCCGCCTGTGGGACGGCTGGGCCAAGCAATTGGGCCAGCGCGAAGGACTGACCGACCCGCTGATCTGGAGTCTGGCGCGCGACGGCCAGGGCCGCCTCGTGCTCGGCTCGAACTCCAACGTCATGCGCCTGACCGACAGCGGCATCGAGGAAATGGTCTCGACGCGACAGATTCCGAATCTCGCCGCCTACGAGATGAGCTACGACAACCGCGACCGGCTCTGGATAGGAACGCGGTCCGGCATGGCGGTGATCGACCAGGGCAAGGTCGCCACGCCCGCCGTCTTCGAACGACTGTCGCGCTATCAGGTCAGCGTCATCGTGCCCCTGCCCGATGGTGGCGCCTGGATCGGCTCGCACGACGGACTGTTCCGCTACGACGGAACCAACCTGCGCAAGATTCCTTCCGCGCCCGATGCGCCCGAAGCACCGATACGCGCGATCCACATCGCGGCCAACGGCACGCTGACCGTCGGCACCGAAGCCGGCGTACGACGCCTCGACGGCGACCAGTTGCGGATTCCGGACTGGGCAAGACCACTCGAGAGCTTCTACGTCACCTCGATCGTCTCGATAAAACCCGGCCTGCTCGGCATGACGACGCGCGACTCGGGCATCGTCCTCGTGAGCGACGACAAGGTCGTCGTGCTCGACGACCGGAAGGGGTTGCCGACCAACAGCAGCTGGATCATGCAGGTGCTGGACGACTACCTCTACGTCTCGACGATCGACGGCGTCTGGCGCACGCCGATCGCCGCGCTGCCCGACCCGGCCAACGCGGCGCCGGGCGCGATACCGACCGAAAAAGTGCTCGGTCGCCGCACCGGCATGCAGCACATCCACTGCTGCAACGGCGGCGCGCGCGCGCGCGTGCTCGTCGACGGCAGCGCGCTGTGGTTTCCGGCCATCCACGGCGCCGTGCGCATCGACACGAAATCGATCAAGCCACCGACTGTCGCGCCTACCGTCGTCGTCGAAGGCCTGCATCACGGCAATCGCTGGTACATGCCCGACCAGCCGATCGAGATCGACAGCCCGCGCCGCGACGTCGAACTGCAGTTCACGGCGCTGACTTTTCGCGAGCCGCGCAGCGTCCACTTCCGCTATCGCCTCGAAGGCTACGACCACGACTGGTACGACGTCGGCACACGGCGCAGCGCGTTCTATACGAACCTGCGGCCGGGCCACTATCGCTTCCGCGTCGAGGCGCGCACCGGCGATGCCAACGCCCAGTTCGGCACGGGCGGCACGACCGATCGCGCCCAGCTCGAGTTCCATCTGGTTCCGCGCTGGTTCGAACGCCGCTCTGTGCAGGGACTCGGCATCGCGCTTCTCGTCGTCCTGGCCGCCGCCGCTCCGCTGATCATCCGCAACCGCTACCGGCGGCGCGGCCAGTATCTCGAATCGCAAGTCGCCGCACGCACGCACGAACTCGTCGAGGCGAATCTGCGCCAGAGCCAGGCCAACCAGGCGCTGCATGACTCCAATACCCAACTCGCCACACAGATCGACGAACGCCTCGCCGCCGAGCGCACGCTGCAGCATCGCAACCAGGAACTGCAGACGCTCAACAATCAACTCGAAAGCACGCAGAACCAGCTGATCCAGTCCGAGAAGATGGCCTCCGTCGGCCAGCTCGCCGCCGGCGTGGCGCACGAAATCAACAACCCCATCGGCTACGTGCACTCGAACCTCAACAGCCTCGAGCGCTATGTGCGCGACATCCTCGAACTCCTCGACGTCTACCGCAACCTCGAAGACGCCGACACCGATCGCCGCGCCGCCGTCGCCGCGCAGATCGCCGCACACCGCAAACGCATCGAACTCGAATTCCTGCGCGAGGACATCGGCAACCTGCTGTCCGAATCCCTGCACGGCATCTCGCGCGTCGAGAAGATCGTCCGCGATCTGAAAGAGTTCTCCCACGTCGGCGAAGCCGAGTGGCAACAGGCCGACATCCACGAGGGCATCGAAAGCACACTCAACGTCGTCGCGCACGAGATCAAATACAAAGCGCGGCTCGTCAAGGAGTACGCGTCGATTCCAAAAATCGAATGCCTGCCGTTCCAGCTCAATCAGGTCTTCCTGAACCTGCTCGTCAACGCCGCCCAGGCCATCGAAGACCAGGGCGAGATCCGCATCCGCACCGAAGCCGACGACAACGAAGTCCGCGTCATCATCTCGGATTCGGGCAAAGGCATCAGCGAAGCCCACCTCCACCGGATCTTCGAACCGTTCTTCACGACCAAGCCCGTCGGCAAAGGCACCGGCCTCGGGCTATCGGTTTCTTACGGCATCATCCAGAAACATGGCGGCAACATCGAAGTGTTCAGCGAAGTCGGCAAGGGGACGACGTTTGTGGTTCATTTGCCGATACGGGCGGCTGCGGGGAAGTGAGGGTTGGCAACGCGTCGCGCATCCGCGCATGTCTCGCATCGAAACTGCTTGCACCGGCGTCGTGCTAAGCGCCAGATCCATGCGAGCAGAAGCCACGAGCTCACCTGCCTCCCTACTGCTGAGCGACTAAATCGGCCAGCGACGCGAGACTCGCGTCACGAACATCAGTGAGCATTGCGAGCAGGGATCCGTAGCGCCGGGATGCCGTGTGCGACGACAGCTTCATGTACTCCCAGGAGGTGCAGCGACTCTCCTCCGGACGATATGCCAGTAGTACGACACCGCCGCACAACTGCGAGAGCACGACCGCGCGTCCAAGGTCACTGAGTTTAGGCATATCAACTTCAGCGACACCGCATTCCGAATCCAACGGGCCGTACTCGTCCGAGCCGACGCGGTTGGTGACAGATTCCCAGGCGCGAAACTCCTCCGGCTCACGTTCGCTGAACAATGCAATATCCCGGGCGCCGAGGAACACCGCCGACCTCGTCGAGAAGATCGGCATCAGGAAGCCATCCGAGATCCGCAGCAGGTACTGAAGTTCAACCGGAACGTCGCAGACTGTCCCCTTCAACATTGCGACATCCTCCTCGTTTGCTCCTTCGCCAAGGATGGAACCTCTTTCGATAGCCACCCGTTCGTGCTCGTCAAGATTGGCCGGATCGATATTGTCCAGCAATGACATCGCAGTTCGATCCCATGACCGCAGGAATCGTTCGACTGCACCGATCCGCTCTTCAGTCGAACTCTCGGGCCCGTTCATCGTGCTCTCGTATCCCAGAGCACGTTTCCTTGCCCCAGCAAGAGGAAGTCACCCAATTCCGAATATTGTTCGTTCGCCAGCATCCAGCCTCCATCGGCAACGTTTTTCCTCGGCGAGAGTTCCTCAAAATCGCAGCGATTCTCGCAGACAACCTCCGCAGGAAGAGACAAGAGTTGTCGCGTCCTCAACGGCGACCCTGGTTATACCGACGCCAGATTTCCATTTCGAGATGTTCGGGCAGTTCCCAATCGTCGCCGCTCCAACTCGAAGCGACCCGCCAGTCCACACACGTCCGAAGCATGGTTTCAATCGAGTCGAAGTAGATGCTGATGCCCTGAAAGACGCTGACAACGGGAAACGGGAACCGGGAATCGAGACGCGGACCTTCGCACGGAACGACATACCAGCCGCCATTGAAGGATGCGAACGGAAAGCACATTCTCAAGTCAATCCCTTCGCTCGCCGGATCGTTGTCCAGGCCATACGAATCCATCATCGACACGTACTCGTCGCGAGCCCGCTGCAGCGAAGTGAACTGCATATCGCGGAACCAGAGGACGTTCTGCGAGTTCCATGCGTCCTCGGGTTGGCCGTTGCGCCAACCGTAAAGCGCAATCAGATCGTCCGGCAACCTCGACGGGAACCATGCCGTTTCGGCTTCGATCGCCTCTCGCGGCAGACCCGGCAAGAGATCCTGCGAGATATCGATACCGTGCCTTCGGTGGGCCGCCAGCAATGCTTCGCACAATTCCGAGATCATCAGCTTGTCCCCTGTCGTGAAAGTGCGCTGCGGCGGTCGAGTCAGCACATTCGACACCTGACAGTCGAAGGGCCGTGTAAATCGGTAAATGCCACACCGGCATGACAGGATGCCTCAGCCGATGGCTACTCTTTCGGCTGACCAAAATCATCCTCGATCTCGTCAGGCTCACGAATGGATCAACCGAAGGCATGCTCACGGGTTCTCCGCGGCTTACGAACACAATTCGCTTGTCCAGATATCCGGATATCGGATCAACCAGGAGCAGCCATGTACGCTCCACGGTCGTCCCGAATGGCGACCCATGACAGCCCGTTGTACTCGGAGGCCGTCGAGGAAGCGATTGCACACTTTGGCGCGCCGGCGATCTTCAACACGGACCAAGGTAGTCAGTTCACCAGCGAGACGTTCACCGGCCTCCTCAGGAAACACGCCATCCAGATCAGCATGGATGGCAAAGGCTGCTGGCGCGACAACGTCTTCATCGAGCGCCTCTGGCGCACGGTCAAGTACGAAGAGGTCTATCTG
>NZ_DATIGT010000269.1:0-7717 GCF_035481375.1 Tahibacter sp.
GAGCAGGCCGGCGGGCGCCTCGGTGCCGATGCCGACGCCGCCGCCGTTGCCGAAGTACACCTGCGACGTCGCCGGATTGCCGTGGCGGAATGCGAGGCCCGCATTGTTCGCGGCGAGCCGCATCTGCCAGGACGCCGCGCCGGCGCTCGTCTGCAGCGCGAGGACGCCGCCCTGCGCGTCGGCGCGGACGGTCAGCGGCTGGACGAGCGCCGACGCGGGCACCGCCGCCGTGCCGATGCCGACCTTGCCGTCCTCCTGCACGACGACGCGCGGCGAGAAGTCGAAATCGAGCTCGCACGGCTTGTTCGTGTTGGTCGCGGCCGACGCGCCGATGACGAGCCGCGTCGGCGTATTGGGATCGGCGCTCTTGCCGAGCAGCACCTGCAGCTCGGTCGCCGCCGCGTCGACGCGGCGCAGCGCCGTGACCGGCGCGCCGCCGACGTAGTCGGTGCCGGCCGCGGCCTGGAATTCGAGGCGCCGGCCGTAGAGCCGCGCGTCGCCGAGGAAGCGCGCGTGGGCCTCGATCCAGATCGGCTCGCGGAACTCGAGGTGGTCGTCGCAGACGATCAGGTCCTTTTCGGTCGGACGGTCGGCGTTGCAGACCTCCTCGACCGACTGCGTCGCACTGCGCGGCAGCCAGCGCGTGCGCAGACGCAGCAGGCCGTCGCCGGCGATCACGCTTTCGGCGACGACGCCGGCCTGGCGCCGCAGGACGCGCGACTGCTTGCGCGACGCCTCGGTCGGCGCGAGCAGTTGGCCCGGCGCGCCCTGCTGCCACGGCACGCAGCCGACCGGAATCAGCCACAGCGACGGATCGCCCTCGACCGGCAGCAGCTGCGGCGCCACCGTGGCGTCGGGCGCGAGCGGCTGCGCTTCGAGGTACCAGCCGAGCGCTTCGCGCGCGTCGGCGAACGTGCGGTCGCCGACGCCGACGCCGCTTTCGCGCGAAGAAACCGCGGCGCGCGTGCCGACCTCGACGACGAACGCCTCGGACACGCGCTGGTACGCGTCGGTCGCATCGCAGACGCCGAAACCGCGGCGCACGCCGCCGCCGGGCTGTTCGTCGTGGCGGATCCACACCGGCACGAGGCCGCTGCCCAGCGATGTGAACAATGCAGCACTCAGCGCATAGGGTTCGGCGACGACGATCGTGCGGCCATAGCCGTCGACCGCAACGCCGGGCGTCAGGAAATACTGCGTGTCGCCGTTCGGCGACGCGATGCCTGCCAGGTCGATGCCGGCGACGACGCCGCAGGTATGCGCGGCCAGCGCGTGGCGGGCGTGCAGTTCGCGCAAGTACGTCGCGAGCGCTTGGAGATCGGCCGCGCCGAGGTATTGCCCTTCGAAGTAGTGCGGCCGTTCGGCGAACACGGTGCTCATGGCTCACCTCTTGCCTTTCTTGGCCGGCGCGGCGGGCTTGCGCTGCTTGCGCAACGCGCGGATCTCGTCGTCCTGGGCGGCGACGTGGCGTTTGAGTTCGTCGAACTCGCGGCGCAGCGCGTCGTCCTGTCCGGCGGGACCGCCGAACGCGCCGAGCAGCGTGCCGACGCGCTCGCGCAGCAGCGCGACGAGCGGATCGAGACCGCCCAGCGCGATCGGCCGCGCGACCTGGTTCAGCGCGAGGAACTGCGGCAGCCGCGCGATCTCGACCGCCGACAGGCCGCCCGGTCCGCCGCCGTCGCGCGACAGGAAGCTCGCCGCGAATGCCGCCGCGTCGAGCGGCCGGCGGCCGCGCCGCGCCGCGGCGGCGGCGAGTTCGGACATGGCCTTGACGCCCTTCGTGTCGAAGGTCGGATTGAGCCGCAGGTTCGCGTTGCCCGCGGCAATCTCGCCGGGCCGGAATGCGGCTCGCGCCGCACCCGGCGCGGGCTCGGCCGGCGTGCCCGCCGGCGGCGGTGGCGGCGGTGGTGGCGGAGGCGGCGGTGGCGGCTCTTGCAGCTGGTCGCCGAACAGCGTCGTCACGTCGAAGCAGCAGAAGCGTTCGAGCAGTTCGCGCAGCGCGCGCCCGAACGGCAATGCCGACAGCCAATATTGCAGGTTCGGAAACGTCGTCGCGATTTTCCGCAGTGTCGTCCAGTTGCAGATGCTGTCGATGCGGCAGTCCGACGTGACGTGCAGCACGGCGAGCGGCACGCGCACGTCGCCGGTCGGCTCGGGACACGGCGGCAGCAGCGCGGAGCAGAAGCACGCGAGCAGCGCGTCGATCCAGACCATCACGAGCAGGAGCAGCGCATCCTGCAGCGCTTCGGGATCGAAGGTCTGCCCGCCGCCGACGACGACCGTGCCGGGCGGCGGGATGACGATCGCGCCGAGCCGCGCGATCAGCGCGCAGTGGTAGCCGGGCCGCGACGCGAGGTGGTTGAGCAGGAACGCGCGCAGCTGCAGCGCGTACTGGTACCAGATCTGATAGCCGGCGGGCGTGTCCGCCGGCGTGTCCTGCGGATACTGCGGAACGTCCTTGAGAAGCGGTCGCGCGCAGCACTCGAAGCGCCGCAGGATCTCCGAGTCGGCGTCGCCGCGCGTGTCGTCGGCGTTCTGTTTGGGCGCACGGAACACTTCGAACGCATAGCCTTCGCAGATTACGGACGGCTCGCACTGTGCCGGCGCCGTCCGCGGTTTCGCCGGCACCGGCTTCGCCGGGCCGCTGCAGCCGCAGGATCCTCCGCCGCCCTTGCAGCCGCACGAACCGCCGGAGCCGCCGCTGCAGCCGCAGCCGCCGGTGTCGGCCGACGGCGGCAGCAGCGGCTTCACGCCGCGCGCCGGCGTCTCGCTGTAGCGGATCGCGAGTACCCATTCTTCCTGCAGCGCGTCGCACGGACGCTGCTCCGTGCCGGGCTTGTACGGGTCGCAGTGCTGCCGCGGCTCGGATGCCCTGCACGCCTTGATCAGGCTGCAGACGTCCACGCGCACGGCGTCGCAGACGACGATGTCTTCGCCGCATGGTCCCAGCGCGTAGCCGCAGCTGACGTTGACGCCGTCGCCGCACGGCCCGCAGGTGACTTCGAGCCCGTTGACGACGCCCCAGCCATGCAGCTGCCGGTTGTGCAGGCGGTTCTTGCCGCGCACGTACGCGTCGAGCCGGTTGAGATCGTCGGCGGTCAGCACCTGGCCCGCGAAGAAGCGCGGCCGGCACAGGCATTCGAGCATGCCGCAGGTCGAACAGCGCGCGGGTGCGGGCTCGCAGGTCGTCGCGCTCGCGGCGCGGCGGCGGCGATAAAGGTCGGTCATGCTGTTCATGGCAACTCCGTCAGTCCTCAAGTTCGACGAGGAACCAGCTTTCGAAGGACCCGCCCTCGATGCCGTCGCCGGTGCGGCGGTCCGGCAGCCAGTCGGGCAGGTGATCGGCGTCGACGCCGCGCATCTCGCCGGTCACGTGATGCCGGCCGCGGATGAAGTCGCCGTTGACGCGCACGCGCACGGCCGTGCCGCGCTCGACCGCGCCGGCGTCGAAGCGCACGCGAACCGCGTTGACGAGTTCGTCCGGATCCTGCGACGGCGAGAATTCGCTGTCCGGGTTGCAGCGCTGGTCGAGCCTGCCGCCGATGGGCGTCACGGCCCTGGGCTCGCACCAGCAGGTCACGTTCTCGTCCTGGTGCTGCACGCGGATCTCGATCGAGAACGGCGTCAGGTCGCCATTGCGCACCTCGCCGTCGAACGCGACGACGAGGCCGTCCTCGATGCGCGAGCGCGGGAACGCGCGGCCATGCGTCCAGTTGATGCCGCAGATGTGGACGAAGTCCGGATCGAGTCCGGGACCGGCCGGTCCCTGCGGCCCGGTGGGTCCGGTCGGTCCTGCAGGTCCGGTCGGACCGGCCGGCCCCGTCGGCCCGGTCGGTCCCTGCGGACCCGTGGGACCGGTGGCGCCGGCAGGACCGGTCGGCCCGGCGGGTCCGGGATCGCCCGGCGGCCCCTGCATGCCGCCGCCGGCCGGCGCCTGTTCGAGCAGGCATGCGACCGCGCGCGCGAGATCGGCGACGCTCGGTACGACGATCCGCCCGAGCGCATCGTCGATGCGTGCGATGCCGGCGGCGGCGTCCTGCAGCGGATCGCTGGCCGGCACCGTCGGATCCTCGAAACGGCGTCCCGGACGCCAGCCTTGAATCGTCGCCAGCACCAGGCAGTCGGGCGTCTCGCAGGCGGGACAGTCGTGCGCGCCGAGATGATCGCCGCACTGCGTGCTTTCGAGATCGAACACGGCGACGCCGTCGGCGTACGCGGCGTAGAGCCGTGCGTCGAGTGCGAGGGCGATGCCGCCGGGGCCGACCGCGACGGCATCCCCGAGCGGACCGGGTTCGCCGTTGGCGAAACGATACAGGTCGACACTGCGCACCGAAGCGGTCGTGCCGTCGGTCGTCAGGAGATAGGCGTAGCGGCCGAGCGTGTCGGGCACGAACGCGACGGGCGTCTGCGGCAATGTGTACTCGCGCAGGCCGGTGCCGTCGGTCTGCGCCAGGCGCAGGCGTCTGCTCGCGCCTTCGACCCATGCGAGCCGGTCCGCCGCGGTGCTCGCGATCACGGCAATGCCGACGAGGTCGGCCGCATCGGTGACGATCGCACTGCCGGTCATCGGCGAGACGTCGGTGTCGATGACGTAGAGGTTCGCCGCGGCCGCAGCGGCGTAGAGCGTGCGGCCGTCGCTCGCGACGGCGAAGTCGCGCAGCGTTTCCGTGACGGCGAGATCGAAGCCGGCCTTGACCGCGGCGGTTCCGCCCGTCGTCCACACCTGGAAATACGTGGTCGGACCGTTGACGGTGAACGAAACGAGTTCGCCGCTGCCGAGCCGCGCGAGACGCGCACGCGTACTCCCGGCGCTGAACGGAATGTCGACCGACGCGAGCGCCGCGCCGGAGAACGCAGCGGCCGAGGTCGTGTCGAGCGTGTGCAGCACGAGCGGGTCGGCCGCGGCCGCGCCCGGCGTGACGACGAACAGGCGCGTGCCGTCGGCGCTCGCGGCGAGCGCGAGCACGCCGACGGCGAAGGTCTTCGGCGCGACCGGTGCGCCGGTTTCGAGGTCGTACTGCTGCACGATGCCGCCGGACGGCGCGAGCGCCGCGGCGACGTAGAGGCGCCGGCTCGGCGCGTGCGCGGCGACGGCATGCGCGCCGGCGAGCGCGATCGTCGCGTCCCAGACCAGGCGCGGCGCATGCGGCGCGACGGGCGGCGGCAGCGGCGGGTCGACACGCACGTCGAACGCGTACGACTCGAGGATGCGGTTCGGCGCGCAGCGCGTGTCGTCGCAGCCGCATTCGTCGTACAGCACCGGCACGTCTTCGGTCGGGCATTCGCGATAGCGCACGCACAGCTGCAGGACGTGGTCCTGTCCGTCCGGCTGCGCGATCAGCGCCTGCACGGCGTCGTACGCGAGGACGTCGACCGTCTCGGGATCGACCACGAGGATCTCGTTGCCGCAGCAGTCGAGCGCACTGCCCGGTTCGACGACGACGTAGCGGTCGCGGCACGCCGGATTGGCGTGGTGATGCACGCGCAGGCCGCAGACGACGCCGGTGCCGTGCAGCCGCGCGTGGTGGCGGCGCAGCTTGTCGACGACGTATTGCTGCTCGACGTCGAAGTCCGCGACGTCCATCAGCTTGCCGAAGAAGTAGTGGTTGCGCAGCGGCGTCGTCGCGGCGCAGGCGGGGCAGGCGTGCGGCGTACAGGACGGGTGGTTGCAGGAAGGCATGATCATGTCCTCACAGAATCGTTTGCATGCCCAGCCGGGCGTTGCCGGCGCGGTAGGCGGGGCCGTGGTCCTCGCGGCCGCCGAGCACGGTCGCGCGGCCGAGCGCGTCGAGATCCAGCGCGGTCGCGCGCGCGCGCGCGCCGATGACCGCGTCGAGCCCGAGCGCCGATTGCACGCCGATGCGGAAGCGCGGCTCGACCTTGATCAGAGTCACCGCGACGTGTGCCGGCGTTTCGGCGGCGATCAGCCGGTCGAGCGCGCCGGCCGCGACCGGACTGCGCACGCGCGCCGCCGGCACGAAGATCGACAGGCGGTGTGCGTACGTGTGGAAAATGTCGCGTTCGGGATCGAGGCTCGTGTCGAGCGCGGTGACGCCGAGCTGCGCGCCGCCGCTGTTTCCCGAGGCCGGATCCGACAGGCGGCTGCGGCCGGCGATGCGCTCGCCCCACAGCAGTGCCTTGTCGGACAGGCGCGCATGCCCGAGCAGCATCGCGCGGCGCCACTGATACAGCTCGAGCACGAGGCGCGGCGCGCGCCAGGCCGGACGCGCATGCACGATGCAGGGCTCGCACGCGGCGCGGGCGGGAGCGTGGTCGCTCCAGCGTTCGAGTCCCAGGAACAGGTACAGCGTTTCGCGGATCGCCGCGACCGTGCCCCGGCGCGGGAACACGCGCGCGAACCCCTTGAGGAAGGTGCGCCGGCGCGCCTCCGGCCAGCTCTGTTCGAGCGCGACGCCGACCCAGTCGGCGAGGAACCGCAGAAAGTCGCAGCGGCGGTCGCCGGTCGGCGCGGAGAGCGGGTCGAACCACGCGGCCTGGTGGTCGATCACGCTTTCGATCGCGCGGAATTCGCGGTCGAACACGGCGAGCCAGCGGTCGAGGAATTCCGCGGCGATCGGGTCGGCGCCGAAAACCTGCGGCAGATAGCGGCGCAGGCTGATGCGCGGGAAATCGATCTCGACCGCGGCAATGCGCGGCGTCTCGCCGCCGGTGCCCTGCAGCACGAAACGCAGATACAGAAAGCGGCCGCGCGGGCAGCGCAGCATCCAGTCGCGGCTGGATCGTTCCGGCGTCTCGCGCGGTCCGGTGCGCCATGCGCCGATCGCGGTCCAGTCTTCCGGAGCGAGGGATGCGAGCACGTCCGGCGCGATCACCTGCTCGGATGTCAGCGCGTGGATTCCGATCGTCGCGCCGGACGGCACGTGCGCGCACAGGTCGACGCGGTCCCAGGTGCAGTGCGCGATTTCGCTGTCGAGCGGTTCGCTCGTCCACGTGCCGTCGGGCGCGTAGGTTTCGGCGGCGTCGGGCAGCGGCGCGGCGATGGCGGCGCCGTGCACGTCGACGACGGCGTCCGCGCCGCCGGCGCAGCAGCGCGACAGGTCGACCGATCCGTCGGCGCGCACGATGACGGGCAGCCGCGCGAAGCGGGCGGCGATCTCGGCCGGCCGCAGGAAGGTCGCAACGACGGTTCCGCTCGCGAGGTCGACCTGGGCGACGGTGCCCTCGCCGTCACGGCGCACATAGAGATTGCCGCGCGCGTCGGCCGCGAGCGAACGCACGGCGCCGAGTCCGCCGACGAACTGCCGGTGCGCGCCGCGCGCCGCGAGCACGTGCAGTCCGCCGTTCGCCGGATCGGCGATCACGATGCGCCGGCCGGTCGCGACCGCGTCGACCGGCGTCCACGGCTGCGCGAGCGGCGGCGACGGCGGCGACGTCCATACCGCGCGCACGGCGCCCGACTGCGGATGCAGCACGATCACGCGCCGGCCGGCCGGATCGCAGACGAGCAGCTGGTCGCAGGCCAGCGCAATGCCGCCGGCCTGCGCCGGCACGCGCGGGTCGCCGGCGCGCAGGCACGGCCACGGCAGGAAGCGGCAGCCGCATTCGTCCCAGCGATGCAGCTGGCCGGTCGCGGCGTCGAGCAGCGCGAAGCGGCCGTCGCCGAGCGGCGCGAGATGGTCGGGCCAGGTGAGGCCGCCGAAGCTGCCGCTCGCTTCGGCGAGCAGGCGTCCGCTGCCGGGCGCGGCGGCGAGCCGCA
>NZ_DATIGT010000270.1:0-19399 GCF_035481375.1 Tahibacter sp.
GAGCCATAGACCCAGCTCCGGATCCGCGTAATAGGTATCTTCGTTGTGTTCGCGGCGCAGGCCGACGTGGGAGCTGTGTCCGAATTCGATCATGCGCGCAGCCTGGTTCGGGTTCAGTGGCCATCGCCAGACGCACGGCGCCGGCGTTGTAGAAAACGGTGGCACAGGCGAAAAACGAACTGGGTCATAGCATGCCGCCGGGCGCCGTCCCGAGGCAAGCGCAGGTCCTGTCGTCCGAATCTGCAGGGAAGGAATACGCGATATGGCGGAAATCCGCGTCAGCCGATGCGGCGGCGGCGGCCGGCTTGTATCCGTCGCGCGTTGCCCGTACTATTCGCGCCCCTCGTCGTGCCACCGGCGAGGCCGGCCGCGAGGCCGACAGTTCCGGAGAGGTGGCAGAGTGGTCGAATGTACCTGACTCGAAATCAGGCGTACGTGTAAGCGTACCGTGGGTTCGAATCCCACCCTCTCCGCCAGCAACGACGAAAACGCCCCCTCGCGGGGCGTTTTCGTTTTTCGTTCCCGCCCACCGGATCCGGGCCGCCGCGGTTTCGGCTACGCTCGCATCCTTCGCTCCGCGGATGCGTTTTCCATGTCGCTGATTACCACGCCGATCTCCCATGGCGAACTGATCGACAAGATCACGATTCTCGAGATCAAGTCCGAACAGATCGCCGATCCGTCCAAGCTCGCCAACGTGCGCAAGGAACTCGACCTGCTCAACGACGTCTGGCGCGACGACGCCGCGGCCGCGATAGACATCGCCGCCGAACGCACGCGTCTGAAGGCCGTGAATCAGGCGCTCTGGGATATCGAGGACCGCATCCGCCTCAAGGAAAAGGCGCAGGCGTTCGATGCGGAATTCATCGAACTCGCGCGCGCCGTCTATTTCCAGAACGACGATCGCGCCGCGATAAAGCGCGAGATCAATCTGAAGCTCGGCTCGCAGCTGATCGAGGAAAAGTCGTACCAGAACTACAAGAGCTGACGCGTTTCAGCGCGCGGCGCGTGTCTGCGCGAACGCGTCGAAGCGCTCGAGGACCGCATCGGTCTCGATGAGATCCATGACGCCTTCGTGCTCGATCTTCGTGCCCCAGCGCAGCTCGCTCGCGGGCCTGCCGCAAAAACGCCGCGCCGCGGCGTCGTAGCGGTCGACACACCAGCGCCGGTCGGAATACGGGCCAGAGCGATGCGGATTGCTCGCCGCGTGCAGGCCGAGCACAGGCGTTCCCATCGCGTTGGCCAGATGCATGGGGCCGGAGTCCGGCGTCAGCACGAGATCGGCGCGGCGCAGCAGCGCAAGCAATTGCTTGAGCGTGTCCTTGCCGATCAGATCGACCGGCGCGCATCGCGCGAGCTTTGCCGCGATCGCATCACCGAACTCGCGTTCGTAGGCACTCGGGCCGCCGCACAGAACGACGCGCCAGCCGCGCTGCGCCGCATGATCCATGACCGCGGCATAGCGTTCCGGACGCCAGTTGCGCAGGCGGTGGCTCGAACACGGACTGACGATCAGGGTCGGCTCGTCGCCGGGCAGATACTGCGCGGCGAACGCTTCGGCCTCGGCGGGCACGGGCAGATCCCAGCGCACGGCGGTCTGCGCGAGTCCGAGCGGCTCGAGAAAACTGCCGAGCGCATCGAGCACATGCTCGCCGCGGCGCGCGGGAATGCGTTCGTTCACGAACAGGCCGTGCAGGTCGCGCGAGCGCTCGCGGTCGTAGCCGATGCGCCGGTCGGCGCGTATCAGGGCGCTCAGCAGATTCGAGCGCAGCGCGACCTGCATGTGCAGCAGCGCAGCGAAACGGCGGCCGTTCAGCGCGCGGCGCACGGCGCGATAGCCGTCCCAGCCCTTGGCTTTGTCGAACACTACGAACTCGATGCCGGGCAGATCGCCGACGAGCTTGTTTTCGAGCTTGCCGACGATCCAGGTCAGCGCCGTCTGCGGCCAGTGCGCCTGCACGGTGCGCACGAGCGGCACGACGTGACTGACGTCGCCGAGCGCGGAAGTGCGCAGCAGGCACAGGGATTCGGGTGGCGTTGCTGCCGTCACGGACATGAGCGTTGCTAGAATGCGGTGGAATACAAGAAGGCGAATGCGGCGGCCGTTGCGACGCGGGCGATGAACGAAGCGATCCTGAAGACCACCGACGCGAGCGCGATTCTCTGCGACGCGTCGATCGCCGCACAAGTCGGCGATGACTGGTTCGACCCGGCCCACTGGCAGGCCGGTGCCGTGTCGGGCGGCCGTGGTTCCGCGTGGCGCGTGCAGACACCCGTCGGGGCGGCGGTGCTGCGGCACTACCGCCGCGGCGGCGCGGTAGCGCGGCTGCTCGGCGACCGTTATTGGTGGCAGGGCGCCGAACAGACGCGGCCTTTCGTGGAATTCCGCCTGCTGCAGCGGCTGCAGTCGCTGCAGCTGCCGGTGCCGCAGCCGCTGGCGGCGCGTTTTCATCGCCGCGGCTGGTTCTATCGCGCCGATCTCATGACGCGTCTCGTCGCGAATGCGGCGACGCTCGCCGAGCGGCTCGCGGCGCGACGCGTCGACGCCGAGACGATGCAGCGCATCGGCGCGACGCTGGCGCAGTTTCATGCGGCCGGCGCCTGGCATGCGGATCTCAATGCGCACAACGTGCTGCTCGTGGACATGCCCGCGCACGCGTCGCTCGGCGGTCGCGACGAGCCGGCGACGGCGGTCCATCTGATCGACTTCGATCGCGGCGAACTGCGCCGGCGCAACGGCGCGTGGGCCGAGGACAATCTTGCGCGGCTGCGCCGCTCGCTCGTGAAGCTCGGCGCCGCCGCCGACGGCGAAAGCGAATTCGACCGCCGGCTGTGGCAGCCCTTGCGCGCGGGCTATTCGGCCGCACGTCGGCAGATCGACACTGACGCGGCCGCTGCCGCAGGACCGACCGCATGACCCTGGCGCTGCAGTTTCTCGGGGTGGGCTCGTCGCAGGCCGTCGAGCTCGGTTCTTCCGGTGCCGTGCTCGAACGCGACGGCGAGCCGTTGCTGCTCGTCGACTGCGGTCCCGAAACGCTGACCCGCTACCTCGACCGCTACGGCCGCGTGCCGCAGGCGATCTATGTGACGCACACGCATCTCGATCATGTCGGCGGCTTCGAGCGGCTGTTCACGAAGATCTATTTCGATGCGTCGCTGCGCGGCCGCGTGCGCGTGTTCGCGCATGCCGCGCTCGTGCCGCTGCTGCAGGCGCGCGTCGCCGACTACCCGAACGTGCTCGCCGAAGGCGGCGCGAATTTCTGGGACGCATTTCAGCTGACGCCGGTGTCGCGCGGATTCTGGCTGCACGATCTCTGGTTCGACACGTTCCCGGTGCGCCACCACGCGCCCGACACGGCGTTCGCGCTCGCGCTGCGCGGCAGCTTCGTCTGGACCGGCGACACGCGGCCCATTCCCGAGATGCTGAGCCGTCATGCCGCGGCCGGCGAACTCGTCGCGCACGACTGCGGGCTCGTCGGCAATCCGTCGCACACCGGCGTCGACGACGTCGAGCGCGAATATCCCGCCGAGCTTCGCGCGCGCCTCGTGCTCTACCACTACGGCAGTGCGGCCGACGGCGCGGCGCTCGCCGCGCGCGGGTATCGCATCGCGCGCGCCGGCGAGCGTTTCGTGCTCGGTCCCGCGCAGTCCGCGCGTGCGACCGAACCGAACCTGCGTGCCGTCTGATGACCGCACCGATTCCACTGACGCTCGTTGAACCCGTGCCGGTCGATCGCCGGCAGCGCGCGCTGACCGACCTGCGCATCTCGGTCGTCGACCGCTGCAATTTCCGCTGCCCTTACTGTCTGCCCGAAGACCAGTATCCCGAGCATCATCAGTTCCTCGACAGGCAGGCCCGTCTGTCGTTCGAGGAAATCGAGCGTCTCGCGCGTGCGTTCGCGGGCCTCGGCGTGCGCAAGATCCGGCTGACCGGCGGCGAGCCGCTGCTGCGTCGCGAGCTGCCGCTGCTCGTGCGCTGGCTCGCGCGCGTGCCGGGTATCGACGACATCGCGCTGACGACGAACGGCACACTGCTGCCGCGACTGGCCGGCGAGCTGCGCGACGCCGGCCTTGGCCGCATCACGCTGAGCCTCGACAGCCTCGATCCGACGATCTACCGGCAGCTGTCGGGCAATCGCGGCGAAATCGGCGAAGCGCTCGCGGCGATCGCCGCGGCCGAGGCGGCCGGTTTCGCTGCGCTCAAGATCAACTGCGTCGTCATGCGCGGCATCAACGACGACGGGGTGCTCGACCTCGTCGCGCATTTTCGCGGCACGCCGCATGTGCTGCGTTTCATCGAATACATGGACGTCGGCACGCTCAACGGCTGGCAGCGCGACCGCGTCGTGCCGACCGCCGAACTCGTCGCGCGCATCGACGCGCGCTGGCCGCTGGAACCGGTCTCGCGCGCGGCGCGGCACGACGTCGCCGAGCGCTATCGCTTCGTCGACGGCGGCGGCGAGATCGGCTTCGTCAGTTCGGTCAGCTCGCCGTTCTGCGGCGACTGCACGCGCGCACGACTGTCGGCGGACGGCAAGCTCTACACCTGCCTGTTCGCGAGCGAAGGCCACGACCTGCGCGCGCTGCTGCGCACCGGTGCCGACGACGCGACGCTCGCCGCGGCGATCGCGGCGCACTGGCGCGAGCGCGACGATCGCTACAGCGAGCGGCGCGCCGAACTGCGTGCGGCCGGCAACGAGGCGCGCGTCGAAATGTTTGCGATCGGAGGCTGAGGTGGACACCGAAGGACTGAGTCATGTCGATGCGGGCGGCCGTCCGCGCATGGTCGACGTCGGCGCGAAAGTCGCGACGGCACGGCGCGCCGTCGCGCAGGCGGTCGTGCGATTTCCGGCGGATGTCGCCGCGGAACTGCAGCGCACCGGAATGCGCGGCAAGAAGGGCGCGATCGTCGATACCGCGATCGTCGCCGGCACGATGGCGGCCAAGCGCACGTACGAACTGATTCCGTTCTGCCACCCGCTCGCGCTCGAGCGCTGCGATTTCGCCATCGAATTCGTGTCGGCGACGGAGCTGCGCATCCGCTGCGAGGTCGGCATCACGCACAAGACCGGCGTCGAGATGGAGGCGCTGACCGGTGCGAGCGTCGCGGCGCTGACCGTCTACGACATGTGCAAGGCGCTGAGCCACGAAATCGTCGTCGCCGAAGTCGCCTTGATCGAAAAGTCCGGCGGCAAGCGCGACCTCGTCGCGGGCCGTCCGCAGGAATGACCATGCCGCGCCACTACCGCCTGCTTTATTTCGCGTCGCTGCGCGACTGTGCCGGCTGCGACGGCGAGACCGTCGCGACGGCGGCGACGCAGCCGCGCGAACTCTATGCGCAGCTCGCGCAGCGCCACGGCTTCGCGCTGGCGCCCGAGCGCCTGCGCGTCGCCGTCAACGGCGAATTCGCGAACTGGGACCGCGCGCTCGCCGACGGCGACGAAATCGTGTTCCTGCCGCCGGTGTCCGGCGGATGAGCGCATTCCGTCTTTCCGACCAGATACTCGATGCGGCCGGCCTGTCGCGCGAGCTCGCGAGCGCGAGCGCCGGCGCCTGCGTCGGCTTCGAGGGCTGGGTGCGCAATCACAACGACGGCAAGGCCGTGCAGAAGCTCGCCTACCAGGCCTACGCGCCGCTCGCATTGGCCGAAGGCGAACGCATCATGGCCGAGGCCGCCGCGCGTTTTGCGATCGAGCGTGCGATCTGCGTGCACCGCACCGGCGAACTCGCGATCGGCGATCTCGCGGTCTGGGTCGGTGTCAGCGCGGCGCACCGCGATGCGGCGTTCGCCGCGTGCCGCTACGTCATCGACGAAATCAAGCGGCGCGTGCCGATCTGGAAGAACGAGTTCTACCGCGACGGCGCGTCGGGCTGGCTGCATCCGGACGGCAGTCCGGTCGAGGGCTGAGCGCGCGTACCGACGCTCGTTCGACAGCGCGTGCCGCGGTCGGATCCTGCGCCGCCGCCCGCTGCTCGGCTTGTCTGCGGCAGGGCTTCCTAGTATCCTCCGCGCCCCGCTTGCGGGCTCCAGGGATGGGGTTGCCGACGCGGGCTGGAGAGATGTCCGAGTGGTTGAAGGAGCACGCCTGGAAAGTGTGTATACGGCTTATCCCCGTATCGAGGGTTCGAATCCCTCTCTCTCCGCCAGATTTCCTGCAAAGCCTCGCGGTGCGCCGCCGCAACGGCTACGTTTTATGGCGACTCCGTCGGTCCTCTCGCGACGATAGCTTGCAAACCCCGCCAGGCCCGGAAGGGAGCAACGGTAGTGAGTGATTCGGGTGCCGGGATGCGGCTGGCGGAGTTGCCGCTTGCTTTCGCTCAGTGAGCGCACGGGTGTTGCTTCCCCAGTGCGCTGAGTGACGGTTGGTACTCCCGCCGTTCTTCCTGTTGCCGGTCAGCCGCGCGCGAGCCGCTCCACCGCCGCGCGAGCCAGATCGTCGAGCCCCGTGCCGGCCGCGTCGTTGCAGTGCGCGATGATCGCCGCGCGCATGCGCGGTTCCCAGAAGCGTTTCAGGTGCGTCGCGATGCCGGCGATCGCGTCTTCGCGTTCGGGCTCCGCGGCGAAATAGCGGGCGATGTCGTTGGCCATCGCGACGAGGCGTTCGATATTCAGAGTCAGTCTCCGCGAGCGCCGGCATAGCGCGTGGCGTGAGTGTAGACGGCGCAGCCGCCGGGCCGCGCGAAACCGATCAGTGTCAGTCCCGTGCTGTTGGCGAGCGCGATCGCGAGCGCCGTCGGCGCCGAAATCGCCGCGAGTATCGCGATGCCGGCGCTCGCGGCCTTCATCGCGATCTCATAGCTCGCCCGGCTCGTGACCAGCGCAAAGCCCGCGCCGGTATCGAAATCGCCCTGCCGAAGCGCGCCGATGAGCTTGTCGAGCGCGTTGTGGCGTCCGACGTCTTCGCGCACGAGGCGGATCGCGCCCGCCTCGTCCGCCCAGGCCGCCGCATGCGTCGCACCGGTGGCGGCGGCGAGCGACTGGTGCGCCGACAGCGCCGCGAGCGCGGCATCGAGCGCGGCGGCCGTGAGCAGCGGTTCGGACGCGACGCGCGGCGGCACGCGCAGCAGATCCTCGACATCGCGGCTGCCGCAGACGCCGCAGCCGCTGCGGCCTTCGAGGCTGCGTGCGCGGCGCGCGAGCGCCGCGGCGCGTTCGGGCGGAATCGTCAGCCGCAGCTCGACGCCGTCGACCTGCGTCGTCGCGCGGATCTCGCGCAGTTCGCCGGGCGCTGCGACGATGCCTTCGCTCAACGCGAAGCCGAGCGCGAAGTCCTCGAGATCCGCCGGCGTGGCCATCATCACGGCGAACGGTTCGCCGTTGCAGACGATCGCGACGGGCACTTCCTCGGCGACGACGTCAGCGTGTTCGTCGACGCTGCCGTCGCGCCAGCGCGCGACGCGGCGCCGCACCGCGCCGCGCGGCGGCGCACTCGCGTCGTCATCGGCCGACGTCACGTGCGACTCAGCGCGTGCTGCGCGCGGGTTCGAGCAGATCCAGCTGCTGCTCGGTGAAGCGCTGGTGACGCCGCTGCCAGTCCGACGGCTGCGTCACGCGCGTGGCCTGTACGGCGGTCACCTTGTATTCGGGGCAATTCGTCGCCCAGTCCGAGTTCTCGGTCGTGACGACATTCGCGCCCGATTCGGGAAAATGGAACGTCGTATACACGACGCCGGGCTGCATGCGGTCGGAGATGCGCGCGCGCAGCACCGTGTCGCCGGCGCGGCTCTCGACGCCGACCCAGTCGCCGTCGGCAATGCCGCGGACTTCGGCGTCATGCGCATGGAGCTCGAGCACGTCCTCGTCGTGCCAGACGACGTTCGGCGTGCGCCGCGTCTGCGCGCCGACGTTGTACTGCGACAGGATGCGTCCGGTCGTCAGCAGCAGCGGGAAGCGCGCGTTGACCTTCTCCTGCGTGGCCACGTATTCGGTCAGCATGAACCGGCCCTTGCCGCGCACGAATTCGTCGACATGCATCGTCGGCGTGCCGGCGGGATGCTCGGCATTGCAGGGCCATTGGATGGAACCGAGTTCGTCGAGGCGCGCGTAGCTGACGCCGGTGAAGGTCGGCGTCAGTGCGGCGATCTCGTCCATGATCTGCGACGGATCGCGGTAGTTCATCGGATAGCCCATGGCCTGGGCGATGCGCTGCGTGATCTCCCAGTCGGCATAGCCGGCCTTGGGCGCCATCACGCGGCGCACGCGCGAGATGCGCCGCTCGGCGTTCGTGAACGTGCCGTCCTTTTCGAGGAACGAACTGCCCGGCAGGAACACGTGCGCGAACTTGGCCGACTCGGTCAGGAACAGGTCCTGCACGACGACGCACTCCATGGCCGACAGTGCCGCGGTCACGTGCTGCGTGTTCGGATCGCTCTGCGCGATGTCCTCGCCTTCGATGTAGAGCCCCTTGAAGCTGCCGTCGAGCGCGGCCTCGAACATGTTCGGAATGCGCAGGCCCGGCTCGTCGTGCAGCGGCACGCCCCAGGCGCGCTCGAAGCTTTCGCGCACGGCGGTGTCCGACACGTGCCGGTAGCCCGGAAATTCATGCGGGAACGAGCCCATGTCGCAGGAGCCCTGCACGTTGTTCTGCCCGCGCAGCGGATTGACGCCGACGCCGACGCGGCCGAGATTGCCGGTCGCCATCGCGAGGTTCGCGATGGCCATGACCGCCGTCGAACCCTGCGAATGCTCGGTCACGCCGAGACCGTAGTAGATCGCGCCGTTGCCGCCGGTCGCATAGAGCCGCGCCGCGGCGCGCACGGCGTCGGCCGGTACGCCGGTTTCCGCGGCGAGCGTTTCGGGCGAGTGACGTTCCTGCGCGACGAACGCGCGCCATTTCGCGAACGCCGGCGCTTCGCAGCGCGCGGCGACGAAGGCTTCGTCGACGAGGTTCTCGGTCACGATCACGTGCGCGAGCGCGTTGAGGACGGCGACGTTCGTGCCGGGCCGCAACTGCAGGTGATGCTGCGCCTCGACGTGCGGCGTGCGCACGAGATCGATGCGGCGCGGATCGACGACGATGAGCTTCGCACCCTCGCGCAGACGCTGCTTGAGCCGCGACGCGAACACCGGATGGCCGTCGGTCGGGTTCGCGCCGATCACGAGTACGACGTCGGCCCGCATGACCGAATCGAAATCCTGCGTGCCGGCCGATTCGCCGAGCGTCTGCTTGAGCCCGTAGCCGGTCGGCGAATGGCAGACGCGCGCGCAGGTGTCGACGTTGTTCGTGCGCAATGCCGCGCGCACGAGCTTCTGCACGAGATAGGTTTCCTCGTTCGTGCAGCGCGAGGAAGTGATGCCGCCGACCGCATGCCGGCCGTAGGTCGCCTGGATCCGCGTGAACTCGGCGGCGACGTGGGCGATCGCCTCGTCCCAGCCGACCGGCTGCCACGGATCGGCGATGCGCTTGCGCAGCATCGGCGTCGTGATGCGGTCCTTGTGCGTCGCGTAGCCGAGCGCGAAGCGTCCCTTGACGCAGGAGTGGCCGTGGTTGGCCTGGCCGTCCTGGTGCGGGACCATCCGCACGAGTTCCTCGCCCTTCATCTCGGCGCGGAACGAACAGCCGACGCCGCAATAGGCGCAGGTCGTCACGACGCTGCGCTCGGGCTGGCCGAGTTCGATCAGCGACTTCTCGGTCAGGGTCGCCGTCGGGCAGGCCTGCACGCAGGCGCCGCAGCTCACGCATTCGGAGCCGAGGAACGATTCGTCCTGGCCCGGCGACACGCTCGATGCGAAACCGCGACCCTGGATCGTCAGTGCGAACGTGCCCTGGACCTCGTCGCAGGCGCGCACGCAGCGCGAGCAGACGATGCACTTGGACGGATCGAACGTGAAATACGGATTGCTTTCGTCTTTCTTCGCGTGAAGATGATTCGCGCCGTCGTAGCCGTAGCGCACTTCACGCAGACCCACCGCGCCGGCCATGTCCTGCAGCTCGCAGTGCCCGTTGGTCGGGCACGTTAGACAGTCCAGCGGATGATCGGAAATATACAATTCCATGACGTTGCGGCGCAGGCGGCCGAGCTTCGGCGTCTGCGTCTTCACCTTCATGCCCTCGGCGACCGGCGTCGTGCACGACGCGGGATAGCCTTTGCGGCCGTCGATCTCGACGAGGCATAGCCGGCACGAGCCGAACGCCTCGAGCATCTCGGTCGCGCAGAGTTTCGGGATCGCGCAGTCGATCAGCGCCGCGGCGCGCATCACCGACGTGCCTGCGGGCACGCTGACCGCGCGGCCGTCGATCTCCAGCGTGACGAGGACGTCGGACTTCGCCGCCGGCGTACCCAGATCGGATTCGGCGATGGACAGCATGGTGTTCCTCCTGCGCTCGCGCGCCGGTTCGTGCGGACTTGCGTTGAGGTCTCCGGCCGCGCTCAGCGCGCGATGCCGAAATCCTCGGGATAGTGGTCGAGCGCGCTCAGCACCGGAAACGGCGCCATGCCGCCGAGCGCGCAGAGCGAGCCGTCGATCATCGTGTCGCAGAGATCTCGCAGCAGCGCTTCGTCGCGCGCGACGTCGGTGCCGTCCTTGATCCGATCCATCACTTCGACGCCGCGTGTCGAGCCGATGCGGCAGGGCGTGCATTTGCCGCAGGATTCGATCGCGCAGAACTCCAGCGCGAAGCGCGCCTGCGCGGCCATGTCGACGGTGTCGTCGAACACGACGATGCCGCCGTGGCCGAGCATGCCGCCGACGGCGGCGATTGCTTCGTAGTCGATCGGCGTGTCGAGCGCGGCATCCGGCAGATAGGCGCCGAGCGGGCCGCCGACCTGCACCGCACGGATCGCACGGCCGCTCGCCGTGCCGCCGCCGAAATCGTGCAGCAGTTCGCGCAGCGTCAATCCGAAGGCTTTTTCGACGAGTCCGCCGCGCCGCACGTTGCCGGCGAGCTGCAGCGGAATCGTGCCGCGCGAACGGCCGCTGCCGAAGTCGCGGTAGAACGCCGCACCGCGCGCGAGGATCACCGGCACGCTCGCGAGCGTGACGACGTTGTTGACGACGGTCGGCCGTCCGAACAAACCGGCGATCGCCGGCAGCGGCGGCTTCACCCGCACCTGGCCGCGGCGGCCTTCGAGCGATTCGAGCAGCGAGGTTTCCTCGCCGCAGATGTAGGCGCCGGCGCCGAGCCGCGCGTGCAGCACGAAGCGCCGGCCGCTGCCGGCGACGTCGTCGCCCAGCCATCCGGCCCGCGTCGCGCGATCGATCGCCTCGCAAAAAACGCGGAACGCGCGCGGATATTCGCTGCGGATGTAGACATAGCCTTCGGTCGCGCCGACGGCGAGGCCCGCGATCAGCATGCCTTCGATCAGCGAATACGGATCGCCTTCGAGCGTGAGGCGGTCGGCATAGGTGCCCGAGTCGCCTTCGTCGGCATTGCAGACGATGTATTTCCGGTCGACCTGCGCGTCGGCGCAGGTCTTCCATTTGATGCCGGCCGGAAAGGCGGCGCCGCCGCGGCCGCGCAGTCCCGATTCCGTGACGGCCGCGACGATGGCCTCGGGCGCCGTCGCGAGCGCGCGTCGGAGCCCCTGCCAGCCGTCGTGTGCGGCGTAGTCGTCGAGCGACAGCGGATCGATGACGCCGATGCGGCGATAGGTCAGGCGTTCCTGCTGCCGGAGAAACGGAATCTCTTCGGTCGGCCCGAGCCGCAGCGCATGCGCGCCGCCGTCGAGAAATCCCGCGTCGAACAGTCCTTCGACATCGGCGACATCGACCGGCCCGTAGGCGATGCGACCGTTGCCGGTCGCGATCTCGACCAGCGGTTCGAGCCAGAACAGCGCGCGCGAGCCGTTGCGCACGAGTCGCACGGGTATTCCCCGCTGCGCCGCGATATCGGCGATGCGCGCGGCGACCGCCTCGGCACCGACGGACAGCGCGGCCGAATCGGTGGGCACGTAGACGGTCGTGCTCACGGCGTCGTCTCCAGCGCGGCGATGAGATCGCTCAGTCGCTGCGGCGTGACGCGGCCGACGAGTTCGCCGTCGACGAGCAGCGCCGGCGACAGCGCGCAGTTGCCGAGGCAGTAGGCGGGTTCGAGCGTGATCGCGCCGTCGGCGCTCGTGGCGTAATAGTCGATGCGCAGACGTTCCTTCGCCTGGGCTTCGAGCGCCGTGGCGCCCATGGCCTGGCAGCTTTCGGCGCGGCACAGCGTCAGCACGTGGCGGCCCGGCGGCGTGGTGCGGAAATGGTGATAGAAGCTGAGCACGCCGTGCACGTCGGCGCGCGAAAGATTCAGCGCCTGCGCGATCGCCGGGACCGAGGCCGGCGGCACGTAGCCGAGCGCGTCCTGCACCGCGTGCAACAG
Source organism: Tahibacter sp. (assembly GCF_035481375.1). Taxonomy (GTDB): domain Bacteria; phylum Pseudomonadota; class Gammaproteobacteria; order Xanthomonadales; family Rhodanobacteraceae; genus Tahibacter. The sequence goes on from NZ_DATIGT010000270.1 coordinate 12,303, forward strand.
CGGCAGCAGCGCGCCGGGCAGGTCGCGGCAGGCGGCGACGGCATCCTGCACCGCGGCGCGTTCGCGCGGCGTCGGGCCGGGGTCCTGCAGCCGGATCGCAGCGGGCTTGAGGCTGGCTGACGACATGTCGTTGCGTTCTCCTGAGGCGGGCGCCGCGCGCCGCGCGCGCCAAGCCTAGACCAACGCGCCGCGAAACGACACGCGGACGGGTCGTCGGCCGCGGCCGTCGTGCGGCGCCGCTGCGAGCGCAGGCGCCCCCGTGGCACAATCGGCGCTTGGTCCGAAGGAAACGGCATGTCGTATCAAGTCCTTGCGCGCAAATGGCGGCCCAAGCGGTTCGGTGAACTCGTCGGTCAGGAGCACGTCGTTCGCGCGCTGTCGCATGCGCTGGACCGCGACCGCCTGCATCATGCCTTCCTGTTCACCGGCACGCGCGGTGTCGGCAAGACCACGATCGCGCGCATCTTCGCGAAGTCGCTCAATTGCGAACGCGGCCAGTCCTCGCAGCCCTGCGGCGAATGCCGCGCCTGCCTCGACATCGACGCGGGCCGCTTCGTCGACCTGCTCGAAATCGACGCGGCCAGCCACACCGGCGTCGACGACGTGCGCGAGATGATCGAGAGCGCGCAGTACACGCCGGCGCGCGGCCGGCAGAAAGTGTTCCTCATCGACGAAGTGCACATGCTGTCGAAGAACGCGTTCAACGCGCTTCTCAAGACGCTCGAAGAACCGCCCGCCCATGTGAAGTTCCTGCTCGCGACCACCGACCCGCAGAAGCTGCCGGTCACGGTGCTGTCGCGCTGTCTCAAGTTCAATCTGAAACGCCTGCTGCCCGAACAGATCGCCGGGCAGATGCGCCACATTCTCGAAGCCGAACAGATCGCGTCGGATGCCGAAGCGATCGCGCTGCTCGCCAAGGGCGCCGACGGTTCGCTGCGCGACGGCCTGTCGCTGCTCGATCAGGCGATTGCCTATGGCGGCGGCAGCGTGCGCGCGGCCGACGTGCGTTCGATGCTCGGCACGATCGAGCGCGCCCGCGTAGGCCGTCTGCTCGAGGCGATCTGCGCCGGCGACGGCAACGCGCTGTTCGCCGAAGTGACGCAGCTCGCCGAATTCGGGCCCGACTTCGGTCTCGTGCTCGACGATCTCGCCGCACTGCTGCATCGCATCCAGCTGCGCCAGCTCGTGCCCGATCACGTCGGCGAGAGCGCCGCCGATGCCGAGGACGTTGCGCGCTTCGCGCAGCAGCTCGGCGCCGACGAGGTGCAGCTCTACTACCAGCTTTGCGTCAGCGGCCGGCGCGATCTCGCGCTCGCGCCGACACCGCGCGCGGGTTTCGACATGGCGCTGCTGCGCCTGCTCGCGTTCGCGCCGGCCGAGGCCGGCGGGGGAAGCGGTGCCGGCGGCGCGTCGCCTCGGTCCGCAGGAGCTCCGCCGGCCCGCGCCGGCGATACGTCAGGGCAACGCTTGCGGCCGGTGAGCGAGGATGCCGGGCGCTACGGCGCTGATGACGCAGCGGCCGCCGCGCGCGCCGTCGAGGTCGCCGCGTCGGCACCGGTGGTGGTCGAAGCGAAGGCAGCCGTCGCAGTCAGCGCGGTACCGCCACCGCCGCCGCCGCGCGATGCCGCGACCACGCCGAGCCCGGTCATCGCGGCTCCCGTGCGCGCCGAAGTCGGCGAGACCACCGCACACGTCGCAATCGAACCGCGCGACTGGGCTTCGTTGATCGAGCGCGCCAACCTGCTCGGTCCGATCGGCCAGCTTGCGCGCAATGCGGCACTGGTTGCCGTCGACGGCGAGGTGCTGCGCCTCGCGCTGCGCGCCGAACACTACAACGTGCTGATTCCGGGCATGGTCGCGCAGCTGCAGGAAAAGCTGTCGGCGGCGACGGGCCGCACGCTGCGCTGCCACTTCGAGCAGGCCAGCGGCAGCGTCGAGACGCCGGCCGAGGAACTGATGCGCACGCGCAGCGCGCGGCAGCAGCAGGCCGAGGACGACATGGATCGCGATCCGTTCGTGCAGGCCGCCGCGCGCGAACTCGGCGCGCGCATCGTGCCGGGCTCGGTCCGCGTCGACAATGCGCCGGGCGCCTGAGCGCCGGTCTTGGCGAACGCGGACGCCGCCACCACAGTTTCCGCACCGTTTCAGTTTCCTATCCGGAGCCAGTCATGCGTGGACCCCTCGGCAACCTCATGCAGCAAGCGCAGCGCATGCAGGAGAACCTGAAGAAAGCACAGGAAGAGATCGCCAAGCTCGAAGTGACCGGCAGCGCCGGCGGCGGACTCGTCAGCGTGCTCATGAACGGCCGCCACGAAGTGCGCCGCGTCACCGTCGACCGCAAGCTCATGCAGGACGATCCGGAAATGGCCGAGGATCTGATCGCCGCCGCGTTCAACGACGCCGCGAACAAGCTGGCGAGCGAGACCCAGTCGCGCATGGCCGGCGTCGCCGGCGGCATGAACCTGCCGCCGGGCTTCTCGCTGCCGTTCTGACCCATGAGTGCCGGTTCGCCGCTCCTGGCCGAGCTGATCGAGGCGCTGCGCTGCCTTCCGGGCGTCGGCGCGAAAACCGCGCAGCGCATGGCCTTCCATGTGCTCGAACGCGACCGCGCCGGCGCGCGCCGGCTCGCCGAGCGCCTGGCCGCCGCGGTCGAGCGCATCGGCAACTGCCGGCGCTGCCGCGGTTTCAGCGAAAGTGAAATCTGCAGCGTCTGCGCCAATGTATCGCGCGACGCGGGCCTGCTCTGCGTCGTGGAGAGTCCGGTCGACCAGTCCGCGGTCGAAACCGCGACGGGCTACCGCGGCCTGTACTTCGTGCTGCTCGGCCGCCTCAGCCCGCTCGACGGCCTGGGTCCGCGGGAACTCGGTCTCGATCTCCTGACCGAGCGCCTGCGCAGCGGCGAGATCCGCGAACTCATCGTCGCGACGAACCCGACCGTCGAAGGCGAGGCCACCGCGCACTTGCTGTCGCAGATCGCGCGCGACGCCGGGGTCCGCGCGACGCGCCTCGCACACGGCGTGCCGCTCGGCGGCGAACTCGAATTCATCGACCGCGGCACGCTCGCGCACGCGTTCGGCAGCCGCCAGACGCTGACCTGAGCCGCGCCGCCACCACTCCGCACGTCACCACCCTGAAGGAACGCCATGAGCGACACGATCTTCGGCAAGATCATCCGCCGCGAAATCCCCGCCGACATCGTCTACGAGGACGACGATCTGATCGCCTTCAAGGACATCAGCCCGCAGGCGCCCGTGCACGTGCTGTTCGTGCCGAAGACGCCGATTGCGACCTTGAACGACGTGACGCCGGGTCACGCCGAACTCGTCGGCAAGATGATCCTCGCCGCGGCCGCCTACGCCAAGCGCCAGGGCTTCGCCGACAACGGCTACCGCTGCGTCATCAACTGCAACAGCCACGGCGGGCAGACCGTGTTCCAGCTGCATCTGCACTTGCTGGGCGGTGCGCCGTTGCATGGGGGGTTCGCGTAGGAGCGAGTGGGAAGTTGAGAGGAGTGAGAAAAGAGTAGGCGGGGAGCGCTTCGCATTTACTCGTTTCTCATTCCGCTGCACTCGTTGCCGGCGCTTCTAGTTCTTCCGCCGCTCATGCCGGTGATGGATGACGACGAACGACGGCCCCCACCACGGCCGGTACCAGAACGGGTCGTAGAACCACGGTGACGGATAGGCCAGCGCCTCGCGTTCGTTCCAGAGATAGATCACGTCGGCGGCGACGCGCGTGTAGCGGTAGTCGTAGTCGCCGACCTTGCGCAGTTCGCTGCCGGCGATCGTGCCGGTCACGGTGATTTCGCGGCCGGGTTCGAAGACGGCAGGATCGTAGAAGCCGCTGCGGCAGGCGAGAAAACGGCCGTCGCTGCGGTCGCGGCGCAGCGGCCGCGCGCTGCCGTCGAGCGGGCGCGCGAGGACTTCGAAGCAGGACCGATCCGCGGCATTGTCGACACGGATGATCTCGCCGCCCCAGCGAACTTTCTGTCCATCGGCGACGGCGTCGGGCGCGGCGGCGGCGAACTCGCCCTGCAGCGGCTTCGGTGCCGTGGCGCAGCCGGCGAGAGCGAGCAGGGCGGTGGTCAGGCTCAGGCGGATGAAGGACATGGGGGGCTCCCGCAATCGCATCGACGTCCCGACGATACACCGGCCCGTGTCGTCGCGGCGTGCCTGTTCAGGAAGCCGCCGAAGCGGTCGCTCCGCCGATTTTTTTGGGGGCGGTGATGCAGTTGCTCCGGACTCGAATCGCCGATCAGGACGAACGCCGCCAGCGGCGCAGGTCGATGCGGCGCGCGTCCCGCGCGAAGTCGCGCAGCGGCGCGGCGGGCAGATCGGTACTCGCGTAGCGCAGCTGCATGTAGCGCGCGAACAGCGGTTCGAGCGTCTCGCGTGCCTGCGGCCATTGCTGCAGCACGCGGCGCAGATAGTCGGCCGGCCCTTCCGACGGTGCGCGCGCGACGCCGAGTCGCGCGAGCCGGGCGCACAGCTTGTCGTAGGCGCGATCGAGCGCGTCGCCGTCGCCGCGGTCGCGCCGCAGCGCCCACCATAGACCCAGCGCCGCGAGCAGTGTCATGCAGACCGCGAACGCGAGACCGAGCTGGCGCCAGTCGGCTTCCTCGATACCGACGCTGCGCAGCAGACCGCGCTGCGTCAGTTCGTCGAACTGCACGACCATCTGGGTCCAGAGCCGGTTCACGAGATCCCAGCGGTTGCGCAGCGCGAGCATCCACTCGCGGCCATAACCTCCGCCGTGCGCCGCGCTGCTGCCGAGTTCGACGCGATCGGGCCGCACCGCCGCGGTCGGATCCATGCGGACCCAGCCGCGATTCTCGAGCCAGACTTCATTCCAGGCGTGCGCGTCGGACTGGCGCACGACCATGTAGGCGCCGGTCTCGTTCCAGTAGCCGCCCTGATAGCCGAGCACGACGCGCGTCGGGATACCGGCCGCGCGCATCAGCACCGCGAATGCCGAGGAGAAATGCTCGCAGTAGCCGGCCTTGGTCTCGAACAGAAAATCGTCGACCGCATTGCGACCCAGCGGCGGCGGCGTCAACGTGTAGCGGAACTCGTTGCGGATCAGATTCAGCGCGGCTTCGAGGATGCGGTCGGTGTTGCCGCCGAATTCCTCGGCCCACTGCTTGCCGAGCGCGACCGCGCGCGGGTTCGCGTTCGGCGGCAGGCGCAGTCCGCGCTGGCGCTGCATCGTCGTGAGCCCGCCGAGCCGGTATTGCGGCGCCGAGCGCAGCGAGTAGGCGAGCAGCTTGCTGATCGGACGCAGGCCCGACAGCGTGTAGTCCTCGTCGCGCATATAGCCGGCCGGATTGGACGTCGGCATGTCGAGCGCGAACAGCCAGCGCTTCTCGGTCGGCTCCAGCGTGATGTCGTAGCCGACCTCGGGACCTTCGGGGCGCAGCGGCTGCTGTCCCGGGGCGATGGCGAGTCCGCCGCCGCGCGACCAGGTACGGCCGTCGAAGCGCCAGAGCACGACGCCGCGCCAGTAGCGCTGCGCCGGTGGCGGTGCGTTGCCGCCGTCGAAGCTCACGCGGAATGCCGGCGAGTCGTCGAGAAACAGCTCGCCCATGTGGCCCGGCGACATACTGTCGCTGATGCCGGTGCGGCCCTGCGGCGAGGTCTGCGTGGCCCAGAGCGGTGCGGCGAGGCGCGGCAGGAACAGGAATACGAGCAGCGCGAGCGGCACCGCCGCGAACAGGTTCGCGAGCACGGCACGCAGACCGGGGGCGACGCGGGTCAGCGACAACGCGGCAGCCGAGGTCTCGTCGGCCTCGAGCGCGCGCAGGCCGAGCAGCAGCGGTACCACGCCGAGGCCGACATAGAGCGTGGTCAGCAGATCCTGCTCGAACAGCAGCGCTGCCATCAGCACGAACATGCCGAACGTCGCGACGGCACGGGCGTCGCGCGTGGTCTCGGTTTCGGCGAGCTTGAGCACGAGCATGCCGACCGCGAACACGCTGCCGGGATCGAGGCCGAAGATGTTGCCGTACTGCAGCCAGACCACGATCGGCAGCGCGAGCGTCAGCGGCAGCCGCAGCAGCGCCGGCGGCTTGCCCCAGTCCGGGCGCAGGCGGCGCTGCAGCCAGCGTGCGGCGACCAGGGCGGTGAATGCCACATTGAGCCAAAGGGGAAAATGCGGCGCATGCAGCCAGCTCGCGCAGAGCACGGTCAGCGTGGTCAGGTCGAACTGGCGCCGGGTCAGCCGCATCAGAACAGCGCCAGTTCGCGCAGACAGCGGCGCGCGTGTTCGGTGCCCAGATCGGGACCGAAGCGCCGTCCGGGCAGCAGCAGCGTGTAGCGCGCGCGACGTTCCTCCGCCATGAGCACCCAGCGCGTCAGGCGCGAGATGCGCGCTTCGAGATCGAGCGACGTCAGCGCATCGAAATCGAGCACGTATTCCTCGCCGAGCAATTGTTCCGGTTCGCGCACGAGCAGGCGGTCGGCGCGCGCGCTCGCCTTCCAGGCGATCAGCCGGCGCGGATCGCTCGCGCGGTATTCGCGCAGCGCGCCGAACTCCTCGCCGAGCGGCTGGATGCGGCTGCGCTGCGCCTGGTCGGCGCCCTGCGGCAGCGGCACGGCGTTCGCCTCGGCGCGCGGATAGACCAGAAGTTCGATCTGCGGATTGAGCCAGCTCCACGCACGGAACAAGCCGTAGGGCCAGCGCGTCCAGAAGCGGATCCGCGGCAACGTCATCAGGCCGCGACGTGCGGTCGGCAGCGCGAGCACGGCGCGCAGCGGCTCGCCGGCTTCGGCCGTGACCACGGCGTGGCTGTCGCCGATGTCGATGCGCAGGCCCGGCCGCACGCGCGTGCCCGCGGCGAACACGAGTTCGAGCGCGAGCAGGTCGCCCGCGTGGCAGGGCTCGGCCTGGACGCGGTCGAGACAGGTGCCGTCGAGCGTGCGGAACGCGACGAGCATGCTGAGCACGCTGACCGAGCCGAGCAGCACGGTCAGCAACAGCGCCGGATTGTTGTAGTAGTTCAGCGCGCCGATGCTCATGACGAACAGCATTGCCGCGAATACAAGGCCGAACAGCGTCGGCAGCACATAGATGCGGCGCCGGTCGAGCAGGATCGGCAGGTT